>CAKZZH010000050.1 GCA_937885345.1 uncultured Lachnospiraceae bacterium | reverse complement strand
AATTGAATGTACCATTAAATTGTTTATTTTTAGAAAATTTTATATGCTTATTAGTTCCCGATTGCCACGAGCCTGTCCCCCTTGGCCGCATCCGCCTGCGACAGTTCGGCAATTGCAAGCTCGTCATCGGACCTGAACGAAATAATCGCCAAATCATGTGCCTCGCTCGTATATTCTACGGTCGCCTCGGCCATCAAATCATAATATCCCGAGAAAACCACAGGTCCCGAAATCCCGTTCGCTTCCTTGAATTCCTCATAGCTTGGCGTTAAAGTCGTCGCAACGATAAAGTGGTCCGCCTCCTCGGCGTTTACAACATGATACGCCGTCAGCGCATAGTAGACCTCGTCTTCTTGACCTACGATCACGCCGCTCGCGCCCTCGGAATAGCTTATTTTAGTAGTATTATCGCCCGCTTCCTCGCGCACCGAAATGACTCTGATATTTGAACTTTCGACGGCCTTAACCGCTTCCTCCAAATCGCTGTACACCCTGTTTTTACAAGCGTTATCATACACAGTCGGCCACACAAGTGCACCAACGGCCGCTATCAAAGCCACCCCGGCCGCGATTGGTATAATTATTTTTTTCTTCATCACATCTATCCTTGAATTGTGTAGCCTATGTTTATGCCTGCTTTTTATAGCCGATCAGTCCGACGATCTCAGGCCTCAAAGTCACAGTAAGGGCAAGTCGGCATTCCGTAGATCTTAATCATAGTGCTCCTCCTTCGCTTGAATCGCTGTACTTGAATAATTAGCCTCTGATTGAGTAATAGTCGCACGCACACACACTCATTATAACCCATATTGAGCGACGAGGCATACTTTTTCTTGTTTCTTACTATCAGGTATGCAGGGGTCTTTCGGCCGTCTCAGCGTAGTGGCATACATTTACTTGCTTTCCGCCTCCAGGTATGCTGGGCGTTTCGGGCCGTCTCAGCGTGGTGGCATACATATTCTTGCTTTCTGCCTGCAGGTATGCTGGGCGTTTCGGGCCGCCTCAGCGTGGTGGCATACATTTACTCGCTTTCTGCCTCCAGGTATGTAAGCAAGTCGTGTCGGCCATAATGCGGTGACATACATTTACTTGCTTTCCGCCTCCAGGTATGTAAGCAAGAAATTCCGGCCTCAGCGTAGTGGCATACATATTCTTGCTTTCTGCCTGTAGGTATGTAAGAACCGCTGGAAAAGCCCCATTTTTTCATTTTTTCCTCTGAGTGGTGTCAGCCTCGGAAGCAGTTGTCACACTTCCGACCCCACTACAAGAAAAAGCAGCATATTCTCCTGCGAGCACTCTCGCAAGCAGATATACTGCCTTAATTCAACACGACATCCGCCGATTCCACCGGCATTCTTCGATTCTGTTACACCAACTTATTTCTTCACATCAAACACAATTACCATTCCACCGTCAAACTCAGGATCTTCGTATGTGTATTCAATATGCAGATACGACGTATTGGTCAGGACAAATGCTGAAGCCTTTTCTGATGTAAGGGCTTCATCGATCACAAATGCATCATCGTCAATAACGGGAACAAGCTTTCCATCCTCAAGCTTTACATACATGGACGCAATCGGACTTTCTCCGTATGAAAAATCGATGTTGTTATAAACATCCATATCGGATGAATAGAATTCAAGGAATTCCTTGCCATCACTGCCTCCGATGATCGCGTAACAATTGTATGTGCCATCGACATAATCATAATCGCTTCCATAACCTTTTACGGTAACGGTTCCGTTAAATTCTCCGAGCCAGTTATCAATACTATCCGTCTTGAATGCTTTGAGGATCGGAGGAACTATTATTGCAGCTAAAATACCCCAAAACAAAAGCAGGACTACGACAGCAATTCCGATTATAAGACCAACTTTCTTCTTGCGGGGCTGCTGGGTTGTGGCCTGCTGATATGCAGGCTGCTGATATGCAGGCTGCTGATATGACGGGCCCTGAGGGGGGATTTCCCGAGATGCGTTGTAGGGGCGATATTCCTCCTGCGCAGCATATGCATTTGCGGTATCGACAACACCTGCGCTCCGGGCTGCGGCTGCGTTTGCGGTATCGACAACACCTGCGCTACGGGCTGCATATGCGTTTGCGGTCTGAATATAATCGCCTGAAGTCTGCGCTGCAGCTGCGTTTGCGGTATCGACTACACCTGAAATCTGCGCTGCAGCTGCATTTGCGGTATCGACAACACCTGCTGTCTGAGCAGTTGCCTCATTTATGTTTGCAGCGATAGGTTTGCCACAATTGGGGCAGAAAGATATCGCCGCTTCGCCGAGCGGTACTCCGCAATATTTACAAAAGGCCATTGCTGATTTCCTCCATTTTATAAAGTGTTACGCGCAAAATGCGACACATTTGAGGTTCCGCTGCTTCCTCGCCGTTATTTGGTTCCGATGCTTCCTCGCCGTTATTTGGTTCCGAAGATCCTGTCGCCGGCGTCACCGAGACCGGGCACGATGTAGGCGTTCTCGTTGAGGTGGTCGTCGAGGTGGCCGGCATAGATGTTAACATCAGGATGAGCCTTTGAGAGTTTCTCGAGACCTTCCGGCGCTGCGATTATGCACATAAAAGTGATGTCTCTTCCGCCATGGTCCTTTATGAGTTTAATAGCGTCAACGGCAGAACCACCGGTTGCAAGCATGGGATCGGTTACAAATATTTTACGAAGTTCGATAGGGTTGGGCAGCTTGCAGTAGTACTCGTGAGGCTCATGCGTAACCTCGTCCCTGTATAAGCCGATGTGTCCGACTTTGGCAGTGGGCATGAGCGCAAGCAGACCGCTTACCATTCCGAGACCCGCACGGAGAATCGGCACAATAGCAGGCTTCTTACCCGCAATAATAGGGCTTACGGTCTTACAAATGGGCGTCTCAATCTCCACATTGGTAAGCTCAAGCGACTGAAGCGCCTCGTAACCCATTAACATACCAATCTCCTCAACGAGCTTCCTGAACTCGTTGGTACCCGTCTCCTTCATCCTGAGCATTGTGATCTTGTGCTGAAGCAGCGGATGATTGCAGATCGTAATTCTTTCATTACCGTTGTACATATATAACCTCCTCGATATTATAAAATCCAATAAATCTATTTTATGACTTTAGGCAGGTTTTGTAAATGCTGTCCGCCATTATAAAATACTTTATCACTTCTTCGGCTTCGATCTGCGCTTCGCCGATGCGCCGCCGGAATTGCCGCCGCCCTTGCGCGTATGCGCGCTTATTTTACGCGGGGGAATGAGGCAGGCCGGGCCGAAACCGATGAGGTCGGCACGGTTTTCTTTGAGCAGAGCCTCCTTCACGAGATCGTAATTGGCGGGGTCGCGGTATTGGATAAGAGCACGCTGCATCGCCTTTTCGTGAGGACTTTTGGCGACATAGACCTTCTTCATATTGCGAGGGTCCACGCCGGTGTAGTACATTACGGTCGAGATGGTCGAAGGTGTCGGGTAGAAATCCTGCACCTGCTGCGGCATATAGCCGATGTCGCGGATATACTCGGCAAGCTTTATAGCGTCTTTGAGCGTTGAACCGGGGTGAGAACTCATAAGATAAGGCACAAGGTACTGATCGAGTCCAAGCTGCTTATTGATATTCTCACATTTCTTAACAAAGGCCGAATATACGCTGTTTCCGGGCTTTCCCATAAGAGAAAGGACATTGTCGGAGACATGTTCGGGCGCAACTCTGAGTTGCCCGCTCACATGGTATTTGCACAGTTCCTTGATAAAAGTATCATCCTTGTCGGCCATCGCATAATCAAACCGGACGCCGGATCTCACAAAGACTTTCTTCACTTTGGGCAAAGTGCGAAGCTTGCGAAGAAGTGAGAGATAATCGCTGTGATCCACGACAAGATTCTTGCAGGGTGTGGGGAAAAGACATTGCTTGTCCTTGCATGCACCATATGTCATCTGCTTGTCGCAGGCCGGTCTTCTAAGCTCGGCGGTCGGTCCGCCGACATCATGTATATATCCCTTAAAATCCTTATTTTCCGTCATTTTAACAGCTTCGGAAATAATGGATTCATGACTTCGCGCCTGAACAATGCGCCCCTGATGAAAAGTCAGTGCGCAAAAAGAGCACCCACCGAAACAGCCTCTGTTACTGGTCAGGCTGAATTTGATCTCCTCAATCGCCGGCACACCGCCAAGCTCCTTATAGGAAGGGTGATAATCGTTCATATAGGGAAGCGCATAGACATCGTCCATCTCCATCTGCGAAAGAGGCTTGGCCGGCGGGTTCTGCACGACATACCAGCCATCGTAAGACTCCACGAGTCTTTTCCCATAAAACGGATCCGTGTTGATGTACTGCGTATAGAAGCTCTTTGCATAGTTCATTTTATCGGACAGAAGCTCCTCGTAGGAAGGAAGAAGCTCATAATCATAGACACTGTCGAGGCTCTTGGTTTTGAAGACGGTTCCGTCGATGTATGAAATATCGCTCGCGGCAATGCCCGCAGCAAGGGCGTCCGCGATCTCGACAATGGAATGTTCACCCATTCCGTAACAGATAATGTCTGCGCCCGAATCCAGTAAAATAGACCTTTTCAGGCTGTCGGACCAATAATCGTAATGTGCAAGACGGCGAAGACTCGCTTCGATCCCGCCGATTATTATCGGGCTGTCCTTGTACATTTTACGAATGAGGTTGCAATACACGACGGTTGCATGATCGGGCCGTTTGCCTATAACTCCGCCGGGCGTGTAAGCATCGTAATTACGACGTTTCTTAGAGACGGTGTAATGATTGACCATGGGATCCATGTTACCGCCGGATACGAGAAAACCAAGGCGCGGCTTGCCAAAGACGCATACCGAAGCATCGTCCTTCCAGTCGGGCTGGGCGATAATGCCTACTTTGTAGCCTCTCGATTCGAGCACCCTGCTGATTATAGCAGGTCCGAAGGAGGAATGATCGACATACGCATCCGCAATGACATAGGCAAAATCAACCCCGTCCCATCCTCTTCTTTTTACATCCTGCATATTCACAGGAAGAAAATCATTCATTCTCAAGCACCTCGATCAGCTGCATTGCATCGTCTATAAAGACTGTGGCACCGGCCTTTTCAAGCTCGTCTCTGTCTCTGTAACCCCAGAGGACAGCGACCATATCCAGTCCGCTGTTCTTCGCGGTCATAACATCAACCTCGGAGTCACCCACATATATAGTATGCTCCCTATCGGACCCGAGTTCCTTTAAGACCTCGTTGATCATATATGGATCGGGCTTCTTGGGGCAACCGTCAAGTACGCCTGCAACGCCCGTTATCATTCCTTCAAAATATAGCTCGTTAAGTTTTACCGCCGCTACCTTGTCTTTATTAGTCGCGATCCCGAGCCTGTATCCCTTCTCGCAAAGTGTTCTCATAAGCTCTATGATTCCCGGATATGCGCAGGTCTTATCATTGCAGTGCACAATATAGTTCGATATAAAACTATCATATACGAGTTTGACATCCGGGTTATCAAGACCTTCCACGCGCGCACTGTCATATCTGCTCTGAAGAGCAAGTGCCCTCTCGACATATTTTACGATCCCGTTCCCGACAAATCTTCTGCTGTCGTCAAGCGTTATCGTCCCGAATCCGTTTACTTTCAGGGCATAATTCATACTGTTGTTAAGATCTTCAAGCGTATATAAAATTGTTCCGTCAAGGTCAAAGATGACCGTATCATATTTCTTCATGGCCTATCCTTTCGGAGCGGTGCTCCCGGGAGGAGCAGCGCTTCCGGGCTCCGCGGGTTGCTTGCCGCGCCCTGCGGCGCCCCGCTCGTTAAATCGTATCCTTAACAGTCGTAAAATGTTCCTTATCAAGCATTTTAAAGCCGTCGTTTCTTACGAAAATAAGCACCTCGTTGAGCGCAGTCCGTATAAAATGATGTCCCTTCGTTAGCTTTTCCTCAGTGTAATCCCTGTTACTGCGGCATTTGAGAAGTTTCATGTCCTCGGGAAGGTAGACATATCTACCGGCGACATTGGGCTGATAGATCGGTGCGATCATGATCGACTCGCCCACCATCAGCTGGTCCTCAACATGTCTCGCATCCTTATCGAGAGGATATGCGATCGAAAGAGGTGTAAACATAAGCTTGTTGTATTTTATCGCATCTACATATGACTTGTATAGATACGGGATCATCGCGTAGCGGATCATAAGCATCTTAACGTAATCGGGAGACATCGAGAAACGGTACAGTTCCTGCTGCCTTGTGCCGAGCGCGGAGTGATTGCGCATAAGCGGAAGGAACATGCACAGCTGGATATAGCGCATCATAAGGTCCTCGGTCACATCGTCGCCGAAGCCGCCCATATCGCAGCCGCAATAGAGGAAACCGCACATATTAAGGCCCGGGAGCTGGTGCATCATAAGCTCGATATGGCTCCACTTTGAAGCATTATCACCGGTCCAGATGCCTGCATAACGGTGCATTCCGATGTATGAGGACCGCGAGAAGATCAGCATTTCCTTATCCGGTGCGATCTCCTTGAAAGCCTCAGCCGCCGACTTTGTCATATAGAAACCGTAGAGATTGTGCACTCTGTCGTGCCTTACGCGTCCCTGCGGCGTGTTGTGGTAAAAACTCCTGTAGTCCTCGGGATTGTTGGCAAGGTCCCTCACCATTCCCTCAAATTCCCAGAGTTCGCCGAGACTCATCTCGTGATCCGCAAATTCCGGAAGCCTCTCAAACACCTCATTCAGCGTTCCGTCCGAATAAAATAAAGCCGGCTCGTTCATATCGTTCCAGAAGCCGTCAACACCGGCATTTATGAAGAACGAATACTTGTGCCCGAACCACTTCGAAGCCGCAGGATTAAGAAAATCAGTAAGGCAGCATCTGCCCGGCCACACGCCGACCACAAAGTCCTCGCCGTCTATATCCTTGCAGAAATAGTCGTTATCGCGACCTTCTTCGTATACATCATAGCCCTCTTCTATCTTGATCCCGGGATCGGTATTGGGCAGAAGGTGAATGCCCTGGCCCGCCATCTCTTCTACAAACTCGGTAAAATTCGGAAAACTCTCTTCATTGAGAGTGAAGGATTTGTAATCATCCATATAATCGATATCCATATATACGGCATCGAGAGGATATCCGTTCTCCCTGTAATTACGAACAACTTCACGGATATCGTCCTCATTCTTATAACCCCATCTGCTCTGATGAAAGCCGAAAGCCCAATAAGGCGCCTTATAAGAAGGCCCGATGAGTTCTCTGAACTGTCTTATGATCTCGCTTACGGCGCTTCCTCCGACAGTAAATTCAGCCGTTATCAAATATAATTTATAATCGGCTTCTTCGACGGAAATCATCATTACGTCGTGCCTTGTAAAGCCTATATCAAAGGTAACCTTTGCGGGATAATCCACGAAGATACCGAGGCATTTGGCTCCGTCTACGATCACAAAATTGTGCGAACCGTACAGTGAACTCCTGTTTTCGTGCTGGTCCGGATTGTCGGCATTGTCACTGACATAGCGAAATCCCCTTTTGTTAAAGCCTCTTACAGTTTCGCCGAGTCCGTAGACATTATCATCCTTATCCAGTGCCATCGTAAGCGTCTTGGCATCATGACTCATCTCTATTTCATCGGGAAGCTCCGCCTTAAAAATAGAGGAAGGCGCGATATCCTCCGATGCCGCGCCTGTATTAAATGGTTTTCCGATATCAATTCTTGTTATCATATGCCCTCCTCATTCACTTGCCTGCCGCGCCGGGCGCGTGTTCTAGTGATGGAATAATCTGATTCCCGTAAAGCACATTGCGATTCCGTATTTGTTGCAGGTCTCGATCACATTATCATCACGAACCGAACCACCCGGCTGAGCGATGTATTTTACACCGCTTCTGTGTGCTCTCTCAACATTGTCACCGAAGGGGAAGAATGCATCCGATCCAAGTGCGATGTCTGTCATCGTATCAAGCCATGCTCTTCTCTCTTCTCTTGTAAACACGTCGGGCTTAACGGTAAAGAATTGCTCCCAGGTTCCGTCGGCAAGCACGTCATTATAGTCATCGCTGAGATATACATCTATCGTATTGTCTCTGTCGGCTCTGCCGATATTGTCCTTAAAAGGAAGTGCGAGAACCTTGGGGTTCTGACGAAGATACCACTTGTCCGCCTTGTCTCCGGCAAGTCTTGTACAGTGGATTCTGGACTGCTGTCCTGCACCGATACCGATTGCCTGTCCGCCCTTGGTATAGCAAACCGAGTTGGACTGTGTATATTTGAGTGTGATCATCGCGATCGCAAGGTCAATTCTTGCCTGCTCGGTGATCTCTTTATTATCCGTTACAACATTTGCAAAAAGCTCATCATTGATAACAAGCTCGTTACGACCCTGCTGAAATGTTACGCCGAACACATCCTTCTCCTCGACGGGAGCGGGTACATATGCGGGATCGATCTTGATAACGCAGTAATTGCCCTTCTTCTTGGCCTTGAGGATCTCAAGTGCCTCGGGCTCATAGCCGGGAGCGATTATACCATCGGAAACCTCTCTTTTGATAAGTTTTGCCGTTGCGACATCACAGATATCCGAGAGCGATATAAAATCACCGAACGAAGACATTCTGTCCGCGCCTCTTGCTCTCGCATATGCGCTTGCAAGGGGTGTAAGCTCGCCCATATCATCGACCCAATATATTTTACGCTCGATATCACCCAGCGGAAGACCTACTGCTGCGCCCGCGGGCGATACGTGCTTGAAAGATGTTGCCGCAGGAAGGCCTGTTGCCTTCTTAAGCTCGCTTACAAGCTGCCAGCCGTTAAATGCATCAAGAAGATTGATATATCCCGCTCTTCCGTTCAGGATCTCGATCGGAAGTTCTCCGTCCTTCATATAGACCTTGGCAGGCTTCTGATTGGGATTACAGCCGTATTTTAATTCGTATTCCTTCATGTCATTCTCCTCGTTCTTACTTATTCTTGTTGATGATCCGTGTTTCATAGGTTCCGTCGGCAATATTTATGAAACGTGTGAAAAGAGAAACCTTATTGTCCTCATTGAGATTATCCCATACAAGATTGGTAAAATCATCGATATCATCAGGGATGTCAACGAGTGTGGGCTCTCCTTCAAAGCTGGGAAGGGGACTTCCATCGCCCATATAAGTATGTATAAAATGTCCCTCGCCGGCCTTCGGATTATCGTAGGTAAAAGTATATCTGTTACACTGCGAAGGATCACCGTTGTTGCTCTTGAGGATCGACATTGCATAATCATACTTACCGCGTACGGTATTGAGGATTGCGGATATTCTGGGGGTATAATTAGGCTCATCCGGCTCAAATTCCCTTGTTCTGAGTGCTTCCTCAAAGGTCTTTCCGTTACCCATCTCATCAAATATCGTGTCCGTCTGATCACCGTTGGTAACGATGGTGCAGCCCTCACGAATCCTTACAGGAGCGTAGATGATAAGGCTCGGATCCTCAAGCTTAGCAGGATCGAATGCCTCCGTTCTGATACCCTCGCCGTATTTTACAAATATACGATTACGGCTGTTCGCGCTTCTTCCCATTATAAAATAAGCTATTACCGCATTTTTACCATCTGCCGTTCTTCCGACAACAATTCCTCTTCCGGGATATGTGGTAGAGCCAAGCTCTGCCGCAAGAGATTGCACTTTCATAATAAAACACCTTGGTCCTTTCTTATTTGCTACTGTAAAAACCTTTACAAGTGTACCACAAATGTCTGTATGACCGCAAGGCATAAAAAGCCCGGACCGTTTGTTCAAGAATCCGGTCTCAAACAGCGCTCCTACTTATAGACTACCAATGTACTCATTTTGCAACAAAGTACAATTTGTTATATTATTACAGAAGTTAGTTTTACTGTCCGGAATGATATTTTATGTGTCAAAGTGAAAGGAAACAGATATGAGATTCGTTGTTCAGGTATGCAAAAACGCAAGTGTGGTTGTGGGTGATAAGACGGTCGGAGCGATAGATAAGGGCTGTACAGTCCTTGTCGGCATCGGTGAAGAGGATACCGAAGAGATCGCCGATAAAATGCTCAAGAAGCTTCTTGCCCTCAGGATCTACCCCGATGAGAACGGCAAAACCAATCTCTCACTTGCCGATATCGGCGGCAGTCTGCTCATCATCTCACAGTTTACGCTTTATGCCGATATACGCCATGGGAACCGTCCGAGCTTTACATCGGCCGGAAACCCGGACAAAGCAAAGGCTCTGTACGGATATATCATTGATAAATGTACAGAGCAGGGGTTTAATGTTCAGTGCGGGATCTTCGGCGCCGAAATGCATCTGACTCTCACCAACGAAGGCCCGTTCACGATCGTTATGGATTCGGACTAAAACGCATACAAATACTTTGCATTCCGCAACATTTGTTAGTATAATATTAATTAGGTATTTCTAATTTTATGCATGAAGGGGCTTGCATATGGATGATAAGAAAAAGATTCTTATGGTGGATGACGTTTATTTGAATCACGCCACGGCAAGAGATGTATTATCCGATACTTATGAATTGTTTGAAGCTACTTCCGGTGCGGAAGCCTTTGAAATCCTCAAGGATACGCTGCCGGATCTGATACTTCTTGATGTTGTTATGCCTGAAATGAACGGTATGGAGGTACTCAAGAAACTCAAAGCCATTCCGGCATACAAGGATATCCCTGTCATCTTTCTGACCGCAGACACCAGCCCCGAGGCTGAGGTTGAGGGTTTTCAGCTTGGTATAGTCGATTATATCACCAAGCCTTTTGTTCCCATGGTTATGAAGAAAAGAATAGAGACCCAGATCAATCTGTCCCAGTACCAGAAGGACTTGGAGGCGCGTGTTGAGAAGAAGATCGAAGAGATGGAGCAGATGTATGACCTCATCACAGTTTCTTTCGCAGGACTGGTTGAATCAAGGGACGGTATAACCGGTGTTCATCTCAAGAATACATCGATATATTTTACCGCGTTTATCAGCCATCTCAAGACTCTTAAGGGATACAAAGAATATCTGCCGCCTTCGGTTGTCAAGAAGGCTTGTCGTTGTGCCCCTTTGCACGATGTCGGTAAAATAGCCATCCGGGACTCCGTCCTTCAGAAACCGGCTTCCCTTTCCGCTGAAGAGTTTGACACAATGAAGCTTCACGCCGTGATCGGAGGCGCTCTCTTTGATTATCTTGAGGAGCGGATCCCCGATAAGGAATTTGCACATATAGCGAGCCAAATCGCCAAATCCCACCACGAGAGATGGGACGGCAAGGGGTATCCCAACGGTTTAAAGGGTGAAGAAATACCTCTCCTGGCGCGTATTATGGCCATTGTAGATGTCTACGATGCCATGACCTCCAAGCGTCCCTACAAGGAGCCGGTTTCCCATGAGAAGACCATGGCCATGATCGCCGCCAACAGCGGTACCCAGTTCGATCCGGCCCTTGTAAACGAATTCTTAAACATCAGCAACGTGATCAAAGAATGTCTTGAGACCAAGGAGGAAATGATCGAGAAGAAGCAGTATTTCTCCATGAAATTCGATACATAATCAACCGTCAATTGTCCAATCGGCGATTGGACAATTCTGTTTTCCTGCATTGTCCCTAATTGTCCAATTCCTGATTGGACAATTTGCGATTCACGATCTTTGTATGTCAGATAGAACTTTCTCATCCAAGCCAGATTGCTTCTCGAAAACCGCGACCGTATTCGCTTGTCAGATATACCGAAAGCGAATCCAGTACTCTTGCTCCATATTGTGCACGTTCTGAGCCCTGTTGTTCTTCCTCTATCATGTATTTTCCCAGAAGATAGCTGGTATATACTGTCACCGCATTAACTACAACACCCATGCTACTTCTTGCATTGTCTATCAAGGCTTTCGACTTTTTAAAAAGCTCCGCAAATTCATTCCTCGATACCTCTCAAATATCTCTTGTCCGCAAATCTTAAGGTCGATTTTTTCGACCTCAAGATTACACAACTAAACGGGTCGATTTCGACCTGTTTAAACATATCGAATTCGAGGGGTTTAACCCTTCTTACTCTTCTTTGCCAGTTTCTCGTACTCCAGCTGATATGCGATTAGTCTCGGTATATATTCCGGCGGAGTACGCCTTCCCGATTCCCAGTCCTCTATTGTACGAACCGGGATACCGGTATGCTTTGAAAATACTGTTCTATTCTCACCGACACTCTCACGAAGTTCCCTTATTCTTTTTGCAATATCCATAATTTTACCTCCCTTCACCTTTACTTTCGGATTCTTTGTGTTCCTCGTCTCCAGTTCAAAGGCTACCGCTACGGTAATTTTCTTTACGAGGAGCTTTTCTTTGTGATTTTCTCCAATTCTATTGAAAGAGAAAAATTCTACAAAGTGCGTAAATTCAAGGATTGTTAGGTATCTACTCTTTGTAGTCCTACCACAGTCTCGACATGATAAGTCCCTGGAAACATATCTACACATGCCAATCTCTTAACCTCGTAGCCGCGAGTCAAAAATACTTCCAGGTCCCTAGCAAGACTGGTCGGTTTACATGAGATATATACCAGACATTCCACTCCGTAATCTATAATTTTATCAAGTGCCTTGGGATGGATTCCGTCTCGAGGTGGATCCAAGATTATATAATCTGGCTTTTCGGATATATCATCCAACACTTTAAGGACATCACCAGCAATAAAATCGCAATTATTAAGACCGTTTAGCTTAGCATTTTCCCTGGCTGCTTCTACGGCTTCGGGGATTATCTCCACTCCCGTCACATGCTTAGCCGCAGGCGCTATCACCTGAGCGATGGTGCCTGTGCCTGAGTACAAATCATAGACCTCTGCCCCATCTGCCCCACTGGATATAAATTCCCTTGCTGCATTGTAGAGCACCTCGGCTCCAAGAGAATTGGTCTGAAAAAAAGAAAATGGTGTGATTGTAAAAGACAGGCCCAGCAATTCTTCTTTAAAGAAATCACTGCCATATAAAATATCAGTGCCTTCATCACATACCACATCTGCCTCACGGTCATTTTTTGTATGTAGTATGCCAGCAATAGAACCTTTCCAATCCGTACACTTAAGCAATGCCTCTTTCCATCCTTCCAAAAGAGCAATCTCGTAAAGAGATGAAATTTGCGTACTTGTCACCAAGTCAATGAGTATCTGGCCGGTCTTTTCAGCCTTGCGAACAAGGAGATGACGCAGATAACCCTGATGCGTATACTTGTGATAATATGGCAAATCTGCCTTTGCAAAATATTCTAATGTAATCGAAAGGACCTGTCGCATATCAGCATCTATTATCCGGCATCCATCTACGGTAACAACATCATAGAAGCTGCCCTTTTTGTGCATGCCTAGAGTCAATGGACCCTCTTTCACCTCATCTCCAAAGGAAAACTCCATTTTATTTCTGTACTCGAACTGATTGGGGCTAGATTTGATTCCCTCATAGACTAAGTCCCATGTCTCATCCCCTATAATAGGAGCCATCAAATCATGAATCATCCCCTCCTTGATTCCAAGCTGCTCATCGTATGGCAGAGACTGATATGTACAACCACCGCACTTGCCATAATGCCGACATGCAGGAGAATCCATCTCTATTACAGAAGGCTCATCAACAGATAATACCATGCCCTGTGCCTTTTCTTTGGATGATTTCTTGACACGAACAGACACAGTCTGACCCGGAAGCACTCCCTTTACACGAAGTCGGTCCCCATCAGCTGTTTCTACTATACCTTTATTAGGAAAAGAAACCTTTATCACCTTTCCCTGCACTATTTCACCACGTTTCATATAACACCTTTCTAATGTCAACATTTTGACATCATTATACTTTACGCAATTTTGCAAATGATGCAAACATTTTCTTCACCCCAACGCCATCAAACTCTACTGTAACCTCATAATCTCGCCCCTCATCAATAATATCTGTAACAGTACCCTCTTTAAATTTGATATGGCTGACTCTGTCACCTATACCGTATTCCAAATCGGACTTTTGGATCTTGGTACCATTTTTGTTGGCGACAGCTGTTGTAGAACTGCCTACAGTGTAATCTGCAGACCTATGAAAACTACTTCCCGACGAGCCTCCGGTAGAAGTCATAGCTCCATATGTTGTACCAATAAACGGCTTGCCGGCTCCTGTAGGCTTTGGATATACCGAATATTCCCCTATAGGAGTGCTGGAGTAATCCTCAGCAGGCTTTGGTTCCCACAAATTACCCTGCATCAATCCCTGTGGAATCTCTTTTACAAAACGAGATATCTTGGAAAACTGTGTCTCTCCACGTATCATACGCATTCTGGCGCTGGTCATAGTGAGATGCTCTCTAGCTCTGGTTATACCTACGTAACAAAGGCGTCGCTCCTCCTCCATCTCGGAATCTACTCCACCACCATCGAAAATGGCACTCTGTCCCGGAAAAAGACCATCCTCCATACCAACCATATATACTCTTGGAAACTCTAATCCCTTGGCTCCATGAAGTGTCATCAAGACAACATAATTGTCACTTTCCTCGTAGCTATCTATATCGGCCACAAGCGCTACATCCTCCAGAAATCCGGAAAGTGTAGGCTCCTCTCCATCATCTCTGGCATCCTTTTCATAAGTAACAGCCTTTGATAAAAGCTCGTCAATATTTTCAATACGGGCCTTGGCCTCGTCTGTACCCTCAGCCTTAAGCTCAGCCACATAATCTGTTTGATCAAGGATTTCCTCGATAAGGCTGGAGATACTCTCACTATCCGAAATTCCTCTTAGTCTCTCTATTAAATTAGTAAATCCCTGTATCTTTGATGCCGCCTTGCCTATGGTAGGGATGTCCTCACAATGAGTCAGGGCCTCATAAAAATTCATGCCATTTTCTCTGGCAAAATCATTAACCTTATTGATTGTAGTGGCACCAATTCCTCGCTTAGGAATATTGATAATACGAGAAACCGCCACATCGTCACTTCCATTGTCGACTGTTTTGAGATATGCGAGCACATCCTTTATTTCCTTGCGGCTATAAAAATTAATCCCTCCCACTATCTTGTAAGGAATACCTTCATATATCATCTTCTCTTCGATTAATCGGGACTGGGCGTTCGTGCGATATAATATTGCACAATCACTGTAATCAGCCTCTCCACGACGCACTAAAGCACTTATATTACCTGCCACATAGCTGGCCTCCTCATATGCACTGTCAAACTGTTGAAACTGTATCTTATCTCCTGCCTCAGCCTCTGTCCACAATGCCTTTTCCTTGCGCCCCTCATTATGTGCAATCACCTTATTAGCAGCCTCTAGAATATTGCCTGTACTACGGTAATTCTGCTCTAGTTTAATGACATGTGCACCGGGATAATGCTGCTCAAAATTCAGGATATTGTAGATATCTGCACCACGGAACTTGTAGATAGACTGATCATCATCTCCTACCACGCATAGATTCTCCCTACCACTGGCCAGTAATCGCACCAGCTCAAACTGGGCTGCATTGGTATCCTGATACTCATCCACCATGATGTAGTGAAATTTGTTTTGATAATAAGCCTGCACCTCCGGATCAATACGCAATAGCTCTACCGTCTTCATGATTAGATCATCAAAATCCATTGCATTATTTTTGCGCAAACGCGATTGATACTCTCTATATACTGTGGCCTGACGAGACATATTGTAATCAGAAGCAGCTCTATTGGTAAACTCCTCCGGTCCTATCAGCTTGTTTTTGGCATCGGAAATTACATTAAGAAATGTACGCTCTTTGAACTGCTTGGTATCTATCTGGAGATATTTACATACATCCTTCATTACAGTTTTGCAATCATCTGTATCGTAAATAGTAAAATTGGTACCATATCCCAACCTATCACCAAATCGGCGCAAAATCCGCACA
>CAKZZH010000049.1 GCA_937885345.1 uncultured Lachnospiraceae bacterium | reverse complement strand
ACGACCTCGGATATGAGGAGTATTTCTATGGTGACGGCGTGTGCCTGGTGGAATGGGGAGAGAGGATCTCCGGTCTGTTTCCCGAGGGTACGATATATATAACGATTTCCAAGAACCTTGATAAAGGCTTTGATTACAGGCTTATCAAGGTTAATGGTGTTGATGATGGCATTTTGGAGGATGTATGAAGCTTCTTGCGATAGAGGGTTCGGGCGGCGTTGCATCTGTTGCGCTCCTTAATCTTGAAGATGATACTATAACAGCTGAATATACCCTTAATCATGCACTTACCCATTCGCAAACGCTTCTACCGATGATCGACGAGATTACGGCCCGTACAGAGTGCGCAAAGTCTGAGATAAAGGCGATCGCCGTAAGTTCCGGCCCGGGCTCTTTTACCGGTCTCAGGATCGGCTCCGCTACGGCGAAGGGGCTTGCGCTTGCACTTGATATACCGATCCTTCACGTGCCCACGATTGAGGCTCTCGCCTATAATCTTTACGGGTTTGACGGATATGTATGTCCGATAATGGACGCGAGAAGGGATCAGACATATACAGGAATGTTTCATTTTACCGAAGGCAGCCTTGCTTGCGATATAGAAGACGGTGCGATGGATATCAACGAACTGCTTGATAAGATCGAAGGGACGCTCGGAGATAAGAAAGTTATCTTTACCGGCGACGGGATCCCGGTATTTAGGGAAGCGATCAACGCAAGGCTCGGCGATAAGGCAATGTATGCGCCTGCCGGTTTTAACCGCCAAAGAGCCTCAAGCGTTGCAATATACGGAGCGAAGCTGCTTGCAAGCGGCATCACCGAGAGCAGCGATGAACATTTGCCGGATTATTTCAGAACTTCGCAGGCCGAGCGCGAGAAAGCCGAGCGCGAGAAGGCCGAGCGCGATAAAATGCGAGAACCTGGGGATGGGCTTGTATGCACATATTGATCCGAAGAGTTAAAACGGAAGACCTGGATAAAATAGCCGTACTTGAAGAAAAATATTTCTCCCAGCCGTGGAGCCGGGAAGCCTTTGGAAATGCCGCACTCAGTGATGATTATATTTTACTTGCGGCGGAGCATGAGGGTGAGATAGCCGGATATGTATGCAGTCAGATTTCCATTTACGAGGCCGATATCATGAATATAGCGGTCAAGGAAGAATACAGACGCATGGGAATTGCGACCAAGCTTATAGAAGTGCTTGCGCAGGAGTCTGCCAAAAGAGGCGCCGAATCTATCTTTTTGGAGGTAAGGCTGAGCAATGAAGGTGCGATCGAAACATATAAACGAAACGGATTTACAGAGGTGGGCACAAGAAGGAATTTCTACGAGAAGCCCGCAGAAGATGCGCTTATAATGCGCAAGGGGCTGCCCGGACACAGCGCAGCGCTTTATGGTGCGCGCATATAGCTTGAATTTGAGGTAGAAATGTTAGATTATTGTCTGCTTGGAACCGGCGGGATGATGCCGCTTCCGAAGCGTTATCTTACATCGTTAATAACGAGATACAACGGTTCGTCGCTGCTTATAGATTGCGGCGAGGGTACACAGATCGCACTTAAAGCGAGCGGGATCAGTCCCAAACCGATCGATGTGATCTGCATCACACATTTTCATGCGGACCATGTTGCGGGGCTGCCGGGTTTTCTTCTTACCATGGGCAATGCCGAGAGAACGGAGGACCTTCTGATAATCGGTCCCAAGGGTGTTCCCGATGTTGTGAAGAGTCTCTGCGTTGTGGCGCAGGAACTGCCGTTCAAAATAAATTATATCGAGATCACGGAAGATACGCAGACGGTTCGATATAAAGGATATGTGATAGAAGCCTTCAAGGTGGATCACAGGGTGACCTGCTACGGATATACGATCAGAATTGAGAGAGCGGGGCGCTTTGATGCCGTAAGAGCCAGGACCGCAGGCATACCGCTTGAGTTTTGGAGCAGGCTTCAAAAGGGAGAGATTATCGAAGACGGCGATAAGGTTTATACGCCAGATATGGTGCTCGGTCCGGACAGAAAGGGTATTAAGCTTACATATTGCACCGATTCGAGACCGGTGGATTCGATCGTAAGTGCAGCCGGGGACGCGGACCTTTTTATCTGCGAGGGCATGTATGGCGATGAAGAACTTATAGATAAGGCCAGACGCAAGAAACATATGATGATGAGTGAGGCCGCAAACCTTGCAAAGAAGGCGGGTGTAAAGGAACTTTGGTACACACATTACAGCCCGTCGGTTATTAAACCGGATCAGTACCTTGACGCGATGAGGGGGATCTTCCCCAATTGTAAAATGCCCAGGGACGGCTGGTACGGAACGCTGACTTTTGAGGAAGGGGAAGACTGACGCTTTGAACAAGACGTGGAAAATAATCAGAACAGTGCTCATATTTGCTGTTTTAGCCGCCGGAGTAGTGGCTTATTTTCTGTATCTTTCAAACAAGTCAAGTAGTGGTACGGAGGAACCGACCGCCGCTCAGACCGACTCTGAAGGTAATGCGAAGAACTCCAAAGTAACCGCGCTTACATCCAGGGACCTTACGCTTAATTACCCCGGAACACCCAGAGCCGTGCTTACTTATTACAGCGATCTTCTGGTCGTACTTTACAAAGAAAATTACGGAACTGATGAATTTAACGAGATTTGCGATCATTTGAGGGGACTTTTCGACGAGGAGCTTCTTGAGAAGAACCCGTATGACACTTATCGTGGTATGCTTTGGAACGAGGTTCAGGCTTATAAGAGTGTGAACAGATTTGTTTCCGCATATGTTCTTGAGGACAGCTATAATGAGAAGCATCAGACGCTTCTTGGCCGGGAATACGCGATGATAGATATTAAATACATCGTTATGGAAAACGGATCCATGGCGCCCAGAACCTACGAGAAATTCACTCTCCGCAAGGATGATGAAGGCAAATGGAAAATACTTTTCTGGGTTAATTCAAGCCCCGAGGAGATGGAAGAATAGATTATGAGCAATACAAGAATACTTGCAATTGAAAGTTCATGTGACGAAACGGCCGCTGCGATCGTGCAGGACGGTCGTATTGTTATGTCCAATATAATTTCCTCCCAGATCGATATTCATAAGCAGTACGGCGGCGTAGTCCCCGAGATCGCTTCCAGAAAGCATATGGAAAATATCAATTGGGTTGTAAAAGCGGCACTTTCCGAGGCAAATTGTACCTGGGATGACGTTGACGCGATCGCCGTAACTTACGGTCCCGGACTTGTCGGCGCGCTTCTTGTTGGCGTGGCGCATGCCAAAGCAATGGCATTTGCTCTTGATAAGCCCCTTGTTCCCGTTCATCATATCGAGGGACATATTTCGGCCAATTATATCGAATACCCCGATCTTAAGCCGCCTTTCGGCTGTCTTGTGGTATCCGGAGGACATACGCATCTCGTAAGAGTGCTTGATTACGGCAAGTACGAGATACTAGGCAAAACCTGCGACGACGCAGCGGGAGAGGCATTTGATAAGGTCGCCAGAGCGATAGGGCTCAATTATCCAGGAGGTCCTGCGATAGACAAACTCGCCAAAGAGGGCGATCCCGAAGCGATCAATTTTCCCAGAGCAAAGGTTGCGGGGAACGAATACGATTTCAGCTTCAGCGGGATAAAATCCGCTGTACTCAATTATATCAACGGCTGCGAGATGAAGGGAGAGGAGATAAACCGCGCGGATATTGCGGCTTCTTTTCAGAAGGCGGTCGTAGATGTGCTTGTGGAGCATGCGATGAGAGCGTGCAAGGAATTTGATTTTGAGCATCTTGCCATCGCGGGTGGCGTGGCTTCAAACAGCACACTCAGAAGTGCGATGCAGGACGCCTGTGATAAGGCGGGGATCGCATTTTACAGGCCTTCACCGATTCTGTGTACGGATAATGCGGCTATGATAGGCGCGGCGGCTTATTACGAATATAAGGCGGGCGTGAGAGCGGGACTGGATCTTAATGCAGTGCCGAACCTCAGGCTCGGCGAGAGATAGACGATTCCTCGGGCGAAAAGCCAAGCCCCCGCCGGAAAGGTAAGTCCCGGCGCAAATAAGGAACATACTATGAAACAGAGAATTTGCAAGAATATTGCCATCGTACTTGCGGGCGGAAACGGCAGCAGAATGATGAGAGATATACCCAAACAGTATATGAATATATGCGAAAAGCCTGTACTTTCTTATAGTTTGCAGACTTTTAACGACTCTGCCTTAATAGACGGGATCATCATAGTGGCAGCAGATCCTGAGGATGAGAGACTTGAGAGGATCGTTTCGGACGCACACTGCTCCAAAAACGTTCAAATCGCCCATGCAGGGGATTTTCGCTATGAATCGGTAAATAATGCTCTGCAGATCATTTCGACCGGATTGGGGGAATTATATGCATCTGACGGGCTTGTATTTGTGCATGACAGTGCCAGAGCGTGCATTACAACCGAAATGATCGCAAGACTTTACGATGATGCGAAGAAATACGGCAGTGCCGTTGCAAGTGTGCCTTCCAAGGACACCGTTAAAATATCCTCCCCCGATAATTACGTAATTTCCACGCCTGACCGTGACAGAGTGCATATAATACAAACGCCGCAGGTCTTTGAGACTGCAGCGCTGATAGAAGCATATAATAAAATGATTTCCGACGCAGATCGCGGCAATATCACTGACGATGCAATGGTAATGGAGAATTATTCTTCGGTCAGGGTACATCTCAGCGAAGGAGATTACACCAACATCAAGCTTACAACGCCTGAAGATATCACATTTGTTGAGAGGATCCTGTTGGCGCGCAAACAGTGATATTTACACTATGCCTTTTCTTTGATTCTTGTCCAAATACATCTTTTTGTCGGCTTCCTTGAAGGCCTTTTCATAGTTAAAGTCCTTATTAAAAGGAACGATCGTGTAACCTACCGAGAATCTTACTTCGACCTGTTCGTCATTGCCGACCTTGATATAGCTTCCGCTCTGAAGTGCACAAAGGCCTTTCAGATCTGCGGATAAAGCCTCTTCGTCATCATATCCGTAGGCAATGAGTACAAATTCATCTCCGCCCTGTCTTGAACAGATTGAGGCTTTGGTCTTAAACTGTTTGAGAAGATTTGCGGTGGCTCTTATGTATGTGTCACCGGCTTTATGACCGTATTCGTCATTGACGGTCTTAAGAGAATCGGAATCCGCAAGCACAACAGCACAGTAGCCCTTTGCATCCTCGCTTCTTTTGAGATTCGCAAGGGCATGATTAAGTCCGGTCCTGTTAAGAAGTCCGGTAAGCATATCCATATCTCTTTCCAGTTCAATCTGTCTCTGGACGTTAACAAGACTGTGGACCATTGAATTGATGTGATCGCTGAGCTCTTCAAATTCCTGCGAAGACGTGACTGCGATCTTGGTGTTAAGATTCCCATCGGCAATCTCTCTTAGGCCTTCATTGGTGGAATTGATTTCCTTAATTATGTATTTCTGCGTGTAGCGGAGAATAGCAAGTACTATCACCAGGCCTATAAAAAGAAGCCCTATTCCGATAAGTGCGCTTATAGGTAATACATTCTCAAACATTTCGTAATAAGGGACTACATAAGCAATGTAGTTTTTTCCGGAGTCATCTATGATGACATAACTTCTGACCCCTTGTATATTCGCTATAAAACCCTTTCCCGAGACGATTTCCTTGTCTGTAAATCCCAGCTCTGTTTTGATCAGATCCGTATTCCTATTGTCGGTACATCCGAGTATCTTGCCGGTTTCTTTATCTATTGCATATAGTGATATACCTGAATTAACTCTCAGAAGCGAGAAAATATACGACAGTTCGTTTTTCTTTTGTACATTTATAACGGCCTCGGGGTACATTCCGATCTGTATTATATAGCGATCGTCTTCACTCCATACGGCTGAATACTGAACAAGCTTTCCTTCTGCGGTATTCGGCGTGATCTCCTGAACAAGCTTCAGACTGTGATCGGTCAGCATCGGTTTAAAGAATCCTATCTGATCGCCCGAGTCAAAACTGTAGCCGTAATATTCGGGCTGTGTACCGAATATTATCGTGCCCTCGGTATCAAAAATATGTATCTCATCAACACCGATGAGATCCGCTATTTTCTGAAGTTCAGTTATATTTTCTTCGGTTACGACTTCGGGGTGATACTGTATGATATATGCGATGCTGGAGGCATTTAAAAGGCAGGCATCGGAGTACTCCGTCATTACGGTGTTCAGTTCGGCCTGGTTCTCATCCAGCAAATGATTAACCTGCGTAAACATTTTGGACGCATCTTCATGTGTTTTGTTGAAGTTAAGAATGACCTGAACAACGGTTACAGCCACAAGTACAAGAAGCATCGCGATAAGTGTGATGCCTGTAAGATATCTGAATATTTTCTGTTTTAAACCGGGTTTGACGGTATGTATATGCAAGGCTTTTATCCTCCGGTAGAATATTAGCAAATATTATAGCATATTTTATCGCTTTTTATAAGAACTTATTTTCTTAAGTATAAAATACGCAATAATAAGCGTCCAGGCTACTCCGAGTATTATGAGCAAGGCCTTCGCTCCTGCCGGGAGCACACCGAGGTCGGAAGATGTTGCTGAGCGGTTTATCGAGTCGAGATGGTAGAGCGCCGATGCATCGGTGTAAAGCTTCCCAATATATTCATCATCCACCGTCTGCTTACGGTTAATGCTCTTGGCTACGGACTCAATAAGACTTCCCGCGGCATCTCGAAGCGATGCGGAACCGTTGAAAACAGGAGTTGTGAAGGTGTTTGAAACATTGCCAAGGAGCAGATTGGTGGCGTCCATTTTAACCTGATAATAGGTTGTATTATCTTCACCTGCGCGGGACAGATATTCCTTATATTCCGCGCTTTCCTGTGCTTTATGCGTTACGGGAACATAGCCTTCCGTTTCCGCATAGGCCGTCTGCACGCCGTTTGTAAGCATATACTGCGCAAAGAGCCATGAAGCAAGTACTTCCTGGGGGTCGTCTTTGTTGAAAATACATATCGAAGGTCCCTGCGAGATCATCTGAGGATTCGAGGTATCCACCTGAGGAACCGGCTTTACGATGGTTTCGAATTCTACGATGCTGGACTGCGCGATATCAGAAAGAGGGGCATCCGAGCCTATCCAGGTAGATCCTGCGGTTGAATCGACCGCAAAAATGCACTGTCCCGCATTAAAGAAATTACCGGGATAGCTTGAAATCTTAAAGGTTGAGAAAGCACCCTCACCGGTGGACTTTGCGATCCTGTACAAAAAGTCGGTAGTAACATCGTTGAAGATCAGTATATCGCCGGCAGAAGTCGAATAACCTGCATCCATCTGGCGCAGGTACTGGATCATCATATTGTCGGTGGATTTGTAAATAAAGGGGATCATAACCTGCTGACCGTTAAGGGTATAGGTGCCGTCGGCGTCCTTTTCGGTCGCCTTGCTGCTGACTTCCCATATGTAATCCCAGGTTACGATATCGGGTATCTCATATCCGAGTTTTTCAACATAGGTCTTGTTGATATACAGAGCCTCTGTCGAACGCATATAGGGAATCGCATAGCAGGTATCGCCGATGCGGCATTCCTTAAGAAATTCCGGAACCATCTCATCCATTGCCGGTCCGTCGTATTTAAGCTCGCTTCCGCCCAGACCGTATCTTGGATCGGCGAAGAGATCGTCGAGCGGCACAACTACATTATCTCCGGTCATATAAGTTGCAATATGATCGGGGTAGGTTATGCAGACATTCGGCGTTGTATCCGTGGAAATATTGGTGATAACGTCGTTGTAGATTTTACCGTAATCGGTATAAAGGCGCATGGTTACTGTGATATTGGGGTAGAGCTCCTCAAAATCCGCAATCGCTTTCTTGTAGATCTGCGCCTGAGTTACATTGGTATCGTTCTTGGCCCAGAAAACAACCTCGTAATCCTTGGAGGTATCAAAGCTTTCGGGTACGGTAAAAGACGCTTTTTTCTGAGCACCATGGCAGCCGTTAAGAGCGGACGCCGCGCCGGTAAGAAGCACGCCGGCCAGCATAAGAGAGGCAAGTCTTGTAAAAGAAAAACGTTTCATCCTTTCAAACCTCCTCTGCTCACGCCTGACATTATTTTATTGCGGAAAATAAGGAAGAGCACGATAAGAGGCACACTGATAACAACGACAGCCGCCATCATCGCAGGCACGTTTTCTCTTCCGAAGCCGTTCTCACGAATCTCCTGGATACCGTTTGATACCACGAAATAATTGGCATCGTCGGTAATGAGCCTCGGCCAGACATAGGAATTCCAGCACTCGATAACCTTGAGGATCGCGATCGTAATAAGAGTAGGCTTTGCTATCGGGATCATAACCTTGATGAGATACTTAAGATCCGACGTTCCGTCGACCTTGGCCGCCTTGTACAGTTCATCCGGGATCTGCTCGAAATTCTCCTTAAGCAGATAGATATAAAATACCGATGTGACCGAAGGAAGTATAAGACCGGTAAAGGTATTTCTGAGATCCAGGTTGGTTATCGTAACGAAATTGGTTATGATAACAAGCTCGTTAGGAATCATCATAAGCGAGAGAAAGATCGCAAACACAAGGTTTTTGCCTTTAAAATCCAGCCTTGCGAAAGCAAAGGCCGCAAGTATCACAACGACCATCATCAGCACGGTCGTAATTATCGTGAATATAAAAGTATTAAGAAAGTACTTGCCGAGAGGGACTGTAGTAAAGGCGGTCACATAGTTCTCGAACGTAGGATTCAAAGTATAAAATTTCGGTATGTACTCGGAATTGTATGTCGAATAGCCTTTAAGCGAGGTGAGTATCATCCAGTAAAATGGGAAGAGTACCATCAGAGCCCACAGAGTAAGGCCTGCATACAATCCGATGTTTTTGCAGATATTGCCGACTTTTGACTGCTTCATCATCTTCCTCCTTTCTATGCCGTAACCTTGGTCTTGTTGCTGATAAGAAGATTGATAACGGTGATCGTAAATACTATCGCAAACAGGATGAGCGCTGCAGCTGCGGCATACGAGGGATATCCGCCGCTGTCGCCGTAGAGCATATCGTAAACATAACCTACAATGGTGTTCATTCCCGCGGCGTTAAGGTCGGTCCCAAAGAGTGCAACCTCGTCGGAATAAGCCTTGAACGCGCCGATAAAACCGGTGATGACAAGATAGAAGATCATCGGTGAAATAAGCGGAAGCGTGATCTTGAAGAAAATCCGCGAACTGCTTGTTCCGTCAACCTTTGCGGCTTTGTAATAGTCCTTGTTAACGCTTGCAAGCGCGCCTGTAAGGATCAGGATCTTAAAGGGAAGCACGATCCAGATCGTGTAGAAGCACATTACGAACATTTTAGCCCAGTAAGGGCCGTCGATAAAATCCACACTCTCCCCGCCGAACGCATTGATGAGCAGGTTTACGAGACCGTCCGAATAGGCGGTCTTCTTGAAAAGGATCATAAATACAAGACCTACCGCAAGCGTATTGGTGACATAGGGCAGGAAATATATTGTCTGATAGAGGTTTCTGAGGAATTTTATTTTACTCAGCCCAAGGCTTATAACGAGTGCCAGTATCGTTGAGAGAGGCACCGTGATAATAACGATGATAAATGTGTTTTTGAGCGCCTGTATAAAATACGGATCGTGCAGCACAAAGCTGTAATTGAAGCCTCCGACACCCGTATAGGTCTGCGACGCAAAATTATAATTCTCCTCGAAGGAATAGATCAGTACATCCACGAGAGGATAGAACATGAATATTCCGAGGAACAGTATTGCCGGCAGCAGATAGAGCCAGCCTTTAAGATTATTTTTCATCTATTCTCATCTCCGTCTCGTAATCAAACAGGAAGAGCTTGTTGCTCTTGATATCAAAGGTGAACCGTGTGGACACGCCCTTGGCGTCGTCCGAATCTATAATGGCCCTCAAGGTATCGACGGCCTTGCCGTTTTGCAGCGAAGTGTCCATCGCATTTGAAACAAGCGCGGGATGCTTTGCGACTATGCTGGTATCCCTTCCCATAACTTCAACGGCTTTCAGATCGCAGTGAAGGCATCCGTTTTCGGTGAGGACAAAGCCTTCCGGCCTGATACCGACCCATACCTTGCCATCCTTAAGGCTCGGGCATTCTTTAACGCAGTCCTCTCCGAGATATAATCTGCCGGACTGAATATTGCCCTCAAATACGTTGATAGGAGGCGTTCCAAGGAATTTGGCAACAAAGAGATTAACAGGATTGTCATATACATCCTGTGGCTTACCGATCTGATTAACAACGCCTTTCTTCATAACGATTATATAATCCGAGATGCTCATCGCTTCTTCCTGATCGTGGGTAACGAAAATAGTTGTGATCTTCGTTTCGTTCTGGATACGACGGATTTCTTCTCTTGTCTGCAGACGAAGTCTCGCGTCAAGGTTTGATAAAGGCTCGTCAAGAAGCAGAACACGGGGCATTTTAACGAGCGCTCGCGCAATGGCCACTCGCTGCTGCTGCCCGCCGCTCATCTGCGAGGGCTTACGCTCAAGCAATTCTTCGATCTGAACAAGTCTTGCCGCTTCAAGTGCTTTATTGTTCATTTCCTCTTTGGAAAGTTTATCCTTGCCCTTAAGGTTCTCGAGCGGGAAAACAATATTCTGCTTTGCCGTAAGATGCGGATAAAGCGCATAGTTCTGGAAAACCATTCCTACGCCTCTTTTCTCGGGCGCAAGCGTCGTTACGTCATCGTCGTCAAAGAAAATCGATCCGGATGTCGGCGTTTCAAGCCCGCATATAAGATTGAGCGCCGTACTTTTTCCGCAGCCGGACGGACCTAGGAGACCGACGAGCTTGCCGTCTGGAATCTCAAAATCAAAGTCGTTCACGGCGATCACATCGTCGAGCTTTTTGTTACGGTTGGGAAATCTTTTGGTCAGATGTTTAAATGTTACCTTCATTGCAAACCTTCCTTTTTCTCTGTGGTCATACTTAATACAAAGCATTAACTGCGACTTTGCAGGGGCGTTTATATTATATATTAAGCCGATAAAATGTCCGCAAATATTGTAGCAGACCGCTGCTGTACTTTCCATAGAATTTTTGATATACTTATGATCGTGTTAAGATATCAGGGAGGCGGCAGATCGCAGCGTTATGGCACAATACAACGAACAGCTTCATAACGAACTTAAATATCTTCTTAAGCTTGACGCGAAGATGGACTATTCCGACAGGGATATGATGCGCCATGCATATGCTGCGGTTACAAGACAGAAGCTTTTCAAAAGCGGTGATGGCAAGAAATATGTCTACAAGCTCGGGCGGATACTTGACGGCAAGAATGACGGCAAATGCGTGTATTGCAATCATATTCCCGAGAAGGGCATTATATGCGACAACTGCCTTGCACGTATAAGGATCGGGATTTCCGAGCAGGAACGAAACAAAGCCGCAGTCGAGAAGAGGCGCCTTGAATTTAAACAGAAGCAGGAAAGGCGTGACGCGATCCGACGAACCATCAATTCCAAGAAACGAAATATAATGGCGGTTCTTATTGCTTTTGCGGGAGTTGTGATCGTGGCCGCCATAGTGTGGGGAATAATCGCTCTTAATATATATATTCACCGCGGCTATAAGGCGCAGTTTTCGATCAAGGCCGTCTCTGATGAAGTCTATCTTGAAGCCTATGAAATCTGCGTCGACGAATATGCCGCCGAACTTTCACTCGAGGAATACGATATTATATTCGGGACCGCGCAGGAGAATGCGAATGTCTCCGTCTATACCATGTATGAGGGCGGAATGCTCCGCGGAGAGCTCCAGCTGGCACATAATAACGACGGCAATTTGCAGGCCGTGATCGTCTATGTTTACGAGGATGCACTCGATGCACCTGCCAAACAGTTTCTTGAGATTTCCAGAGTTGCCGCGATAAGGGCGGCGGACCAGGCGATAAGCAGCGATACCGCTCGTTCAATGATAATCTCCGCTACCGTAAAATATAATAATTTTATTCTGACCGAGGATGATTCGGATATCTATTATCTTACGGATGAATACGCATATGCCTATTATCCGACGCTTCCGGGCTGCAAACTTTACATAGTCGACAGAAAGACTTATGATAATAACACTGCACTCTCCAAGTAGGTGCGTTGTAACGAATCTGTTACTTTTGTATGTTAATATGTAATATGGCATTTTATAATGCTTATTAAATAAAGGTTAATGTAATGCGGTAAGCACCCGGCTTACGCATTAAGTGGAAAGGAAGAGGTTTATGTCACTGTTTGTATTTGGAATCATTCTTGTTGTTGCAGGTGTTATTGCGCTTGGTGCGGGCCTTGCGATCAAGCTCCCCTCGGATAATGCGCAGGGCAGGAGATTCTATGAGAAGAGAAAGAAGATTACGAGTGCGATCGGAGTGGGTGTGATCGCAGTAGGCGCGATCTGCGTTATAAGTTCCGGTATCAGAACTGTTGAAGCCTCGCACACAGGCGTTGTTACGGTATTCGGTTCGATCCAGGACAATACGCTTGATGCGGGTATCCATGTTACCGTTCCCTGGAGTAAAGTAACCGAGATTGATAACAGAACGCAGAAGCAGACACTTGATCTGTCGTGCTTCTCCTCCGATATTCAGGAGGTTTCGATGGTATATACGGTTAACTATCTTGTGCCGAGCATACAGTCCAAAAGCATATATGCACAGTATGGTGCCGATTACTACAATGTGATCATCACACCGAATGTTCAGCAGATCGTTAAGGAACATACTGCTGAGTATACCGCAGAGAATCTTGTGTCTTCCCGTTCGGAACTGGGCGAGAAGATTGCCGATGACCTTTCAAAAGCCCTCGAAAAGTACGGGATCGAACTGGTTAATGGTGCAATAGAGAACCTTGATTTTACGGATGAATTCACTGCAGCCGTTGAGTCGAAGCAGGTTGCCGAGCAGCAGAAACTCCAGGCGCAGATCGATGCTGAACGTCAGGTTATAGAGGCTCAGGCAGCAGCGGATGCCAAAGTTAAGACTGCTCAGGGTAATGCTCAGTCCGAACTTATAGAGGCCGAAGCTAAGGCTCAGGCAAACGAACTTATCGAGAAGTCGCTTACCGAAAATGTTCTTCGTTATCAGATGCTCCAGATATGGGACGGAAAGCTTCCTGCAGTTATAAGTGACGGAAACAATATTTTTGATATTACGGGATTTGTTCAGGATACAACCGCACAATAATTTACCGAGGACAGAAGTTTGAAAAAACGGTTTCAAGAGAGTTTTTTATCGTATCTGATGGTAATCGCAGGCGCTGCAATTGCGGCGCTTGCGGTTGAAGTGTTTCTTGTTGACAACAGCATATTTGACGGCGGAGTGGTCGGCGTGAGCATGATACTCTCACATTTTATACCGGTGAAACTCGGTGTGCTCACGGTGATCATCAATATTCCGTTTCTTGTGATCGCACTTAAAGCGATAGGTAAGGACTTTCTTATCAAAGCGATCATTGCAATGGTGATTTTCTCATTATGCACTTATTTGTTTGAAAGTATTCATCCGATTACGGAGGATATGCTGCTTGCCACGGTATTCGGCGGTGTGATCCTCGGTATCGGCGTCGGCCTTGTCCTTAGGGGCGGTGGATGCCTTGACGGAACCGAGATCGTCGGTATCCTTATAAGTAAGAGAACATCGCTTTCCGTAGGCAGAGTTGTGCTTCTTATCAATCTTGTGATCTATACGGTTGCCGGAATTGTCTTCGGAATCAACAGCGGGCTCTATTCTATCATTATGTATTTCCTGACCTCGAAGGTTATAGACCTTGTGGAAACCGGCCTGGAAAAGGGCAAAGCGGTAATGATCGTTACCGACAACGGACGTAAGGTCGCCGATGAAATATATACGAATTTTGGCCGAACGGTCACATTCATTAAGGGCGAGGGCCTTATAAGCAAGACCGGCAAGGATATTCTCTACTGTGTGGTAACCCGTGCCGAGATATATTCGCTCAGAAAACTTATAAGCAGCCTGGATGTAAATGCCTTCACCACCGTGTCTGATGTCTCCGAGATCATCGGGGACCATATCAAGAAAACCGGGAATTAAGAACCAGGTTTCAATGCCCCAACGTTTATGATAAAGGCTCTTTATCTCTGACAGATGTTTAAAAGATGTTTAAAAATGTCAATTTTTGTTGACAGTCGATACATCTATGAGTATTATAATTATAGTGAACGTGTTACGAGAGCTTGTGAGGCGCGTAACCTAAAGGGGTTCCTACGGGAACTCCTTTTATTGTATTTGTGGAGGAAAGTATATATTATGGGGAAGCCATACACAACATATGAAGAACAAATAATAATATTAAAAAATAAAAGATTATTAATTCCAGATGAAAGAATAGCCATAGATTTACTGAAAAGGTGCAGTTATTTTGGCTTAATTACTGGATATAAACATCCTTTTAAAGACAAGAATGGTCTTTATAAACTTCACACTTCCATAAAAGATGTCTATGCTCTTTACAATTATGACATGGAGTTAAGAGAACTCGTCCTAAAATATATCCTTATAATAGAAAATCACATAAAGTCACTTATTTCATATTCTTTTTGTCAAACATACGGGAACTCAGAATTAGCATATCTTAACGCAAACAATTATGACTATACAGATGTAAAACAAAATGAAATTAATAAATTGATTGGGAAATTTAAATTTGCCATGAGTGAATATGACAGTCATCCATATTTACAACACCAACGAGAAAACCATGGAAATATACCTTTGTGGGTTTTAACCAAAGTGATAACTATAGGAATAATATCTAAGATGTACAGTCTTTTACGTCCACAAGTGCAAACATTAATATGTAAAGAATTTGATTATATTACCGAAGATGAATTGGCTCGTATGATAGATTTACTATCAAGATTCAGAAATGTTTGTGCTCACAACGAAAGATTATATGATTACAAATATATCAAAGGAGAAATCAAAACTACAGCTATACATTCAAACATGAGCCTAAAGAAAAACAAAGGCAGATATGTTCAAGGTAAAAAAGACTTATTTGCTGTAGTGATAATATTTAAGTATTTGTTAAAAGAAAACGACTTCACGGAATTTATTGAGCGTTTCAGCAATATAACGGAAAAATTATTATTAGAAACAAGTGTGTTGCAAGAAAAACAGATATTAAAGATAATGGGATTTCCACTAAATTGGAAAGATATTTTACATTGTTCTAAGGAACTCGTGAAAATCGATTAAACCAGATAAATATATTACAAAATAAAATCCACCCTTACCATTTTGAGTAAAATTTCACATGGTTCGGATGGATTTTTCTTTTCTTCAATGTCTTAACTTAATGACATTAGGCTTATGCCTGCTGGTTTTTGCGTAAGCCTACGGTCTGCTGCATTCGATAGAATCAAGCGTGAGACTTCCTGAAATGATGCGGACTTTCATTACGTGCTCCGAATCGAGCAGATCGGTGAGCATTATGAAGGCTTCGCGATAGTCTGTTTTCGGGATCTTATAGGCGCTTGTGAAACGCTCGCCGTCAAGATCTATGTCTATAACGGCCGTTTGTGTGCTGTATTCATCCTCGGGCATATTGCGTCCGATCAAAGTGATCATTTTACCTCTGAAAGTAATAACAAAGGAATCGCCGGTGCGGCCTGTTGAACTGCTTCGCATATAGTTGCGGTAAGAGCCCACGGTGTCGTGATTCCAGGCACCCTCGTAAGAAATTATCTCATCGGTGTCATCATAACGGGTAATGGAATAGTCTCCCTGCGTGGGAAGGATCTTCAGATTTGCAAAAGCATTCCTGTGGTACGAGCTGTAAAGGGCGGCTCTTCCGGCAGGGGCCATCGCACCCGTATGATCCATAAAATATACGATATTTCTGTTTATACGCGCGGTAAGAGTGCTGTTTACGGCAGCAAGATAGAGCTGCGCTTTGCCGGTAAAATCACTTACCGATCCGGCAGATATTATCCTGTCTGCAAGGAGCAGCTCGTAGGAGCCGTTTCCGTATATCAACAGTCTGTAACCGCTGACGCCTTCATTGCAAAGGGTGTAGCGGATACCTATTCCCTGATAGCATTCCCTTGTGTCACCGGCGAGCGTTACATCGGCGCTTACCGAATAATTAAACCACCTGTCGTCTCCGAGGCAGGTTACCGGTTTGGGCGTGCTGCCCCATTCTTCGGCTTTAATGTCGGGTGTGATCTGCTGAATGAGACACGCATTATCGTCGTCGATACCGGGGCCGACTTCAAACGCGCCTCCCTGATCGGTTGTAAATAAAGGTGCCATACCTCTTTCTTCAAGGAAATTGTCGGGAAAGAGACTGTATGAAAAATCCTCGCAATATGGCAGGGGCATAACAGGTCGCATCTTCACATCCTCGGGGCCTTTGGAAATCGCGTGATCAAAAGGAATCTCGGCAGATGTTTCTTCCTCGCTGAGGGTTGTAAGGGTCACAATGCTGTAGGGCATCACAAGAAGTCTTATGCTCAAATTTTCCGGGCGAACGCTTCTCTTATCCAGGAAATTGTCCGGTCCGCTGCTTTCCCACAGAGTGAGGGATGCCTTTTCAAGCTGCGCAGGAAGCGTTATATCGTATTCCCTAATCATAGAGCAGGAATTGACCACAACCATACTGAAATCGTCCGTATTGGGCGATTTGGCGGTCAGATAACTGTAACAGGCATCTTTGATGCAGTGCCCGTCGCCGCCTTTAACTCCGTCCATCGCGCAGGCATTCTCTATAAAGAGCCAGCCGGGCTTTATAAACCTTGTAAAATGCAGCATTATAAAATACCCTGTATCAAGCGAATAATAACCGCTCCAGGGGTCGCATGCGTTAATAAACTGTTTGCGGCAATAGGTTACACCGTCATAATATGCCGAGATTATCGGCTGGAATTCGCACATCGTCATTCCGGCATTGGCGATCATTCCGATAAGTCTGTTGGCGATATCGAGCGCACCGCCCATGGTTCCGATTCCGCCCATACCGTCAAATCTTGCGATACCGTAGGTATATCCCATGGCCGGACTTCCTTCGCTCATTACGATCTCTTTGCCCGAATTGTCACGTATCAGTTCGCCGTCCTCATCCAGTTCGGAGGTATAATGTGCGCCCACAAGGCTTATAGCCCTCATTAGTGCGTTATCCCGGATCATATCGCCGGGGATATTGAAAACATCGCATTCATCGGCGCCCGCAAGAAGTATCTTTGAATAATCGTAGCGGGAGTCCTTCTCTTCATCAAGACGGTTTCGCAGGTATTTTATCCAGGAGATGTCATAGGGCCTTTCATTACGCGAGGCGCTTACATAATCAAACTTTAGTCCGTATTTGTCGTATGCGCCTTCGAGAGTCTTCTTGTACCATTCGTATCTTGCTTCATAGAGATCATCGGCCTTAGAGACCCATGCGGGTTCGCTCCAGCGGAGCATATCAAGCTTAAGGTCAGGATTGATCTTGAGCGCATCCGCGGCCAGAATATATCCCGCGCCTCTTGTCACGTCGGGCTTTTCATCGCGGCTTCTCATAACAGCCGGCTCCGTACCGGATGAAGAATTGATATCCGCGCCCATTTCGATCTTAAGATACGAAACATTAAGCCCGGACTTACCGAAGATAAGCTCGAGCAGCTTAAGGTATGTGTCATAGTGAAGCGCGCGATAATCCATAAGAAGTCTTGATGAATTGTTAGCGGACACCATGCCGAAACCCCTGTATATTCTGTTAGCGGCCTTGATGGCCTTTTCATAGTCGATAATAACCTTCATGTACCAAATTATAAAATACCCCCAATATGAATGATATTGTAATTATTAGTAAATAAGTAAAGGCTAAATCAGTTATTATTTAGCCTGTAAATATGAGGATGCGATATTATCCGCTCTGTGATAAAATATTTACGGTCAAGCAATAATTGTCAGGAGGTGACCGATATGAAGCAACTGACCGATGAAATGATCCTCAGGGGCCCTCTTTCGGATATTCTTAAGAGTAAAATACCCGCAGTCAGCAAGGTGTTTGTTGTCTGTTCAAAGCATTTTAGGGAGAAAGTGGCAGGGATACTTGAAGGCCGTGAAGTGATGATCTTCTCGGACTATACGCCCAATCCCGATATTAAGGAAACACTGGAGGCGACCGAACTTTGCAGGAAGGGCGGCTACGACATTATCGTGGGAATCGGAGGCGGAAGCGCCCTTGATACTGCCAAATGCGTTAAGGAGAACCTCGGCGCAAAGCTTTTTATACTTGTACCGACCACAGCGGGTACGGGAAGTGAAGCTACGAGAACTGCAATTGTGTATAAGGACGGAGAGAAACTTTCGCTCGGCAGCGATGATATGCTTCCGGATCTGGTCATACTTGACGGCAGTCTGATCAGTTCGCTTCCTGACTATCACAAAAAGGCCGCTCTTGCGGACAGCCTCTGTCAGGCTATAGAGTCCTTCTGGTCGCAGAGCGTATGTGATGAGAGCAGGCAGTTCAGCGTTAAATGTGTGGATCTGATACTTGATAATTATAAGGATTTTATCGATAAAGGCGAGAAGAATGATGAGATGATACTTGCCGCCGATTACAGCGGACGTGCCATCAACCTTACCAAAACAACCGCTGCGCATGCTATGTGCTATAAGCTCACGACAATGTACGGTGCAGCTCATGGTCACGCCGTTGCGTCCTGCATGCTTCCTTTGTGGCGATTCCACGCGGAGCTTGCCAAGGAGGATGAATCCTTAAGATGCCTGCTTATGCACGTGGCAAGCCTTGTGCACGCGGACTCGATCGAAGAGTCTATCAAAGTGTTTGAAGATTTTCTCGGAGCACTCGATCTTCCGAGGATAGATGTGAAGAAGGAGGATCTGATATATCTTGCATCTTCCGTCAATACCGAACGTCTTCGCAATAATCCAGTTCCTATGACAACGCAGCAGATCGAATATGTTTATGGACAGATATGATACTTTTCATATTGACATAAACACTTCGTTTTTGTAGAATACGATTTGTGCATTCTTAAAACGGAGGAATCAAAAATAATGAATATTGTATGTTTGGATCTTGAGGGCGTGCTTGTACCGGAAATGTGGATCGCTTTCGCAGAGGAGACCGGAATTCCGGAACTTAAGAGAACCACAAGAGATGAACCTGATTTTGATAAACTTATGCGATTCCGTATCGATCTACTTAAGGAGAAGGGTTACGGACTTGCCAAGATTCAGGAGACCATAGAGGGGATCGAGCCTTTTGAAGGCGCTAAGAAGTTCCTTGAAGATCTTCGCGAGGCAGGCACACAGGTGCTTATTTTAAGCGATACTTTCGATCAGTTCGCCAAGCCCCTTATGCGCAAGCTCGGATGGCCCACAATCTTCTGCAACACTCTCGAAGTGGCAGAGGACGGCATGATCACCGGTTACAAAATGCGAGTTGAGAAGTCCAAGTACACGACCGTTAAAGCACTTCAGTCAATCGGTTTTGAAACGATCGCAAGCGGTGACAGCTACAACGACCTCGGAATGATAGAGGCCAGCAAGGCAGGCTTCTTATTCAGATCCACAGAGCAGATCAAGAAGGACTATCCTCAGTATCCTGCTTATGAGACATATGACGAGCTCCTTGCCGCCATCAGAAAAGTACTGTAAATAAATATAAATGCCGCTGCCGGTGCGCTTCAAAGCGCATAGGCAGCGGCTTTTTAATTATATGCGGTCGTTTTATTCCGGCGCGATCGCTTATTTCAGGCTGCACCAGATCATGTTCTTGATCCTGCGGGCGGTCTCTGAGAAACCTATGCCCGCAACCTGAGTAAAATAAAGCATTGCGAGATCTTCAACCGGATCGATGCACATATAACAACCCATCCATCCGTCCCAGCCGAACTCGCCGATGCTTCCGATAAGGTCTGCCTGTGAAGGGTCCATAAGAATTCTCATAAAATTCCCGTAACCATGTCCTTTTACACTGTCCCAGCCCATTGTCTGAATCTGCTTGGGTGTAAGAAGGTTGCTGCGCAGCTTCTCATAGCCTTTGCGGCTGAGTATCTCTTTGGCGCCGTATTTGCCGCCGCCAAGGAGCATTTCGGCAAATCGCGCGTAATCATCCGCTGTGGAAACAAGTCCCGCACCGCCCGACTCAAACGAGGGCTGCGTAAGATAATCCGTAAGTGCGAGGTGGAATTTGTCGAAGCGAACGAGCTTACTTCCCGCAAATTCGTAGGAGGTTGTGAGCCTTGACTGCTTATCCTCAGGGATAAAAAAGCCTGTATCCGTCATCCCGAGGGGCTCTAATATATTATTCTTAAAATATTCTCCGAGAGTCATTCCCGAAACAACTTCTATTACAGCACCCATAACATCGGCACTTGCACCGTACATCCACGCTTTGCCCGGATCAAATGCAAGAGGAGAGCTTGCCATCATCCTTACAAAATCCCTTGTATTTAAAGGCTTCTCATCGGATTTGCCTTCTCTGTTATCAATATATGCTTTTGTCTGAGCCGACCAGATCCTGGTCATTTTGATGCCAGCAGGAGTGGCATCGGGATATGAAATGCCCGATGTCATCGCGAGGAGATCGTGTATCGTGATCTCTCTTGAAGCGGGATGACTTTCCCTGCCTTCTTCAAGGACCGTCATTTCCGAATATTCGGGAAGAAAACGGCTGAGATTATCGGTGAGGTTTATTCTGCCGTTTTCGATAAGCTGCATGGCGGCAACCGCCGTTATGGGCTTGGTAAGCGAGAACATCCTGTACATATTGTCATTTGTGAGCGGGCGCTTTGATTCTATGTCCGCGTAGCCAAATACCTCGTCGTATGCGCGCTCGCCTTTATTGATCGCGATCACCCTCGCGCCGGGAAGATTTCCCTTCTCGATTTCATCCTCTATAATGGGGCGTATGCCTTCAAGTCGCTTGTTGTTCATATGATCCTCCGATATAATTATCTGCAAAAGCAATATTTTCTAAATATTATAGCATTATATACCCAAACAATGTTATTATATTTGTTTAGGAAAAGTATATTTTACCGCGGAAAGAGGAACGCGTGATTACAAGGAGATAATATGAACATTGAACCGATTGCGCATATACACACCGATATGCCCGATAAATTCGGCATTCCCAGGCAGAGCGGGATCGTGCCGGAACTTATGGGGAGCATAGAATTTGAGGGCGAATATGCTGCGAAAGAGGCGTTTAGGGGACTCGAGGAATTCTCGCATATCTGGGTAATATGGGGATTTTCCGAGAATGAAAACAAAGCGTGGTCGCCAACCGTAAGACCGCCGAGACTCGGTGGCAATACGCGTAAGGGTGTCTATGCGACGAGAAGCCCGTTTCGCCCCAATAATCTGGGACTTTCGCTTCTGAAGATCGAGAATATCGATGCCGATAAAGGCATTATCAAAGTCAGCGGAATAGATATGCTGGATAACTCTCCCGTCTATGATATTAAGCCCTATCTGCCCTATGTAGAGTGCAGGGCCGAAGCGGTGGGCGGTTTTGCGGATGAAATGGCAGGCATTAAGCTCGATGTCATCGTTCCCGATGAGGTTGCAGCAATGTTTACCGAGGAAGAAATTTCCGCGATCATCGGCATTATAAGGGAAGATCCGAGACCTGCATATCAGGATGATGAGACGAGAGTTTACGGATTTACCTATGGTAAGCATAATATCAGATTTACGGTGCAGGGAAACCGCGCCGAGATAAAGGATGCAGAGTAGCGGATGATACTTAAGACGCCGGATTATTACAAGAATTTCAAATGTATTGCCGGAGACTGCACGGACAGTTGCTGTGCGGGCTGGCAGGTTGATGTGGACGACGCGTCATATGCCTATTACAAGAAGGTTGAAGGGCCGTTCGGCGATAAATTGCGCTCTGTAATGATCCCGGGCAAGAAGGGTGAAGAAGGCGGCTTTAGGATAAGGAGCGACGGAAGATGCCCCTTTCTTAAGGATGACCTTCTTTGCGAACTCTATGAGGAACTGGGCGAGGACGCACTTTGCGTGACCTGTGATATGTATCCGAGGTATATCAGCGATTACGGAAATGTCCGTGAGATGGGCATTGCGCTCTCCTGCGTAACCGCTGCGGAACTTATTCTCGGGCAGGATGCTAAGGGGATGCCTCATTTTACAGAGACCGAGACGGATGATGGCCCGACGCTTAATGATATAGATGCGGAGCTTTATTTTGCGCTTATGATGGCAAGGGATAAGGCTTTTGAAATAATTAAAACGGGTGGAATAAGGCTTTCAAGAAGGCTTATTTTCCTGCTTGATTTTGCCATCTCACTTCAGAACATGATAAAGAATCCGTCCGCGATGCGTGAATATGTGAGCAGATACACCATCGCCGGAACAGGCGATAACGCCGGCACAGGCGATAACACCGGCGAAGGCGAGAGAGCCGGCGCAGACGAAAGGCGCGCGGCGCAGACACTTAAGAAATATATTGATTTCTATCTGAAACAGAAAATCATAAAACCCACCTGGCCAAAGCTTCTTGGCGATGTCAAGTCGCTTGTTGACGGGGATTTTACGCAGGTGCTCGGCCGCTTCAAACAGGATGTGTATAAGCATGAACGCGAATATGAGAACATGGCTGTTTACTTCGTGTTCAGGTATTTTATGAAAGCGGTGCATGACCGTAAAATCCTTTCGAAGGTGAAACTCTGCATCGTGAGTCTTATTATGATCTATCTTACCGAGATGACCGTGTGGCATCAAAAGGACGGCGTTATGGGCTTTGACGAGAGGGTTTGGAACGCGCATCTGTATTCGCGCGAGGTTGAGCATTCCGAGGAAAACTATGAATCGCTCTGCAAATTATTCGAGAAAAAATCCGCGTTTGATGTACGTGAACTTACTAATATTCTGGAGGCTATATAGGTATGAAAAGCTTTCTTTGCGAACTGTTTTACTTATTCATCAAGATTTCCGGCTTGATTTATGTGGTTTTATTTCCGCATAAAACATATTTTGAGGATGTCAGAGTTCAGGGCTATCATATCAAGGGCCCGGCAATCCTTGTAAGCAACCACACCTCGATTCATGATTATTTTCATATGATGTACACTTTTCTTTTTAACCATGTGTACTACATGGTCGCGGAGGTTCTCTACAAGAGTAAAATCTTTGCGTGGGTGCTGAGATCTACCGGGAATATCCGCGTTAACAGGGGAACCGGAGGCATAAGGCCCCTCAATCTCGCGATGGATTATCTTAACCGCGGCAAGGTTGTGGGTATTTTCCCACAGGGACGATTGTCAAAAGAGAAGAAATATCCTTTTCTAAGGGGTGCAGCCAAGCTTGCACTTGATAGCGGAGCACCTGTTATCCCTATGTATTTTAAAGGTAATTACGGCTTCTTCAGAAGGAGTAAGGCGATAGTCGGAAAGCCTATGTATTTTACGGAGGGCGATCCCGCAGAAATCACCAAGCAGATTGAAAAGAGAGTGTATGGACTTGAGAAGGTGATGGAGGATAAGGAGAAAACCCACGTAGGCAAGGGCTTTGTCAATTTCTGGTGGTTCGTGCAGGACTGGGTGAGAGTTACATCATGGCCTTTTCTTAAAATCATTCAGCCGGTTAAAGTTTTCTATGAAGACAAAGAAAAGAGCGGAAGACGCATCACCGGTAAAACGCTGATCATGAGCAATCACGTGTCCCAGTGGGATCCGATCATGATAAGCCATGTGTATTTTAACAGGCGTAACTACGTTATCACGGCGGAGGTACTGTTCGATAAAAGGCCGATGCTTGGCTGGTTTATGACCAGGATGGGCAGCATCCGGATCGAGAGGGACAAGGTAGATCTGCGCTCCGTCAAAGAGTCCGTAAGCTTTATGAACGCGGGCGGTCTTGTTACGCTTTTTCCTGAGGGGCATGTCGCAACGGGCGACGATATGGAGCCTTTTAAATCGGGGACCATGCTTATGGCCGCCATGGCGGATGCTCCGATCGTTCCGATATACATCGAGAAGGGCTACAGCCTCTTTCGCAGGATGAAAATGGTTATCGGAAAACCCATCGATATCAAGGAGCACATAACCGGAAGTCTGTACTCACCTGCCGCTCTTGAGAGCCTCACGATTCTCGTTCAGGATAAAGTACAGTCGCTTTCAACCTGCATAAAATAGCCGCTATCTTATTTTTGCGGTGGATATGACAAATACGGTGGTAGAAATGTATAAAGTATATCTTGTGGATGATGACAATATCATATTGGAGGAGTTAGAGAGCCGTGTTCCATGGATGGAAAACGGGTTCGAGGTCATAGGACGCTGCACCGATCCTGTGAAGGCGATAGAGGAAGTGGATAGCCTCATTCCTGATGTTTGTATCTGTGACCTCAGAATGCCGGAGATGGACGGCAATGAGATGATCAGGAGGATCAGGAAAAAGGGCTATCCTGTGAGTTTGTCATGCTTTCTGCATATGATGAATATGATGATGTGCGTACATTTTTCAAACAGTCGGGTTATGACTACATTTTAAAGCCGATCAACGATGAAGAAATTAGAATCCTTCTTGAAAAACTATATGTGAAGATCAGCGCCAAACTTCCGGAGGAGGACCTGCAGGCTGTTACGGAGAATCCGATTTTTAATGAGCTTTTGAAATATTTGGACGAACATTTTGCAGAAAAGCTTACTTTGGAGCAGATCGCAGAAAAGTTTGGTTTTAGCAAAAACTATATCTGTCAGCTGTTTAAAAAGCACTTTGATACCACATTCAGTATCTATATTACGAAAAAGAGAATGACCCGGGCAAAGGAAATGTTAACGGATAAAACCTTATCTGTAAAAGAGATCGCATTTGATCTGGGTTACACGGATTATCATCATTTCTACAGGACCTATAAAAACTATTACGGATATTCACCGAAGGAAAATCGATAGACAGGATATGAGAAAAAGAAAACAAATATATTCATTAACTGGGATCATTAGCATTCTGTGTCTGCTTGCATTATGCTTAAACGGTTGTAACTCAAGAGAAAGCAGAGAAAAACTCTTTGTCGCCATTCCGGAGTCTGCACACGTTCACGATCCCGAAAACAATTACTATGTAAAGTGGCTTGAGGAGCAAACGGGCTACGATCTTGACATTATGATCATCAGACAGAGTAGCAGCACAGGGTTCCTTGATGCTCTCTTTTCGTCCGATGCCGATATCGACATAGTAATGTTCGGAGAGGACTTTAAGATCACGCAGGAGGAACTTTCGGAATATGTATCCTCCGGTGACATTTACGTAAGTGACGGCAGATCGTATTACGAAAATACCGGCTGTTCAAAAAACTCAGGACCCGGCCAAATATTATGGATCAATTACAACTGGTTGAAAGTCCTTTCTTTGCCAATTCCCGAAAATACAGAAGAACTTAAAGCGGTTCTCACGGCATTTAAGGAGATGGATCCAAACGGAAATGGGATAAAAGATGAGATTCCCTTGGCAGGTTCTTATGAAGAATACTCGCTTTCACCTGCGGAATTCCTTTTAAACTCCTTTATTTATAATGATCCGTATCATTCAAGATACGGAATCAATGAAGATGTAAACATTCTTTATGCGACTACGGACGAATTCAGAGCCGGGATAAATTATTGTCACGAATTATATGAAGAAGGTCTTCTGGATGATAGCATATGGGATGGAAATCTCAAACAATTAATGGAAATGTGCAACAGCAATCAGGATATCGTAGGTGCCTTTACGACATCATCCATATCCGACGTGATCTACCAGGGCAATCCCGAGATACTGGCAAGGTATATCCATGTTCCGCCCCTTGAGGGACCGGACGGGGAAAAGAACGCGCTGTACATACAGAAAGATCCCGAAATAGGAGCAATTATTACGGAAAGAAGCGATAAAAAAGAGCAGGCGGAAAGATTGCTTTCTCTTATGATGACACCGGAAGCATCTCTGATCGCAAGATATGGAGAAGAAGGGGTTGACTGGATTTATTCCGACGGAAGCGATGTCAGTGTATATGGTGGGGTGTCAACCATAACCACCGTCAATTATATTTGGAACACATCTCAGAATAAACACCTGAACGGGATAGGACCGATGAATGTACCGGAGGAATATCTGGAGGGCGTTACCTGGAACGGTGTTAATTCAGACTTTGAATATATTAACGGACGGGCATATATGAGTTATGAGGATCTTTTGCCGCAAATTGACGCGTTCCACCCGTACGATGAAAGACTGTCCGGATACATAGATGCCGCGATGGAGGATTTTATCCGCGGTAAAAAGGATATATGGAGTGATGAAGAATGGAAAAGATACCTGGAAGGATTGCCGCACTGATACTTATTATGGCTTTTGCCCTTAGCGGATGCGGGGGTACGGTCGGTACAGAGACAAAAAACATGAATATCATAACAGACAATAGCACCCCGGAAGAATTATATGAAAGGGCGCTTAAGGAAGATACTTTGGTAGTCTATACCGTATCAACCAGGGTGGTTGATACTAAGGAAGCCTTTGAAAAAGCGTATCCGGGTCTGTTCGTTGAAGTAAGGGATCTCAGAAGTCCCAATCTCATCGAAGAAGTGGAAAAAGGAAACGAAAGTGAAACACCTGTTTGCGATGTTGTGCTTTGTAATGATAACAGCGGGGAATTTAAATCACACCTTGTTGATACGGGTATTGTGGTACCTTTTCTGCCTGAGGATATAGGGGGCCATATGGAAGAGGCTGCTGCGGACGGAATGGTATCTTTCCTGAATGAGGCAGAGATACTTTTTTACAGCACGAAAGTGTATGAAGATTGCCCGATAGAAAATATCTGGGAGTTAACGGAGGAGAAGTACAGGGGCAGGATCTATATGCCAAATCCCCTGAGAAGTTTTTCTACTTATGCGTTTTGCGCATCATCCCTTGATCACATCGGTGAATTTGAAGATGCATACGCAGCATACGCAGGAGAAAAACTTAAGCTCGAAGGAACGGAGAATGCAGCTGAGTATTTTTGGGAAAAGGTTTCGGAAAATATCATATTTACCAACAGTTCGGATGAGGTCACAGAGGCTTTGAATGATGGCAAAGCTGATTTTGGATGGTGTGTTTCAAGCAAACTTCGTCTTGCAGGTGTTGGATACAGTCTTGCTCCGGTCTATAAGCTTACGCCCTTTTCCGGGTGCCGCACATCCTATGCGGTGATGATGACAAAGGAGTGTAAAAATGAGAACTCCGCGAAGCTGTTCATCCGCTTTCTAATGGGAGAAAAGGATGGACAGGGAGACGGATTAAAACCGTTTTGCACAGCGGGAACATGGTCAGTAAGAGATGACGTTCCGGACGGTAATGAGGTCCCCCTTTCTGAAATCGACCTGATAGTACCGGATCAGCAAAGATTGATCGATGAAAAAGAAAAGAGAGTTTCGTTCTGGACGGATATTTTGAAGGGTAACCGATGAAGAAAGGTAACAAATGAAGAAAGGACAGATCCTTAAGAATTTCATAATGGCTATCGGCGCGCTGGGGATCATCCTTGTGCTTATCTGGGTTTTCTTTTATGTTTTGACCAGGTCCGTGATCGATAGGAATTTGGCAGAGCAGACAAAATCTTCTTCCGAAGCGATCATTTACGGCATAGAGGAAGAACTTCTCATGATGGAAAACAGCGCAATTGAGCTTGCCGGCAACGAGGATATCATAAACATGCTCAAAGAGGAAGATGCATATTCCTTTTATAAAGCAGGCGCTATCCTTTCTGAAGAAAAGAGCGGTATTTCGGGATATATGCAGGGAAGTGAAAATGTGGTCGTGTTTGATGAAAACGGTCGTTTTTTCAGACTTCGCGGGAGTGTCGATAATACGGCATTAAACAGGGCGTTTCTTTTGATAAGTGGGAAAAACGGGGGCGTTATCAGCATCAGTTCAGGCAATCAGAATTACATAGGCACCTATGAGGCTGTAAAAGAAGGGCAAAAAACACTGGGTTATTCTGTGCTCTTATCAGATGAGGCTAAGATCGGGAGTATGCTTAGGACATATAACCAGTCTGAGGATATAGGCGTGATACTTTATTTCGGTGACAGGATCCTGTGCTCAGATAAGCTTCTTGATCATGATTCTTTGGACATGATCAGGGAGAAAGCAGCCGCGGTTTATGAAAAGGAAGTGGGACTTTCCGGATTCGGATTACTTCTCTATTCATACGGAACAGGACTTGCGGGTGTGGCTTCCTATTTCAGGGTCGCACTTCCGGTCACGATCCTTATTCTGGTATTCACGATCGTTTTTTTTGCATGGTATGTAAAAAACAAAATGGTGGAGCCCGTAGAGCTGATCAGAGAAAGAACGGAGAAATATCTGCTGAAAAAGCAGATAAACGCACATTTTACCGTAAATACCCTGAATGTGATCAGGGCGCTGGTCTACAAGGGAGATAAAGCGGAAGCTTCCGATACCTGTGACGAGCTTGCAAGGCTTTTACGCTATGCCAATGCAGGGGATGATATGATCCTGCTTTCCGAGGAATTCTATACCTTGGAACAGTATCTTAAGATCATGTGCACCAGGTATAAGGGAATGATAGATATCGATATTGACGAAGAGGAGTTCTTTGAGGAGATCCTTGTTCCAAGAATGCTTTTACAGCCTATTGTGGAGAATGCGGTTACGCACGGTCTTGCCGGCAGTAAAGGCAGGATAAGCATATCTGCACATGTCACCGGAGAGGACCTTTTCATAAAGATCTCGGATAGCGGGAAAGGTATGAGCAAGGAGAAACTCTCAGAAGTCAAAAGGACGATTATCGATGCGGATAGTTTAGAGATCAATGAACCCAAAGAACTTCGCCATATTTCTCTTCAGAATATCGAAAGAAGGATAAAGACAGAATGCGGCGATAAATACGGAATAGATATAGAGTCCGAGCCGGGTAAGGGAACCGAAGTGACGGTTCATCTGCCAGTGGTGGAAAAGGAAGCAGAAACTCCAATCGAGTAGGTTCTTAATATTCGGCACCAGCCCAGGCACTGTGTTTTTTGACAAATAAGTAGATAAAAATTGACAAAATACCATATTTAGAATAATATTATAGACATAAGGAGCGTGACGATATGGCTAAAAAGTCTATAGTATTATTACCTGAAACAGAAGATATACTTGCCCGGATGGGCATGCAGATCAAATATGCAAGGCTTAGAAGAAGACTGCCGGCAGAACTTGTTGCGGAACGGGCAGGTATCAGCCGAGCAACATTAGTATCTATCGAAAAGGGACTGCCCTCTGTTGCAATAGGATGCTACGCGGCAGTCCTTCATGCGCTTAATTACATGGATAAGGATCTTTTGCTTGTTGCAAAAGATGATGAACTGGGAAGAAAACTGCAGGATCTGGCCTTGCCTGTAAGGAAAAGAGTAGACAAGCGGGGATAAGATCATATGGATAGTGAGAAAAAAATATATGTCTTTGCGGATTTTCTGTCCTTTCATAATGAGCTTCTTGGTACTGTTCATGTGACTCGGACAAAGGGCAGGGAGTTTTATTCATTTGAATATGATGAAAAGTGGCTCACTAAGGAATCTATGCTTTTAGATCCGGATCTTCAGTGGTACAGAGGAAGGCAATACATTGCTGATGATAAACAGATATTCGGGATGTTGTCAGATTCTTCTCCGGACAGATGGGGCCGTCGGCTGATGAACAGGCGTGAAGAGATACGTGCAAAGAACAACGGAGAGAAGCCTGTGAAGTTACTGGAAAGTGACTATTTACTGGGGGTATTTGATGAGAGCCGTATGGGAGGATTGCGTTTTAAAACTGAACTTGAAGGGGAATATATATCTAATGACAGCACTTTCGCGACACCGCCATGGACATCATTAAGAGAACTGGAACAGGCTGCTATAAAATTTGAAAAGGATGATTTCTCTGACGATGATAAATGGCTTCGTCAATTACTTGCTCCGGGTTCATCTCTTGGCGGTACAAGACCCAAGGCATCAGTATTGGCTCCGGATGGTTCGATGTGGATAGCGAAGTTTCCTTGCAAACACGATGACTTTGACTCAGGTGCGTGGGAAATGGTTGTACATGAACTGGCCGTGATGTGCGGGATTACTGTCCCTGAGGCCAAGGCAGAGGAGTTTTCAACGTTAGGGACGACTTTCTTGGTGAAGAGATTTGACAGAACAGATAAAGGGCGTATTCATTTTTCTTCGGCAATGACAATGCTTGGCAAATCTGATGGTGCAGATGCAACTGACGGAAGTAGCTATCTTGAGATGGTGTCTTTTTTGAAGGCCAATGGGGCGAAGCCTAAAGATGATATTATTCAATTATGGAAGCGTATAGTTTTTGGAATGGCTGTATCCAATACGGATGACCATTTTAGGAATCACGGTTTTTTGCTAACTGAGTCCGGTTGGGTCCTTTCACCCATGTACGATGTTAATCCGGATATATTCGGTGAGTATCTTTCGTTGAATGTTGATACTGATAATTCTAAGATCGATCTGAATCTCGCAATAGAAGCGTCAAAATATTATGGGATCATGAAGAAAGATGCGGTAATTATGGCGGATGAGATCATACACACGGTGGATGATAACTGGCGAGCATTAGCCGGGAAATATGGAATCAGCCGGAGTGAAACAGAAAGAATGAGTCCGGCTTTTTCGAGATTATAAGAGGGTAAGTTCTTAATATTCGGCATATTTATCTTAATATAATACAAAGTCATAAAAGCAAATAAGATATACACTTAAACGAGGCGGTAAAGATGCTGCCTCATTTTTTTGTTAAGTGGAGAAAGGAGAAAAATCATATCATGAAAACAATAAAGAGATATTTGGCGCTTGTCGTGATAGTAAACATGATGGCGCTTTCTGCCTGTGGGGGCACTGGCAGTGATCAGCAGATATCGGAACAGGGGGGTATGGAAGACTCAGATCAATCCGACGATATTAACGATTCATCAAATGAGATTAATGAGGAAAGCGATAGTTTTGACGGAAAGCCCGAGGTTTCGGTAAAGCTGAAGGATGAAAGACATGCAGATTTTATATTCGATACAAGAACATTTCCGGATTTCGACTTTGGCGAAGATAGCATGTTCACGTTTTATTTACCTGACGATTACGAAATTGAGTGGTTTGGGGTCATAAACGGATTTGTTGACGGAAATGAGCCGGTACAGGATCCGGAATTGGCTTTGATCTTTCATACGGAATATGCCGGTCTTGGCGAACAGGTCATAGAGAAAAAAGGTTCGGATCTGATAATTCATTGCGATCTTTCTTATAAAGAGTATGAGACATATGTCGAAGACTTCTCCTTTGCCGCATTAAATGGAGAGTGCAGGCTGCAGTACAATCCCCGAGAGGATGTACCGGAGGCGGCACGATATACACATGTATGGAAAAAGAGAATGTCGGAAGAAATGTGTCTGTAATAAAGGATGCAGATGGAAACAACATTGTCATGATAAATGACATTATTTTCAAAGGAAAGCGGTCAATTAACTGGGATGATGTGGAAAAATATCTTAAGGATTATGTTGGTGATTTCTATAAAAATGTAGAGACTAACGATATAGTTTATTTTGGAAAAGATCTCCCGGATGAGTATGCACATTCAGAGTATACAAATTCTTTGAAAGGTGCTTATGCAAAGGCAAAAGCCAATGCAGCCCAAGGTCTTGGTGAGATAATTGAAATAGCTTTTAACGGTAATTATACAGAGAATAAGAAAGAGAAGCATGCTGTTGATGCTGCTAAGGGTTGGTATCGTTTTGAATCACGATTTGCATTGCCTGTATATGGAGATAGTGGTGAAGTTGATAGATACAATGTTTTTCATATTTATCTGATTATCAGACATGATCAGGATGGAAATAAGTACCTGTATGACCTTATAAATATAAAAAAAGAAACGAGCAACCCGCTTGGCTGTCAAGAATGACACGTACGGTAAAAAACCCATTTCTTGATTCTTATCTTAAAGAGATTTGCTTTGGCTGTCAACAATAATTTTAGAGGATTTAGTTATTATGGCAAAGAATAAGGTAAAATGTTACATATATACCCGCGTATCAACCGCCACTCAGGTAGATGGATACAGCTTGGATGCACAAAAGGGAAAACTGAAGCGCTATGCTGCCTACGAGGAAATAGAGATAGTCGGCGAATATTCCGATGAAGGTCATTCCGGTAAAAATATTAATGGAAGACCTGAGTTTGTCAGAAGAGACCATAAAGAAAATGGTCAATAAGGGAAATATCAACAGAGACAGTTCGGAGAGAAAAAGTGCTGTGAAAGCCGGTGATATTGGAATGATCAGCGGTTACAGTAAAGGATTATGTTAGGGAAGTGGTATCGGTGATCACGAACACTTTTGGGATAAGATAAACTTTGAAACATCCTCCACGACTTTGGAATAGCCTGCATATTGGTAGGACAAACGCATCAATCATAGATGCCTCTTAATAGGTTGCTGTTTTATGCAAC
>CAKZZH010000048.1 GCA_937885345.1 uncultured Lachnospiraceae bacterium | reverse complement strand
TATCGTAGGAGTTTAGGGCTGGTAGCATAGGTCCAAGAAAATGTCCGCACCTCCAATACAGATAGAAAAACACCATAACACAAAGGATATAACTGCTCATATACAGGCAGACCAATCCCTTACGCTCACGGAACAGATTGATTATTCTGGAAATAACTATCGTCAAGTATTTCATTATGATATCCCCCCTATTTAATCTTTACACCTTTTAAACTTTTTTGTATCATATCAGTGATGTAGTGGCAAACATTTTTGTAACACCACCACCTAATCACGTTTACATCACGTTTAAATTCGGCCTATTTTATAGCGGATGTATCAATCTTATAATTATTCTCCAGCAAATTCAAAAGCGCATTATATCCTGCTTCGTTTAAAATATTATTTTCTTTGATAACCGTAAGCTGTTCGTTTACATACTTCGTGGTTTCATCACTCTTTAAGCTGCCCTGGGCCTTCTCGTTAATGTTCAGTACTGCATTTGCAACATTAACAAGATCGCTCTTCGTTTCGGTAAAATCAACCGTCTTATCTATGGACGCTTCCTTCGTTCCCAGGATCTTCTCCAGTGCATAATCAACATAGTATTCACCTTGATTAAGAGAATACAGATTATCGGCAAGAGTATCTACCTTTTCTTTTGACAGCTTCACATCGGATGCGGAAATATTCGCAGAACTTAAATCTATTCCTGAATCTTCCAGGATTTTGATCGATTCGTTAACAAGCCTGATATCTTCTGTTAACTCTTTCATAGAATCATAATCCGGTAAATCAAAATCCGGAAGCGTCTTTTTAAGTATATCGCTTATAAGTGAAAGTTTCTCGCTGTCCGTGAGTATATCCAGATCATCGAAATCATCCGACATATCCACTATTTTACCGGTGATATCGGAGGAAATGGAGGTTGAATCCCAAGTCGCGGTAACTATTCCAAGATTTTTCGTTATTACTTCGATAAGCTGAGTAAGGCCTACATTTCCGCTATCGGTTTTAACGGTTGTAAGCAGATTAAAATTCGCATCCGTAACAAAGCCGATACCGGTGTATTTAACGACATATCTTGACGAAGGGCTTATCGCCTTCGAAACAATATCCGCATATTTATCCTGATCATAGGCTTTAAGAATATCGGCTATTTCTGTAACCGTTTCGCTGCTTTTAAATCCTTGCATAAGCCCTGTATAAGGCATCACGCTAAAACCGCCGAATACTATTCCGCATATAAGACCGATCGCAATCCCTATGGGATTGAAGCGCACCTTGCCTGCAGTACTATCGTTACCTGAACTTCTTTTCTTGATCACGGCGCGTGTTATGAAATATGAAGCCCCTTTGAGTATCCAGAATAAAATAACCTGTATAAGGCATGATATAACGCCGGAAAGGATCTTATCGGCCGTTTCTATAAGTTTTGCGCCGATCGTCTCGGAAATATTGCCTCCAAATGTATGATCCTTAATGCTTCCGGCAAGAATCTTAAAATCAATATTCCGTGCTATCATATAAGCAACCGCGAATGCCGCTAAAAGGCATAAAGCGCTGCTTGCCGCTCTTATAAGACTCCATTTGGTTCCCCTGAAAACGCAAACCAAAATCTCACCGATAATGATTAAAGTAAAAACAATAATAGCGATCATACGATACCCCCCTATTAATTATGTTATCAGAGAATAATATAATTTGACATGCAAAGCGAATCAGGATCGTCATTCTCGCGGATCCTCTCTCCTTCATCCGTCAGCGCATGTACCTGGATCATGTTAGTATTGCGGATGAGCATGTCATTACCAAGCGTATATGTGGCAGAGCCATTCTCATCCAGAGTAATGATCTCGGTATTGACACCGTTTATCTGAATCTCGGCTTTACCGGCTCTTTGGTCACTTATTTTAACGGTAATGCCGGTATTGCCCGAAGAATCTTCATTCGCAAAGATCCGTATTTTATTGGATGGAATGTATGCACCGAGGCTTTTAAGAAGCGTCTCATAGCTTGCAAACTGTTCATCCATCCAGGAATATCTGTCTGTGATAAACGACTTTAAAGCTTCGATCGAACCGGTAAAATCATCGGGATATTCTCCTGCGTAATATTCGGGAGTATATGTATAACCCCATCTCGCATCGTTTGCCTCTCCGTCCGATTTAAGCAAGCTGCCGTAATCGGATACCGAGTCAAGAAGCGCCTGCATCTGATCATCTCTGATCTCATTATATTTGTCATAGACAAGAAGAACGAAATACGGATCCCTTATAAGATACCTGTTCCACTGAACCGACTGATAGTATTGTTCATTGGTAAAATAATCGTTGGTCGTATGCCACTCGTCTCGCACGTCCGTATAAATATTATACATGTTCCGATTGCCGTATGCCCAGTCAAAATCCCATTCCGGCCCGATACATGCAAGTGAATCGATATCTTTGTACAGGAACAAGGAATTCTTCATAGAATCCCAGTTATTGGATATTTCACAGACAAAGAAATTATTAACCAATTGTTCTATATCGAACAATTCGCTGTAATGCATTCCGTCATAAGCATCATAATTGTAATCGTATTCTTTTGTGCTGCTTCTCCATACCCAGTCGTTCCATGAAAAATGGTCGCCGATCCCTTCGTAGTGAGTTTCATACGCATGATATATATAATCACCGGAATGAAGTGCATATTCAAAGGACTGAATATAATTATATGCATATTCATACAGTGCATCATCCTTAGTTACGCCGTCAGGTGAATTGAAATAAAACGGCTGTTTAAAGGCGGTAATAACTTTGGTAATCTCACTGTCGGGTTTGTTAAAAGTATAGAAATCGGCTTCAAGGATAAAGCCGCCCGTCTGCGGAACGTTTTCATCCACATTTCCGGTCTCAAAGGAATCTTTCCAATCATAAATATTAACGCTTTCATCGGACACCCTGATCTGCTCGCAAAGCTGATATACGCCGTCATACACACCGTTAAGTACAACGCTCACAAGCTCCGATTCACTCGTTGTTTCCATTCCGATCGCTCTTGCAAAATCGAGCGTAATCTTATTGCGTATCAGCGAATGATCGATATCATTTGCAAGAAGTACCCAGTTCTTATTTGAGCCGCTTCCTATAAGATCGGCTTTTTCGTCCAGTTTTAATCTGTACGGCCTCTTATCGCGGTATCTGGTCGAGTTGCCCCTAAGTTTGATCTGAGCCGTATTGCTGTAATCTTCGCTAAGGCCGCTGCATACGACTTTGGCAGTGATATATTCATCCCCGATATGATCATCGGTATTAATATATATAACCGGCAGCGTGGTTTTGCTGAGAATATTCGTTGTTTCCTCGCTGATATTTATGCCTTGCGGCACCGTAAAATCCGTATTGCCGCTATCATCACCCTGCGATTCGTCATCGCTAAAGTCCTCTTCGCTTTCGCTGCTGTTTCCGGCATTACCATCGCTTTCACCTGCTACGCCTGAGGACGTATTTTGTGAACTGATCTGCGTATTACTGCATGATATTAATAGCGCCATGAGCATGGCTATGATGATCAGGTATAATTTCTTCATAAACAGTCCCCCATAAACCTTACAACATACTACTATTGCTTCTCGCGAAGCACTTCGAAGAGAGTTTTCTTGATCCTCTTTCTTGTTATCTCGGCCAGACCAAGCTTGGTAAAATCAACAAATGTAGCTTTTCCGGGATCCTGAGCAAGAACATTTTTAAGTTCTTTTGCAACCCTCTCCCTGGACTTTTCGCTTTTCATATTCACGAAATCCACAATTATCATCCCGGAAATCCCGCGTAATCTAAGCTGTCTTGCAATCTCATAAACAGCTTCAAGATTACATTTAAGGAAAGTCTCCTCTTTTTCTATCCCGTTTGCCGAATTCTTACCGGTATTAACATCAATCGCGGTAAGCGCCTGTGTCGATTCTATATACAGATATCCGCCGTTTTTGAGCCATACCTTTTTATCGAGTGCTTCTTCCAGCCTTGTCTGAACTCTGTAAAATCTGTATAGCGAGATTTCATCGTCATACATCCTTACGGGAAAATTAAACCCATAGCTTACCAGTTCGTCATATATTTCTTTGATATCGGTAACTATCTCGGATCCATTATCAAGCTTATATGAATTGATATCCATAAGAAGCTTCGGCGTTCCTTTTCTTATAAGTGTAAAAGCTGTTCTTGTTCTTGCCGCATCAATAAGGCATATATATTTGGCCGCAAGCATTTTAAGCTCGTTTTCAATATCCTCTTTTGTTGCATTAATTGCCTCGGTCCTTATGACAAATCCATAGTCATCGGTGATATAAGGCTTGGCAATATTCTTTAATTCTTCTATTTTGGCAGGATCGGTTATTTTACGGGAAACGCCGCAAAGTCTTTCGGAATCGGAAGAAAGAGCCGCATACTTACTCTCAAGATCGATGTGGCAGCTGACAAGCGGCGCTTTACCTGAGGTTGCCTCACGCTTGACCTGAACCAGGAGGAGATCACCTCTGCATACTTCGTTATTCTTTTTGGGATTTAAGAAAATGATCTTATCATCATTAAGAGAGAGATAACAAGGCAGTCCCGGCTCAATCTCAACGAATGCGCCGTTAATACCTTTTGCAATATCTCTCACCCTTCCGACATATATATTTCCGAGAATGCTTTTCTCTCTTGAATCATATACATCGATATCCTTTGTTAAATTGTCATCCAAATGCATCAGGATGATCTTACCCTGATGCTTTGTGATTATTACTTTTTCCATAAAATCTTATCTGTTTGCAAGCTCTTCCATTATTTCTTCCCAATCAAGTCCGCGCTCTACCATAAGAACCATCACATGATACAGAAAATCGCTTATTTCGTATTTGACCTCAACGGGATCGGGATTCTTGGCAGCAATGACGATCTCGGTTGCCTCTTCTCCGACCTTTTTCAGTATTTTATCGATACCTTTATCAAAAAGATAGTTCGTATACGAACCTTCCTTAGGATTGATCTTACGATCCTTTATAACATCCATTACACTGTTAAGGACCTTAAGCGGGTTGGTCTGCGTGATCTCTTTGCGGACAAGATTTGTATAAAAGCAGGAATGCGCTCCTGTGTGACATGCTGCGCCGACCTGTCTGACCTTTGCAAGAATAGTATCTTTATCGCAGTCAATATCAAGGGAAATCACATACTGATAATGTCCGCTGGTGAGACCTTTAACCCAGATCTCATTGCGGCTTCTCGAATAATAGGTCATGCGTCCCGTCTTAAGCGTGAGGTTGTAAGACTCCTCATTCATATAAGCAACCATAAGTACTTCATCGGTCGCAAATTCCTGTACGACAACAGGGATAAGCCCGTTTGCATCCGTCTTGAATTCCGAGAAAGGAATCGATGATCTGAATGTATTAACCTCGATACCTTCTTCACTTAGGCTGTTTTTCAAAGACATATAATCATAATCACTCTCCGCCATTTCGGGCGAGGTAACTCCGGCGCACCAGTCGCTTACGATCGTATCCTTGCAAAAACGATCGTCTATATAAAGCTGCTTGTCGATTGAATTGATTCTACGGTCTGCAATAATATGCTCGGTTTTATTCTCGTTAATAAGATTTAAAACCTCTTCACCTGCATTGCCGGTGATAAGGATTCCGACCTTATCCTTACCGAAACGGTTGGTAACTTCGGTCATCATAGCGAGATTGCTTTCTTTTAATGCCTCTAAAACAGCGCATTTACAGCCTGCATAAAGATATTTCTTAACGTCCTCGCTGCGCCTTATATTTCCGGTAGCAAAGACGGGAATATCAACCGCCTTGCATATTTCCCTCATGATACCGATATTTTGCTCGTGCGTTTCATCATCATATGACATATCATATATAAGGATCATATCCGCGCCATTTTCGGAATATTTTATACAAAGCTCTGTCGAAGTGATCTCATCCGTAAGCTTCTTAACGCATTCTCTTTCCGAATATGCGTCCCTTCCTTTAAGGTAAATTGTGGGAAATAATTTCTTGTATGACATTGTATCTATCCTTCCTTGTATGTCTTATTCGTTATCAAAACGCTTAACTGCTTCGGTCAGATCAATCTTCTTTTCGTAATATGCTTTACCGATTATAGCGCCTTTAATACCGGCATTTGCAATATCTTCAAGATCCTGCATGGATGACACCCCGCCCGATGCAACCACAAAAAGTCCGGTCTCATCAGTGAGACGTTTTGTCATTTCAACATTCGGTCCGCTAAGCATTCCGTCACGATTTATATCAGTATAAATAATAGTTTCAACTCCGAACGATTTCATCTGAAGCGCCATTGCGATCGCTGATGTTGAACTTGTCTGTTCCCATCCGTGAGTTGCTACCATACCATTTCTTGCATCGATACCGACAACAATACACCTTGAGCCGTATTCTTTAACAGCCTGTTTTACAAATTCGGGTTCCGAAACAGCTTTGGTCCCGATAATAACACGCGAAACGCCGTATCCGAGAACTCTCTCGATATCGTTAAAGTTCCTTATTCCTCCTCCAAGTTCGCAAGGAATAGAAACGCGATTTACTATTTTACGGATAGCTCCTTCGTTAACGCTATGTCCTTCAAGAGCTCCATCAAGATCAACCAGATGGATATATGATGCACCGGCCTTTTCGAACTGAATGGCAAACTCCCACGGATTATGGCTGTAAATCGTAACATCGTTGAACTCGCCTTTTTTCAGTCGTACACAGTTACCGTCTTTGAGATCGATAGCAGGAAATAATTTCATCAAAGCGCTCCTTTCGTGGACGGAAGTCCTTCTACTCTGGGGTCTATTGAAACCGCTTCTTTGAGTGCTCTTGCAAATGCCTTAAACATTGCTTCTATAATGTGATGAGCATTCTCTCCGTACATTTCTTTAAGGTGCAGATTCATACCTGCGGAATATGATATCGCATAGAAGAATTCTTTAGTCATTTCAGTGTCAAAATATCCCACTCTGTCGGTATTGAATTTTGCATCAAATACAAGATAAGGTCTTCCCGATAAATCTATTGCGCAAAGCACAAGAGTTTCGTCCATCGGAAGCATAAAATTACCGAACCTTACGATCCCTGCTTTATCTCCGAGCGCTTTCTTGATAGCTTCACCAAGCGCAATTCCCGTATCTTCAATAGTGTGGTGACAGTCAACATACAGATCACCCTTGACCTTTATTTTGAGGTTAAATAAGCCATGTTTTGCAAAGCTTATAAGCATGTGATCGAAGAATCCGATTCCGGTGTCTACGACCGAATCACCTTTACCGTCAAGATCTATTGTGATCTCGATATCGGTCTCGCCTGTCTTTCTGTGTATTTTAGCTGTACGTGCCATATGAACCTCCAATATAAAATAGATCGATTATTTCTCAAACCTCACAGCGATCGAATTGGCGTGAGCCGTTAAACCTTCGGCCTTGGCGAAGGTCTGAATATCATCCGATATACCTTCGAGTGCTTCTTTTGAATAGTATATGATACTTGACTTCTTGATAAAATCATCAACTCCGAGCGGTGAAAAGAATTTGGCTGTTCCGTTTGTGGGAAGCACGTGATTGGGACCGGCAAAATAATCACCGAGAGGCTCTGATGAATATGAACCAAGGAAAATCGCACCTGCGTTACGAACCTTTGTCATTGTCTCAAAAGGATTGGCTGTTACGATCTCAAGGTGTTCCGATGCGATCTCATTAACCGTATCGATCGCATCATCCATATTCTCCGCAACAAGTATAAATCCGTAATTATCAAGTGATTTCCGAATGATTTCTTTACGCTCAAGAACCGCCACAAAACCGTCAACATCTTCGGATACTTTATTGGCAAGGTCCATAGATGTTGTCACAAGAATTGCGGAGGCAAGTTCATCATGCTCTGCCTGTGACAGAAGATCCGCAGCCACAAATCTGGGATTGGCTGTATCATCCGCAAGTACCATGATCTCGGAAGGACCGGCGATCGAATCGATTCCGACCTGACCGTAAACAGCCTTCTTTGCAAGGGCAACATAGATATTTCCGGGGCCGACGATCTTGTCTACCTTGGGAACACAGTCTGTACCGAATGCTGCGGCAGCAATTGCCTGAGACCCGCCAACCTTAAAGATCCTGTCAACGCCTGCTTCTTTGGCTGCTACAAGTGTTCCGGGATTGATAACTCCGGTTTTACCGGGAGGCGTTACCATTATTATTTCATCAACTCCCGCAACCTTGGCAGGTGTGGTGCACATAAGAACAGATGAAGGATATGCCGCCTTACCGCCGGGAACATAGATCCCGACACGTCTTAAAGGACTTATCTTCTGTCCGAGAATTGTACCGTCAGCTTCAGGAGTTATCCAACTGTTTCTAAGCTGTTTCTCGTGGTGTGCTCTGATATTTGCAAGTGCTTTTCTTATTACATCAAGCACCTTGGGGTCTATCTGCTTATATGCTTCATCGATCTCATCCTGTGTTACTTCTATGTTTTCGGGTGTTAATTTATATCCGTCAAAGCGCTCCGTATATTCAAATACCGCCGCATCTCCTCTGTCCCTTACGTCTTCGACAATGGCATTGACCCTGGCCTCGTATTCTCCGTAACTGGAAGGACTTCTCTTAAGAAGACTGCTCAGAATATCCCCTCGAACTTCCTTTGTTAACTTCTGAATTCTCATTATATCTTCCTCCGTTTGGTTTTAAACTATTTATCAAGTGCCCGCATTTTATCGATTATTTCGGTAATACGCGCATTCTCCATCTTCATGCTTACCTGATTTACAACCATTCTTGCAGACAGATCGCATACTTCTTCAAGAACGGTCAGTCCGTTTTCACGAAGTGTGGTTCCCGTCTCAACAATATCTACTATTACCTCTGATAAGCCGACAATGGGTGCCAGTTCAACAGAGCCGTTAAGCTTGATTATTTCCACCGTCTGATGCTTTACGTTATAGAAATAATCCTTGGCAATATGCGGATATTTGGAGGCTACTCTTATAAGTTCATGACCTCCAAGGAGCGCTCTTGCACTCTCAGGTCCGCATACACACATTCTGCATTTACCGACGCCCAGGTCATATACCTCATAGAGATCCCTTCCCTCTTCAAGTATTGTATCCTTGCCGACGATACCGATATCGGCGGCGCCGTATTCAACATATGTAGGAACATCGGATGCTTTTGCGAGGAAGAATCGAAACTTTAATTCTTCATTGACAAAAATAAGCTTTCTGGTGTTTTCATCCTTCATTTCCTCGCAGGTTATTCCGATCCTTTCAAGCATTTCCATTGCCTTCTTGGCAAGCCTGCCCTTTGCGAGCGCGAAAGTTATATATCTCATAATTCGATTATCTCCTCATATAAATCAGCATTTGCAGTTGCATCTGAGCCGAGCGTTACGCATTTTCCCGATGCACGGAGTTCTTCTGCTTTCATAATCGCAGCGCTTTTGTCTCCTTTTGCAATGATATATACGCCTTTATTTTCACAGCCAAGCTTAATGCCCTGTCTTTTGAGTGCCTGATGAAGTATGTCTACAACAATTGAGAAACCGATCGAAGGTTTATCCTTACCGAACTGACCGATAAGTCCGTCATATCTTCCGCCGCTTGATACGGGCACTCCGACATCATATGTATAAGCCTTAAATATAAGGCCTGTATAATACTTGAGTTCGGAAACCATTCCGATATCAAAGGTTACGTATTTCTCCACGCCGTAGCATTTTAAAATATCATAAACATCCTTGAGCCTCCTTAGCGCTGTAAGGCTTATCTCGTTATCACAGAGGGACTTGGCTTCTTCAAGAAGTTCTTCACCGCCGAACATTTGAGGTAAACGATTGAAAATATCTCTCATTTTATCGGATACGCCCTCTTTGGAGAGCAGATCGTCGATAAGAAACATATTCTTGTTCCTGATTATTTCGGAAAGTTCACCGGCAGCAGTTTCGCTAAGACCGGCTTCATTTGCGAGCCCGGTAAAATATCCGACATGTCCTATCTCAACCTGAAACTCATTAAGTCCGCTTGCAAGAAGTGACTTAATAAGGACTGCGACTGCTTCTGCATCGGCATATATGCTGTCATCACCGATAAGCTCAACTCCCTGCTGAGTAGTTTCTTTGAGTCTTCCCTGATATTTGGAATTATCGATAAAAGTATTTCCGAGGTATGACAATCTAACGGCCTGAGAAGAATCTTCAAAATATTTGGCCGCACATCTTGCAACACCGGGCGTCATATCGGGCCTTAGTACCAATGTTCTTCCGTCCCTGTCGAAGAATTTGATCATATTCCTGGACTTAACCGTTCCTCTTTCCTTACCGAAAATATCAAAGAATTCAAAGGTCGGTGTAATGATATTCTCATATCCGTAGGATTTGAAAACCTCATAAATCTTATCGGTAATAAGGTTTCTCTCCTTGCATTCGCCATTATAAATATCTCTTACTCCCTCCGGAGTATGAAGAAGTTTCAATTTCATGATTTCGCTCCTCTTCGCTTTATCGTGGTAAAGCGTTAACTTGATAATACAATAAATTTACCAAAGTATTCACGCTATGTCAAGCATTATATTTAAAATTATCCCTATATTATAAGCTTCTATCCGTCATGCCTCTTAAGATCCATCTGAAGCTGCTCCAGATAATGTACCAAAAAACCACCGGCGGTCTTTATTTCAAGGGTTCTGTCGATCTCGGTATATTTGAAATTGCGCACTCCTCCGTTCTCCCATCTTTTATAAAAAAAGTCCAGATCACAAAAAGGCACATAATATTTCTCATCCCTTTGTGAAAAATACAGCAATATAAAAGCAATGCCGCCCTGCGCTTCAAAATCCCTCATAAATCCATATTGATGCTCATGCACATTCTGAAGGGAAAATGTATCGCTGTGGCATTCTTTTGCATCAAAGCATACCGGTACGCCCTGCACAACGCCGATATAATCGACCGTGCTCTTCTGCTCAAAATAAGCAAGCGTAATATGCCCGCTGGATTTATCAAATTCAATCGGTGTGATCGGAGTCGGCACCTTCTGAATAAGCGCAAGTCCCTTCTCGCGATACGAAGAATTGGTCATATTAACCATATCCTCAAGTATCGAACCTCTTAATCCTCTGCCTGCCATATATCCTTATCCTCTGCAATTTCTTTTATAAAATGATCAAACTCATGCGGCGGTCTTGACATAAATATTTTATAGGAAACCTCTTTAAATCTTCCGTCCATCTCCGGCATCACAAGCTTATATGCATGAAGAAGCTGATGGCGGATCGGCATATCGGATTTGCCGCCACACCTGCTATTATTCCTGACGCAGACCTTTCCGTACTTTGCATCGCCGATTATCGGATGCCCTATTGAAGCAAGATGCGCCCTTATCTGATGGCTCTTTCCCGTACAAAGTTTTACTTCAAGGACAGTAAAATCCTCAGAAGTATATAGCGGCTTATATGAGGATACTATATGTGAAGAGCCGGGAATTTCGGCATTTAAAACGCTTACTTTATTGGATTTCTCATCCTTTATCAAATAGCCGTCAAGCAAACTTGGGGCGGATATTTTACCGGTAACGACTGCGAGATAATATTTGCCGATGCTTCTGTCTCTTATGATATCGGACATCTTCTGAAGACCGGCAAGTGTAATTCCCGCAACCATAAGACCGCTTGTGTTTCTGTCAAGCCTGTTGCAAAAAGAAGGCTTAAAAGCCTCTGAATCAGGCGTGTAGAGGCCTTTTTCGGTAAGATACGAAATCAGATATTCGTTCATTGAAATATCGTCACAGCCGGCCTTTTGCGAGAGCACACCGATGGGCTTGTCCGCAATAAGTATGTCATCATTAAGGTAAACAATCTGAAGTTTGCCCGAAAGATCCGCTAAATCGGAAGGCTCGGATGCTTTATCGGTGCCTTTGAATTTGGCGATCGTTTCATCAGCCATATAAACCTTGACCAGATCGCCGTTTCTTGTGATCTCGTTTCCGTTTGCCTTCTGGCCGTTAAGCGTTATGTTCTTGTTTCGAAGCTGCTTATGCATAAGGCCGTTAGGCATATTCTTAAATAATTTGGCAAGATACTTGTCAAACCTTTGCCCCTCTTCATTGGGGCCTATAATAAATTCATTCATAGCATCACCGCCGTGCTATATACACATTATCGATAATTTCTCAAACACTTCGTTTGCATGCTTGCCGTCAGTACCGCTTGAACTGTCTGATCCGTCGCCGGTCGCACCGCTTTGTTTGCCAAGCTTTACGAATTCGATTTTACTCTTAAGCGCATCGATGTCATTAACAAGTGTAACAACCGCGCTGTAATTATAATAATTAAGAAAATTCGTCACGCCGGATCTGAACTTGTCCTTATCTGCCTTAAGATCGGGCGTATAAGCGATTATGTTCTCGGCGTCATCGATATACACACAAGGTATATGATAGCCTTTCTCAGAGGCTGTGATGAACAGATCGGCGTATATTTTACCGGGATGAGCAAGATCGTTGAGTTCCTTAAGCTCTTCCGATGTTATCAGGCTTTTCTTGGGGATCATCAGATACTGCACGAAGAATTTGGCGGTCGGTAAAATAGCGATAATTCCGACGATCGTGGGCCAGGCTTTAAGAGATGCATACATCATAATACTCATCATCATAAAGCAAAACATTATTACAAAACCGACAAGACTGTACAGTCCGTATGTTGTTCTCCTGTATTTAAGATATCCGAGTTTGCCCTTTTCGACCTGTTTCATTACATTCACCGTCCAAAACCACATAAATATGTGCATTAATGTATCTGATCCGAATAAAACGCACATTTAAAAACGCACATTAATAAGATACCACATTTGCTGTGTATTGGCAAAGAAAACCGTAGGTGTTATAATCCAAACATTAATATATTTAATAAGTTATTCAAAGCTTGGTACGGAGATATAATGAAAGCAGTTGGAATCATAGCAGAATACAATCCCTTTCACAGCGGTCACGCCTATCATATTGCCAAAACGCGTGAAATCACCGGTTGTGATGCTGTTGTATGCCTTATGAGCGGTGACTATGTTCAACGCGGAAGCGCCGCGATCACCGATAAATACACAAGAGCGGGGATGGCAGTTAAAGGCGGCGCGGATCTTGTTATTGAGCTTCCCGTTCTTTTTTCCTTATCCGCTTCGGAAATTTTCGCGAGAGGTGCAGTTGATATTTTAACCGGAATAACCGGAATTTCATATCTTTCCTTCGGCGCGGAAAAATGTGATCTAACAGCGCTTAACAAGGCTGCTGCTCTTTTTCTTTTCGAGCCCGATGAATATAAAATTTCCTTAAACGCTTATCTTAAAAGCGGCAAAACCTTCCCGCAAGCAAGAAAAGAAGCTGCCGGGTCTTTACTTGAAAACCCCGACATTCTTGATTCGCCGAACAATATTCTTGCTATTGAATATTTAAAAGCATTACAAGAAAATGAAGCGAAAAGTAATACAGCAATTACAGATGAAGAAATAGTCGGTAAAATCGAATGGATTGCTTTAGAAACTAAAAACGGTAATCAAAGAAAAGTATTAAAACCAGGTGATGCACCTGTCGCAGATTTTGCTCTTCTTCCAGGCGATGAAGTTATATCATGTCTTGCATATTGTAACTTACATGGTTTATGGAAGGCTTAATAATTCATGGAATTAAATGGTAAATTTTTTAAAGGCGCAAGAAACGTTAGAGCAATTGTTGGCGGCGTTATTCTTGCTTTAGTGGGCATCCTCTTTATCGTCTTAGGTTTTGTTGTTCCTGGAAACACAGAGGGTAATAATAAAGTTATTGGTATCATTGTCTTTGAAGCACTAGGCGCGATTGCGGTGGTTGTTGGTATCCTCTTTATTGTTCGCGCGGTTATCTCAATGAAA
>CAKZZH010000047.1 GCA_937885345.1 uncultured Lachnospiraceae bacterium | reverse complement strand
GAAGCCTTGGAGCCACTATATAATGAGTGGAACGCCAAGATTAATGTGATTTCGCGCAAGGATATACAGCATCTTTACGAGCATCATGTGTTGCATTCATTAGGCATTGCCAAAGTGATGGACTTTGCTCCAGATACAGAAGTGATGGATTTAGGTACAGGTGGTGGGTTCCCTGGCATTCCATTGGCCATCTTGCTGCCTCATGTCAAGTTTCATTTAGTAGACAGCATAGGCAAAAAGATTCGTGTAGCTACTGATATAGCTAAACGCATTCATTTAAAAAACACCACTACGGCAAACCATAGGGCCGAAGAAGAGAAACACTTGTTCGACTTTGTGGTGAGTAGGGCTGTAATGCCACTCACCGACCTTATCAGAGTGAGCCGCAAGAACATCAAGCGGCGACAGCAAAACATCCTGCCCAACGGCCTGATTTGTCTCAAGGGTGGAGAACTCGAAGAAGAATCGCACCCTTATCGGGATGAAGCACTGGTATGGAATCTTAAGGATTATTTTGATGAACGCTCCGCAGATGGGTACGCATTTGCTTATACATATCCCGGAATGAACAAGGTTCTTCAGGCGGCCGGACGTGTTATCAGAACAGATGAGGATGAAGGAGTCATAGTGCTTCTTGATGACAGATTCTTAAGGCGTGAATATATTGCACTTTTTCCAAAAGAATGGGGCGATTATAAAGTCACATCAATTGACGGTATAGGTGAGAATGTGGTACAATTTTGGAATAGTCGCAGGAGCGATTAAATAGGTGTAAATATCAGGTGGGGGCTTTGTATTTTACATCAGAATGCGGATGAAAAGGTATGATTGAAGAAATAGTATCTCTTAAAATGCCGATGGATGAGCAGTTTGTGGTCAGTAAGAACAGGCTCGGAGCGAAAAATGGCATTGAAGGAAAAAAGAGAATATCGATAGTTACCGGAACACATGGTGACGAGCTTAACGGACAGTATGTCTGTTACAGACTTATTGAGAAACTTAAGGAGTCTCCCCAGTATCTGAAGGGCATTGTGGATGTATATCCTGCTATCAACCCTCTTGGAATAGAGGCCGGCAGCAGAGGAATACCGATGTTTGACCTGGATATGAACAGAGTGTTCCCGGGAAGCGAATCGGGAGCGATGGCGGAGCATATCGCATATAAAATAACCCAGGACATTATCGGCAGCGATATGTGCATAGATGTACATTCCTCCAATATTTTTATCAAAGAGGTTCCGCAGGTCAGACTTTCACCTGAGAATTTTGATGAGCTTTTGCCCTATGCAAAGCTTCTCAATTCCGATATTATCTGGGCACTTGCCAAGGGAGCTTATCTCGAGTCCTCACTTGCCAACTCTCTTAATATGTTCGGCGTGCCTTCTCTTGTCGTTGAGATGGGTGCAGGTTCGAGAATCACCAGGTCATATTGCGATCAGATCCTTGGCGGTATATTCAGGCTGATGAGTGAACTCGGTATATGGACCGGCCCTATTACGGATGTTAAGGAATCCATTGTGGCCCGTAAGGGTGATGTTGCGGCAGTTCATGTCGATCGTGCGGGATTATTTATACTGGATATCGAAGCTCCGGGAATAGATGTGGTTAAAGGACAGCCGATCGGCAAGGTAGTATCGCCTCTTACAGGCGAGATCCTTGAGGAGATTACGGCTCCCAAGAACGGGTATCTTCTTACCCTTCGTTCACATCCCGTTGTATATAAGGGTGCGATCGTTGCAAGAGTATGTAAGGAAAATCAGGAGTAATACGGGGTTTTATTATGCGAGAGATCAATCTGTATACGCTGGAAGGCGTATATCGACAGAATTTTACAATAAAAGGCTATGAATTCGGGCAGGAAGATGCAGTCGTTTCCGCATGCATAGTCGGTTCGCTCAGAGGTAACGAGTATCAGCAGACTTATATCTGTTCGCAGATTATCAAGACACTTACGAGGCTTGAAGATCACGGGCAGATTACAGGCAATAAGAAGATAATGGTTATCCCCTGTCTGAATCAGTATGCCATGAATATTGATAAGAGATTCTGGCCTTTTGATGATTCGGACATTAACCGTAAATTCCCCGGTGTAAGCAACGGTGATACCACCCAGCAGATTGCCTCGGAGATTCTTAAAGCGCTTAAGGGTTATACATACGGCATTCAGCTTACGAGTTTTTATATGCCCGGTAAATTCGTTCCTCATGTCAGGATGATGGAGACGGGATATCAGAATACCTCGCTGGCCAATCTGTTCGGATTGCCGTTTGTTGTTATCAGAAGGCCCAAACCGATGGATACGACGACGCTTAATTATAATTGGCAGATGAATGCCACCAGTGCGTTTTCGATATATACGAACTGTACGGATTATATTGACGATGCTTCGGCCAGACAGGCGGAGGCTGCAATACTGAGGTTCCTTACACGTATGGGACTTATAAAATATAACAATCACAGCGGGTATATCGCAGAGATCATCAACGAGGATGACCTTACACCTGTTCTGAGCAGCAATGCCGGATTTTATAAAAGGCTTGTGGAACCCGGTCAGCAGGTGTTCCATGAGGATGTTATCGGAGAGGTTATAAGTCCTTATTCGGGAGAGACGATCGAACAGATCAAGTCCCCGACTGAAGGCCTCATATTCTTTGCACATACGGCACCTACGGTTACGGAAGATGCGGTTGTTTACAGGATAATCCGAAGGCTGCACGAATAAATATTTACAACATTAACAAGTATTTACGATAAGTTAATATAATACAAGGAGATATACAAATGAGCGTTAGAAGAGTGTATTCAGAGAAGAAACCTGACTTTGCGGTCAAGGCGCACGAATTATCAGAGGAGGTTGTGAGCTATCTTGGGATAACCGGCCTTACCGGTGTCAGGGTCCTTATAAGATACGACATCGAGAATATTTCCGATGCGACATACGAGAAGGCAAAAGTAACCGTTTTCTCGGAGCCTCCGGTAGATTATCTCCACGAGGAAACTTTCTCACATAATGATTCCGATAAAATATTTGCGGTAGAGTTCCTTCCCGGCCAGTTCGATCAGAGAGCGGATTCCGCCGTACAGTGTGTTAAGTTTCTTAACGAGAATGAGAATCCTGTTATCAGAACCGCTACCGTTTATGTGCTTGAAGGTAATGTAAGCGACAGCGATCTTGAGAGGATCATCGCCTTCTGTATCAACCCGGTTGACTCAAGACAAGCTGATATGGCTAAGCCCGACACTCTTCTTCAGACTTTTCCCGAGCCGGCTGATGTAGCGATATTTGACGGCTTTAAGGATATGGCGGAGGATAAGCTTAAAGAGCTGTATGACAGCCTTGGACTTGCGATGACGTTTAAGGATTTTCTGCATATTCAGAATTATTTTCTGAATGAGGAGAACAGGGACCCGAGCGTTACCGAGATCAGGGTTCTTGACACATATTGGTCCGACCATTGCCGTCATACAACTTTCTCCACGGAGCTTAAGAATGTAAGCTTTGAAGAGGGACGCTACAATGCTCCTATTACGGCCAGCTTTGAAAAATACAAGGATACCTTCAAAGAGGTATATGCGGGCAGAGATGATAAATTCGTCTGCCTTATGGATATTGCTCTTCTTGCCATGAAGAAGCTTAAAGCCGACGGCAAGCTTGAAGATATGGAGAAATCCGATGAGATCAATGCCTGCTCGATCGTTGTTCCCGTTAAGGTTCGCGGCGGTATAAAGGAAGACGGAAGCGAAGATCCAAACGGCGAGCATGTAGAAGAGTGGCTTGTTAATTTTAAAAATGAAACGCATAACCATCCTACCGAGATCGAGCCTTTCGGTGGTGCCGCAACATGTCTTGGCGGTGCCATAAGAGATCCGCTTTCGGGCAGAACTTATGTATATCAGGCAATGAGGATCACGGGTGCGGCAGATCCCACACTTCCGCTTGAGCAGACGCTTCACGGCAAGCTTCCTCAGAAGAAGATCGTGCGCGAGGCTGCTCATGGTTACAGCTCATACGGTAATCAGATCGGACTTGCGACGGGTTATGTTAAAGAAATATATCATCCCGGATATGTTGCCAAGAGAATGGAGATCGGTGCCGTTATGGGAGCTGCTCCCAGACGCGATGTTATAAGGGAAACATCCGATCCCGGAGATATAATCATCCTCCTCGGCGGAAGAACGGGAAGAGACGGTTGCGGCGGTGCTACCGGTTCGTCCAAGGTTCATACCGAGAAGAGTATCGAGACGTGCGGTGCAGAGGTTCAGAAGGGTAATGCTCCTACAGAGCGTAAAATACAGCGCCTCTTCAGACGTCCCGAGGTCAGCAGACTTATTAAGAAGTGTAATGACTTTGGTGCGGGCGGCGTGTCCGTTGCTATCGGCGAGCTTGCGGACGGCCTTACAGTTAATCTTGATCTTGTACCTAAGAAATATGCCGGACTTGACGGAACGGAGCTTGCTATCTCCGAGTCCCAGGAGAGAATGGCAGTTGTTGTGGATCCAAAGGATGTTGATGCATTCCTTGATTATGCTGCTCAGGAAAACCTCGAAGCAATTGCGGTTGCCAAGGTTACAGAGGAACCCAGACTTGTACTTAACTGGAGAGGCAAGGATATTGTTAATATCAGCAGAGCGTTCCTCAATACCAATGGAGCTCATCAGGAGACCGATGTTAAGGTTACGATGCCTGCGGAAAACGGCGGACTTTTTGATGCGCCCGAAGTTACGGATGTAAGGAAAGCCTGGATGGATACTTTATCGGATCTTAATGTCTGCTCGCAGAAGGGCCTTGTTGAGATGTTCGACGGTTCGATCGGTGCGGGTTCGGTATTTATGCCTTACGGCGGACAGTACCAGCTTACAGAGGTTCAGACAATGGTTGCAAAGCTCCCTATTCTTAAAGGCAGTACGGACCTTGTAACCATGATGAGCTACGGCTATGATCCTTATCTTTCAAGCTGGAGCGCATACCATGGCGCAATATATGCGGTTGTCGAATCAATGTCCAAGATCGTGGCAGCCGGTGGTGATTATAAGAAAATAAGATTTACATTCCAGGAGTATTTTAGAAGGATGACACAGGATCCTACAAGATGGGGTGAGCCTATGAAGGCACTTCTCGGTGCGTTTGAGGCACAGCTGCGTTTCGGACTTCCTTCGATCGGTGGTAAGGATTCGATGTCCGGTACTTTCAATGACCTGGATGTTCCCAATACACTTGTTTCATTTGCGGTTGATACCGCTGACGGCAAGGATATTATCACACCTGAGTTTAAGAAGGCGGGTAATGCCATTGTTCTGTTTAAGCTTGCGAGAGATGAGTACGATCTTCCCGTATATGACGAGGTTATGGCTCAGTATGATGCCGTTATGGCTGATATTGCAAGCGGCAGCATTGTTTCGGCTTATGTTGCCGGACGTAAGGGTATTGTTGAATCGATCAGCAAGATGGCTTTCGGTAATATGCTTGGTGTATGTATCGATGAAGCGGTCGATGCAAAGCTTCTCTTTGCACCCGCATACGGCTATATCGTCGCCGAAGTCGCAGCCGGTAAACTTGACGCTCTTAAGGGTGAATATACTGTGATCGGTAAAGTAACCGATGATTCGAATTTTACATATGCAGGCACCGTAATAGCGCTTGATGAGGCCTTAAAGACCTGGAAGAAGCCACTTGATAAAGTATTCCCTGCCAAGGCAAAGTCTGCAGCGGATGCTGTTGATACGCCTTTGTATCAGGCCAAAGATATATATGTTTGCAAGAATAAGGTTGCAAAGCCTACGGTATTTATTCCGGTATTCCCCGGAACCAACTGCGAGTATGATTCCGCCAAAGCTTTTGAGAGAGCCGGCGCAAGCGTTATCACCAAGGTATTTTCCAACCTTACACCTGAAGATATACGAAATAGCGTGGATACTTTTGTTGAGTCCATCGGTGAAGCTCAGATCGTAATGTTCCCCGGCGGTTTCTCGGCAGGTGATGAGCCTGAAGGATCTGCCAAATTCTTTGCTACGGCTTTCCGTAATGAGAAGCTTAGGGAAGCAATGCAGAACCTTATCGACAACAGGGACGGCCTTGTTCTCGGTATCTGTAACGGTTTCCAGGCTCTTATCAAGCTCGGACTTCTTCCTTACGGCAAGATCACGGAGCAGAAGGCTGATTCACCGACACTTACTATGAATACGATAGGTCGCCATGTTTCAAGAATGGTCTACACCAGAGTTACTTCCAACAAGTCGCCCTGGCTTGCCGGCGCAACTCTCGGCGGTGTATATACCAACCCTGCATCACATGGTGAGGGACGTTTTGTTGCCAATGACGAGTGGCTTGCAAAGCTTGCCGCAAACGGTCAGATCGCAACGCAGTACTGCCTCCTTGACGGCACGCCCACAATGGACAGCGAGTGGAATGTCAACGGCTCGTATGCCGCGATCGAGGGTATTACAAGCGAGGATGGACGTATCCTCGGTAAAATGGCTCATTCAGAGAGACGCGGAGACGGTGTTGCCATCAATATTTACGGTGAACAGGATCTTAAAATTTTTGAGTCGGGTGTTAAGTATTTTAGCTAGAATGGAGATATATCATGTTAGACGAACCGTCTGAAAACAGAGAAAGAGTCGGACTTGCTCATGATGCCTATGACAGGCATAGGCGTTATGAGGAGGATGACGAAGATTTTGAAATAGAGAAGGATAAAACGCAGAGTCTTTCTTCCGAAGATGAAGTGTATAAGAGTATGGGCAGGACCATATTCGAATATGCAAGGGTTATCCTTATCGGAGTGTTGGTTGCCGTTTTACTGCTTGCTTTTGTAGTTGTTAATGCTCAGGTTCCGACTTCTTCAATGGTTTCCACGATACCGGTGGGCAGCAGGCTTTTCGGAAACAGAGTAATCTATTATTTCAGTGATCCCGAAAGAGGAGATATTGTTATATTCAGGACTCCTAATCCGGCAGATGAAGGTGAGCTCTATGTTAAGAGAGTTATCGGCCTTCCCGGAGAGACTGTAAGAATCAGCGCCGGAGAGATATATATAACGACTGTTGACGGTGAGGAGTTTCATCTTGTTGAAGATTATCTCTATGAAGAACCGAATCAGGCCGATTTGGCCAATAATCAGACGGTTGTGCTTGCCGACAATGAGTATTATACTTTGGGGGATAATCGTAATCACTCAAATGATTCGCGAAGCTGGGGTCCTGTTACAAGGGACCGTATTATTGCAAAGGTGTTTTTTAGATATTATCCGGGATTCAGGATATACGGGGATGATGACTGATTCGGTTGTACTTTACCTGAAAAAGCTGTATAATCAATGTCGGAGGGTGCTATTATGGATAATGGTGTATTTAATCGCATTAATATGGACATCTTTAAGGCTTTGTCGGATACAGAGCCCGGCAGGTACGTCTTTGTCTGTGATATTGCTTCGGACATTTCGATCTGGTCCGATGCTGCTATCGAATATTTCGGACTTCCCGATTCGCAGATGGAACATGCAGGTGATATATGGCTCGAACATATAGACCCTGAGTATCGAGATGACTATAAGAAAAGCATCGCTGCAATCTTCTCCGGTGAGAGTGAGGTGCATGATATGCTTTATCGCGCCAAGAATGCCGATGGTGTCTATGTTACCGTTACCTGTAAGGGCCATCTTATAAGGGATGATCGGGGTAAACCATGTATTTTTATGGGTAATATCATCAATCATGAGGTGGATGACACCTTTGATTCCGTAACGGGTCTCTTTACCAGAAGCACGCTTATGTGGATGCTTAAGGAGAGAATGGAAGAGAAACGGCCTTATTATCTTCTTATCATAGGACTCAGGAATTTCTTTAATGTCAACAATATGTACGGATATACCGTCGGTAACAAAGTACTTAAGGAATTGTCCTTATATCTTCTTAAGATTCGCAAGAATGTCAGCATCTTTCGTACAGACGGCACCAAATTTGCATTTCTTATAGATGCGCAGGGAACATCCATGTTTGATGTTACCAATATGTTTGATTGCATAAAGAGTTTTCTCAAAGGTGGTGTTTTGGTAGGCTCGGACAGGATAATCGTCGATGTGTGCGGCGGCGCCGTATATTCGGATGATTACGATCTTGAAGCCAACACGATATATACCAGCGCTCAGTTCGCGCTCAGCAAGGCCAAGGAGTCACCGCGTTCGGGCCTTGAGATATTTGAGAATTCGTATTTTATTGAGAACAAACGCAAACTTGCTACATTCAATGTTATCAGGGACAGTGTGCTTGATGAATATAACGGCTTCTATCTTATGTATCAGCCCATCGTTTGCGTTGAGAATGAGAAGGTTTCCGGAATGGAGGCGCTTCTTAGATGGAAGGGTGCCGGCTTTGGCGTTGTACCGCCCAATTACTTTATTGAATGGCTCGAGAAGGATTCGGTATTCTTCGAACTCGGTAACTGGATTATACGCCAGGCACTTAGGGACGCTCTTAAATTGCTTCCGAAGGATCCGGATTTTATCGTTAATATCAATATCGCATATACACAGCTTCAGAGAGAAGAGTTCAGAAGAACTCTTGTCGATATAGTTAAAGAAGTAGGATTTCCTCCCGAGAATATAAGGCTTGAACTTACCGAGAGATGCAGACTTATCGATGAGAACAGACTTCGTTCGGATATTGAATTTATCAATTCTTACAAGATACGTGTTTCGCTTGATGATTTTGGAACGGGCTATTCTGCGCTCGGTCTGCTCTTCAGATTGCCGATCAACCAGATCAAGATTGACAGAAGCTTTGTTACCGATATCGAGACGGACGCCCAGCAGCAGATTCTCCTTGATACGGTTGCGACATGCGCCAGAAGACTTGGGATCAGGGTTTGCGTTGAAGGTATCGAAACGGAGAGTATGAAGGATTATATTAAGAATAACTTCGATGTGACGAGTTTTCAGGGGTATTATTATTCAAAACCTCTAACAATAGATGAGTTTATTAAGCGCGCCGACGAAATCGGTTATGATGGTTAAATTGCTCATTTATCCTTATTTATGTCCGGTTATTTTCGTTTATTATCAACACATAAATTTCATAAATTTTTTGTTGCCTTAGTTCTTAAATTGTGTTATTCTACTAACCGTACGTTAGGTATGCTGCTATGGCTCAGTTGGTAGAGCGTCGCCTTGGTAAGGCGGAGGTCACGGGTCCGACTCCCGTTAGCAGCTTTTAAGAGCCCCGTGCCGGCCTGGCATCGGGGTTTTTTAATATTATTTTATACATTATTTGCTGCACATCGGCGCAAGGCGCGCCGGCAGCCGTAAGGAGATGTAAAATGGACAAGAAGCTTAAAGTTGGTATCCTCGGTGGTACCGGAATGGTTGGACAGAGATTTATCTCTCTTCTTGAGAATCACCCCTGGTTTGAAGTTACTACAATAGCTGCAAGCCCCAGAAGTGCAGGCAAGACTTATGAGGACGCCGTAGGTGACAGATGGAAGATGGATACACCCATGCCCGAAGCTGTTAAAAAGATTGTCGTTAAGAATGTCAATGAGGTTGAAGAGGTTGCTTCGCAGGTGGATTTTGTGTTCTCTGCTGTTGATATGTCCAAGGAAGAGATTAAGAAAATCGAGGAAGAATATGCCAAGACCGAAACACCTGTTGTTTCCAATAACAGTGCACATCGTTGGACCGAGGATGTTCCTATTATCGTTCCCGAGATAAACCCTGAGCATATAGGCCTCATTCCTTATCAGAAGAAGAGACTCGGCACAACCAGAGGATTTATCGCAGTTAAGCCCAATTGTTCAATTCAGAGCTATACACCTGCAATATTCGCACTTAAGGAATTCGGTCCCAAACTTGTCGTAGCTACCACATATCAGGCTATTTCAGGCGCCGGCAAGACCTTTAAGGACTGGCCTGAGATGGTCGGCAACATCATCCCCTATATAGCGGGAGAAGAAGAGAAGAGCGAGATGGAGCCCCTTCGTGTAATGGGTAAGCTCGTTGACGGTAAAATAGAACTTGCCAAGGATATCGTTATCACTTCACAGTGTATCAGAGTTCCGGTACTTAACGGACATACCGCTGCGGTATTCGTTAATTTTGAGAAGAAGCCTTCCAAGGAAGAGATCATTGAGAAGTGGAGAAATTTCTCGGGTAAGCCTCAGGAACTCAAACTTCCCAATGCGCCCAAGCATTTTATACAGTATCTTGAGGATGATAACAGACCTCAGGTTGCTCTTGATGTTGATTATGAGAACGGATTTGGCGTTTCATTTGGACGTCTTCGCGAGGATAAAGTGTTTGATTACAAGTTTGTGGGCCTTTCACACAACACCGTAAGAGGTGCTGCAGGTGGCGGAATTTTGTGTGCCGAGCTTCTTGCGGCAGAGGGCTATATCACCGCCAAATAAGAGGTGAACTCCTTATAAACAGGGCTTTTGAAAGGGTATTATACAGAGCAGTGAAATGCACTGAAAAATATACAAATTAAAAATAGGAATTATTATCAATTTACTTGACGAGGCCTTGCAAAAGTGTTATATTGAACTTGTTAAAAAAATATCAAATGACAAAAAATATCAAATTAAAACAGGAGGTATTTGTAATGGCTAATTACGAACAGTGGGCCGGATTTAACACCGGTCATTGGAATGACGACATTAATGTACGTGATTTCATTCAGAAGAATTACACTCAGTACGACGGAGATGAGAGTTTCCTTGAAGGTCCTACTGAGGCAACAGACAAACTTTGGGGAAGACTTCAGGAACTTCAGAAAGCAGAGAGAGAGAAGGGTGGTGTCCTTGAGTGTGAGACAGAGATCGTATCAAGCCTTACAGCTTATGGCCCCGGTTATATCGATGAGTCTATGAAGGATCTTGAGCAGATCGTTGGTCTTCAGACCGACAAGCCCCTTAAGAGAGCATTTATGCCTTTTGGCGGTATCAAGATGGCTCAGCAGGCAGCAGCTCAGTACGGATACAATGTTAATGAGAAATATGACAAGATATTCAATGAATATCATAAGACTCATAACCAGGCTGTATTCGATGCTTATACCGATGAGATGAAGCTCGCACGTTATACACATATCGTTACGGGTCTTCCTGATACATATGGACGTGGACGTATCGTAGGTGACTACAGAAGAGTTGCTCTCTATGGTATCGATCATATCATCGCCGCTAAGAAGAAGGATTTCAATAACTGCGGACATGGAGATATGACAGATGATATTATCCGTTTAAGAGAAGAGATCGCAGAGCAGATCAGAGCTCTTAAGGGCATGAAGGAAATGGCTAAGATTTACGGTTTCGATATTTCCAAGCCTGCCGCTAATGCTAAGGAAGCTGTTCAGTGGTTATATTTCGGATATCTTGCAGCAATTAAGACACAGAACGGTGCTGCAATGTCAGTTGGTCGTATCTCTACATTCCTTGATATCTACATTGAGAGAGATCTCAAGGCAGGTAAGATCACTGAGTCTGAGGCTCAGGAACTTATCGATCACATGACAATGAAGTTCCGTATGGTTAAGTTCGCAAGAATTGAGTCATACAACCAGTTATTCTCAGGCGATCCCGTTTGGGCAACACTTGAGGTTGGCGGTATCGGAATGGACGGACGTCACATGGTTACCAAGAATGATTTCCGTTTCCTTCATACTCTTGAGAACATGGGACCTTCACCTGAGCCCAACCTTACGGTACTTTACTCATCAGCTCTTCCTGAGACATTCAAGAAGTATGCAGCTAAGATTTCTGTTGCTACATCTTCTATCCAGTATGAGAATGATGATGTAATGAAGCCTATCTGGGGCGATGATTACAGCATCTGCTGCTGTGTATCCGCTACACAGACAGGTAAGGAACTTCAGTTCTTCGGAGCACGTGCTAACCTTGCTAAGGCTCTCCTTTACGCTATCAACGGTGGTAAGGATGAGACTCATAATTATGATGAGAAGCATAAGTACAGTGAAGCAGATCCCAGAATCGGACAGCCTATGCAGTGTGGTCCCGAGATCGCTCCTATCACTTCCGAGTACCTTGATTATGATGAGGTTATGCATAAGTATGATATCATGCTTGACTGGGTTGCAGGTTTGTATGTTAACATCCTTAACCTTATCCACTATATGCATGATAAGTATTACTATGAGGCAGCTGAGATGGCTCTTATCGATACAGATGCAAGAAGAACTTTCGCAACAGGTATTGCAGGTTTCTCTCACGTAATCGATTCACTTTCAGCTATCAAGTATGCTAAGGTTAAAGTAATCCGTAACGAGTACGGTATCGCTACAGGATTTGAGACAGAGGGTGAATTCCCTAAGTATGGTAATGATGATGAGAGAGCTGATGAGATCGGAGTATGGCTCCTTAAGACCTTCATTGAGAAGATCAAGAAGTATCACACATATCGTAACTCTGAGCCTACAACTTCAATCCTTACCATCACATCAAACGTAGTTTACGGTAAGGCTACCGGTGCTACACCTGACGGAAGAGCTGCAAGAGCTTCCTTCGCACCCGGTGCTTCACCTTCATACGGCGCAGAGCAGAACGGACTTATTGCATCTCTTAACTCAGTTGCAAAGGTTCCTTATGAGTATTCACTTGACGGTATCTCCAATACCCAGACAATGAATCCCGATGCTCTCGGACATACTGATGAGGAGCGTAAGAATACACTTGTTAACGTACTTGACGGATATTTCGATCAGGGCGCACATCACCTTAATGTTAACGTATTCGGTACAGAGAAACTCATCGATTGTATGGAGCATCCTGATAAGCCTGAGTATGCTAACTTCACGATCCGTGTATCAGGATACGCAGTTAAGTTTATCTCACTTACCAAGGAGCAGCAGCTCGATGTTATCGCAAGAACATGCCACAAGAGGCTGTAATTAACAAGCGATAGTAGATGTTAATAGGGAGTCTGGTTATCCAGACTCCCTTTTTTCAAAAAAGGGAAACGGTGATTATATGATTGGTAAAGTACATTCTATAGAGACTTTCGGTTCTGTTGATGGACCCGGAATAAGATTTATGATTTTTTTAAAAGGCTGTGATATGCGTTGCAAATACTGCCATAACGCAGATACCTGGGACAAGAGCGCTAACATAGAGATGACGGCGGACGAACTGCTTGCCAAAGCTGTGCGGAATAGGCCCTACTGGAAGAAGAACGGCGGAATAACCGTCAGCGGCGGTGAAGCTCTTCTTCAGATTGACTTTTTGATTGAATTATTTTCCAAGGCTAAGCAGCAGGGCATTCATACCTGCCTTGATACCTCCGCTCAGCCTTTTACACGTATGCAGCCCTTTTTTGGGAAGTTTGAGGAACTTATGAAATATACCGACCTCATTCTCCTTGATATCAAGCATATCGATTCTGAGGAGCATAGGAAGCTTACGGGCTGGCCCAATGATAATATTCTTGATTGCGCAAGATATCTTTCCGACAAGAAGATACCTGTATGGATAAGGCATGTACTTGTACCCGGGATCACCGATAATGACGAATATCTTAAGAAAACTGCCGAGTTTATAAAGACACTTGATAATGTGGAGCAGATTGATGTGCTCCCGTATCACACACTGGGACAGTTCAAGTGGGAAGAACTCGGAATGAAGTATCCTCTCGAAGGTGTTGATCCTCCGACACAGGAGAGAGTGGAGAATGCGCGCGCAATACTTGGAACCGCACTCAAGTCCAAGACTGAAAGCTAATCAAATCGGTCCGGATTTCGTAAGAATCCGAATAAAATAGGAATAAATCCCCCTTGTGAATATTGTCCTGAAATATTATAATAAATGGCAGTTGTTTTATATTCTATTTAAGAGAGGTATTTTCAAATGAAGAGACTTGTAACTCGAAGTGATTTCGATGGGCTTGTATGTGCGATGCTCCTCAAGGAGATGAATCTTATAGATGACATCAAGTTCGTTCATCCCAAGGATGTTCAAGATGGAAAGATAGATATCGACGAGAATGATATTACGACCAACCTTCCGTTTGATCCGAGAGTGGGACTTGCATTTGATCATCATGAGTCAGAACTTACACGTAATAATATGGAAGCTGCCAAGGATAAATTCATTATCGACGGTGATGCCAAGTCAGCGGCAAGAGTTGTATATGACTACTATGGTGGTGCCAAGACCTTTACAAGAGTCTCGGAAGAGATAATGACGGCGGTTGACAAGGGCGATTCGGCAGATTTTACCGTTGATGAGATCCTTAATCCGACCGGATGGGTTCTTCTCAACTATATTATGGATGCCAGAACAGGACTGGGAAGATTCCACGATTTCCGTATCTCCAATTATGATCTTATGATGGAACTGATCGATTACTGCCTTCAGCATTCCATCGAAGATATTCTTGCTCTTCCCGATGTCAAAGAGCGTGTAGATCTTTATTTTGAACAGCAGGAGCTTTTTAAGAAGCAGCTTGAGAGGGTTGTTACAATTCATGGCAAAGTTGCAGTGATCGATCTTCGTAATGAAGAGACAATATATGCAGGTAACCGTTTTATGGTATATGCAATGCATCCCGAGACCGAACTCTCGGTTCACGTAGCCTGGGGCTTTAAGAAGCAGAATACTGCGGTTATGATCGGAAAGTCCATTGTCAATAGGAATTCTACATTCAATATCGGTGAACTTTGTCTTACCTATGGTGGCGGTGGTCATGCAAATGCAGGTACCTGTCAGCTTGATAATGATATAATCGACAAGGAACTCCCTATAATCATCGACAAACTCAATGCATAATACCGGATGATCCGATACATAGTGTAGAGCAACTCAAGGTTCATAACAATATTGACGATTACGTCTTTTTGACGTAAAATACCAAAGAACGCTACAGTCCGCTTATAAGGCGGACTGTAAAATAATATAAGGCTCGGAGTATTTTTTAGACGAGGAGCGGCATTTTAGGAGGCTTAGCAGTGGCAAGAGTTTACAATTTCTCAGCAGGACCGGCTGTATTACCGGAGGAAGTATTACAGGAAGCAGCAGCAGAAATGATGGATTATCAGGGTAGCGGACAGTCCGTTATGGAGATGAGTCATCGTTCCAAAGTATATGATGCTATTATCAAAGATGCAGAGAAGGATCTCAGAGATCTTCTTAACATTCCCGATAATTACAAAGTTTTATTCCTTCAGGGTGGTGCATCCCAGTTCTTCGCAGAGGTTCCCATGAACCTTATGAAGAATAGGAAAGCCGGATATATTCTTACAGGACAGTGGGCTAAGAAGGCTTTTCAGGAGGCTAAGATTTACGGTGAAGCCGTAGAACTTGCATCTTCCGCAGATAAGACATTCAGCTACATACCTGACTGCTCGGATCTTGATATTGCCGACGACCTTGATTATGTATATATTTGCGAGAATAATACCATTTACGGAACCAAGTATAAGACACTTCCCAATACAAAGGGTAAATTACTTGTATCGGACGTTTCTTCCTGCTTCCTTTCAGAGCCGATGGATGTAACCAAGTACGGCGTTGTTTACGGCGGCGTTCAGAAGAACATCGGACCTGCAGGTGTTGTTATCGCTATTATTCGTGAAGACCTCATCACAGATGATGTACTTCCCGGAACACCTACAATGCTTAAGTGGAAGACTCAGGCCGATAATGACTCACTTTACAATACACCTCCTTGCTACAATATCTATATTTGCGGTAAAGTATTTAAGTGGATCAAGAAGATGGGCGGCCTTGAGGCAATGAAGGTTCATAATGAAAAGAAGGCTAAGATCCTCTATGATTTCCTTGATTCAAGCGAGCTTTTCAAGGGTATCGTTGTTCCTGAGGATCGTTCACTTATGAACGTACCTTTCATAACAGGTGATGAGGAGATGGATGCCAAGTTCATCAAAGAGGCTACAGCAGCCGGATTCGTTAACCTTAAGGGCCACAGAACAGTAGGCGGTATGAGAGCTTCTATCTACAATGCAATGCCGATCGAGGGCGTTGAGAAGCTTGTAGAATTCATGAAAGAATTCGAGAAGAATAATAAATAATTTATAAGTTGAGGTAGGATACAATGTACAAATATGGATGTCTGAACCCTATTTCCAAAGTGGGAACGGATAATTTTACAGCAGATTACGTGTTAACCGAAGACATTAACGAAGCGGAAGCAATTCTCGTAAGAAGTGCGGCAATGCATGATATGGAGTTTTCGGATAAGCTCCTTACAGTTGCAAGAGCCGGCGCCGGTGTTAATAATATTCCTCTCGACAAATGTGCCGAGAAGGGTATTGTAGTATTTAATTCTCCCGGAGCCAATGCAAACGGTGTCCGCGAGCTTGTTATAGCTTCTATGATCCTTGCATCAAGAGATATCATCGGAGGCAACAGGTGGGTACAGGAGAACAAGGGTGATGAGAATATCTCCAAGACAATGGAGAAGGCTAAGAGCAAATTCGCCGGAACCGAGATCAAGGGCAAGAAGCTTGGCGTTATCGGACTTGGTAATATCGGTGTTATCGTTGCCAACGCAGCATCAGCACTCGGCATGGATGTAGTAGGATGTGATCCTTTTATTTCAGTTAACAATGCTCTTCACTTATCACGTAAAGTTCAGCTTGTAAATGACAGAGCTGATATCTTCAAGACATGTGATTTTATAACGGTTCACGTTCCTCTTATCGATGATACCAAGGAAATGATCAATAAGGACACGATCGCTACAATGAAGGACGGAGTGATCATCCTTAACTTTGCAAGAGACCTTCTTATCAACGAGAATGATGTCGCAGATGCGCTTGAGAGCGGTAAAATACGTTGTTATGCAACCGATTTCCCTACTCCCAAGATTGCCAATACCAAGAATGTTATCGCATTCCCTCACCTTGGCGCATCTACCGAAGAGTCGGAAGATAACTGCGCAGTTATGGTAGTTAATCAGGTTATGGATTATATCGAGAACGGTAATATTAAGAACTCCGTTAACTTCCCTGCTGTAGATATGGGTAAGCCTCAGTTTGCCGGAAGACTTGCGGTCCTTCACAGAAACCTTCCCAATATTATCAGCAAGCTTACAACCGCATGCGGCGAGGCCGGAATCAATATTGAGAATTTTATAAGCCAGTCAAGAGGAGAATATGCTTATTCACTTCTTGATATCGATAAAGCGAATGCAGCTGACGCTGCAGCGAAGATTGCCGGTGGTGAAGGCGTTCTTAAGGTTAGAGTCATCAAATAATTTATGTATAAGAAGCGGTGCCCGGCAATAACCGGGCACTAATCTGATTTTACTAACAGTTTATAAAGAGAAATATCCAGGATTTATCTATTTTATTTAAGGAGACATATGTCTGATATTAAACCATTTAAATGTATAAGACCTGCTGCGGACAAGGTGCAGGATGTAGCTGCACTTCCGTATGATGTGTATTCCAGAGGCGAAGCGGCTGAGGCGGTTAAGGGTAAGCCCTTATCGTTTCTTAACATTGACAGACCGGAAACGCAGTTTGGTCCTGATTTTGATATGTACAGTGATGCCGCATATGATAAGGCGCGCGAGCTTCTTGATAAAGAGATCGCAGACGGTACATTCATATGCGACAATGATGAGGCATATTATATATACGAGCTCATTATGGACGGAAGAAGTCAGACGGGTATTGTAGCCTGTGCTTCAATTGATGATTATCTTAATAACAAGATTAAAAAACACGAGAAAACAAGAGCCGATAAGGAGCAGGACAGAATCAATCATGTAGATCGTACCAGTGCGCAGACGGGACCTATTTTCCTTGCGTATCGCTCCGAAGAGGCTATCAATGAGATCGTAAACAAGCATAAGCAGGAGACTCCCATATATGCTTTTACATCGGAAGACGGCATCACCCATAATGTATGGAAGATCGTCGGCAGCGATGTTTCTGCGCTTAGGGAAGCTTTTGACGAAGTTAATTCTATATATATTGCAGATGGACATCACAGATGTGCTTCCGCCGTTAAGGTTGGTCTTAAGAGAAGAGAGGAACATCCCGATTATGACGGAACGGAAGAATTCAATTACTTCCTTTCGGTTCTTTTCCCGGACGATCAGCTTATGATCATGCCTTATAACCGCGTGGTTAAAGACTTGAACGGTATGACCAAGGAAGAATATCTTGAGGCGCTTGACAAGTACTTTGATGTTGAGGAAAAAGGAAGAAAGGCATTTTACCCGGAAGAGAAGGGGTCATACGGAATGTACCTTGACGGCACATGGTATCTGGTGACGGCAAGAGATACGATAAGGAGCGATGATCCGGTTGACGGGCTGGATGTTTCCATTCTTCAGGATTATCTTCTTACTCCGCTACTTGATATCGAGGATCCGCGAATCGATAAGAGAATCGGTTTTGTCGGAGGGATCAGAGGCCTTGAGGAGCTTGAGAGAAGAGCGGACAGCGATATGAAGCTTGCCTTTTCAATGTATCCGACATCGATCGATGAACTTTTCGAGGTTGCTGACGCAGATATGCTTATGCCGCCCAAATCGACATGGTTTGAGCCCAAGCTTAGAAGCGGAATATTTATTCACAGAATAGAGGAATAATATTCAGCTGCCGCAAAGCCTTTGCGGCAGCTGAATTTTTTACATCGAAGAGACTTTCTTTAAGAGGAGAATGCAAGGGTATGAATAAGAAGTTATATAATGTCATGGACTGGCCGGAGATCGAGGGAGTTGTATATGGTGAATGCATTCACCCAAAGGCACTTATGGGACAACACGCCAGCGGCTTGAATATGCTTATACAGTGCTTTAATCCGCGAGCTGTTAAGGCAAGCGTCGTTCTTGCGGACGGCAGCAAGCATGCAATGGAACTTGTTGATGAAGAGGGCTTCTTTGCCGTTCTTATGCCGGGCAGAAAGAAATATGAATACAGCTATGAGTTCAAGCTTAAGGACAGTAAGATCGTTAATGCTCCGGACATATACAGTTTTGCTTCTCAACTTAGTGATAAGGATCTACAAGCTGTTTCAAGCGGAGATTCTTTTACCGCATATAAAATACTCGGCTCTCACACTATTAAAATATCAGGCACAGAGGGTACGCTCTTTTCCGTATGGGCCCCTAATGCTTCAAGAGTCAGCGTTGTAGGTGATTTCTGCGACTGGGACGGAAGAGTATACCAGATGGAGAAAAATGACAAATATGGCGTTTTTGAGCTTTTCATACCCGGTATAAAAAGCGGCTGTGCCTACAAATATGAGATAAGACTGAAAAACGGTACCAAGATATATAAGCGTGACCCTTATTCAACAAGGAGTACTCTCAGACCGGATGATTGCTCGGTTGTTGATGACAAGACATCTTATTTATGGAAAGATAAGAAGTGGATGGATGAGAGAGGCAGCAGTGTAAGAGGCTCATCGCTTTCTTCCATACTTGAGATATATCCTTTTGCCCTCGGTGATTCGTGGGATGAGATTGCGGATAAGGTTATAAAGAAGGCTGTAAACGGCGGTTTTACACATGTGCGATTAACGCCGCTCACTGAATATATGAATGATGAGGTTGCCGGATATCATACAAGTTCATTCTATGCAATTACCGCAAGATACGGAAAAGCTGAGGCTTTTAAGGAGATGGTGGATCTTCTTCATCAGAATAATATCGGTGTGATCATGGACTGGACTCCCGCACAATTTGCTCTCGATGAGTCCGGACTTGCCTGTTTTGACGGAACTTGCCTCTATGAGCATCTTGATCCCAGACAGGGTCGCAGTAAATGGGGAACCGGACTTTTTAATTATGCAAACGGATTCGTTACGAGTTTTCTGATAAGCAGCGCATTTTACTGGATAAGCGAATATCATCTTGATGCATTGAATGTGGATGCTTTGTCGCTTATGCTTTATCTGGATTACGATAAGAATCCGGGCGAGTGGGTTGCCAATATCTATGGCGGCAACGATAATATAGATGCGGTCGAATTCATTAAGAAACTCAACAGAACCGTTCATGAGAATACCAAGGGCGTATTTATGACAAGCGGTCAGACTGCTATGTGGCAGGGTGTTACAACGAGCGAATATGATGATGGACTCGGTTTTGATTATGCATGCGATGAGCGCTTTGCCTCAAGCATCCTTGATTATATGGAGGCAGACCCGCTTTTCAGACCGGGAAGATATGGGGAGCTTATTTTACCGGCAATTTATTCCGGCAGCGAGAACTACATTCTCGGAATCGGACATGAAACCACTGCTGTCGATAAAATATTCGGCAGGAGCAGGGAAGATAAGGCGGCAGGACTTAAGGCTATATACGGATATATGTATACTCAGCCCGGTAAAAAGCTTATATATGATGCGAATACATACGGCAGTTCCCAGAAATGGGATCCGCTCGCTAAGGTTTCCTCTGATGATGCGAAGGATGAAATATGCGCGGATATATATGAATACTTCAGAGCACTTAATGTGCTGTGCAACGAAGAGGCTGCCCTTAAATGTGAATCTCCCGATAACTTTGAATGGGTGAATAATGTTTCATCGGGTGAGTGCTTTATCGCATATTCAAGAAAGTCGGATTCGGGCGAGTACCTCGTGATTGCGATTAATTTTACACCGATAATAAGCAAGATGTCAGTAGGTGTTGATCATCCCGGAAGATACAAAGAGATATTTAACAGTGATGATGAGAAATTCGGCGGTTTCGGAACGATCAACCGCAGAATGATCAGGTCAAAGCAGGCGGCGTGTGATGCAAGGGAGAATTCTATCAGGATAACACTTCCGCCGATGGGGATAAGCATTTTTAAATATTTGGGTGAATGATTATGTTGGAAAAAGCAGCAGCAATGCGAGAGGAATAGTGATTCCTTTCAATCAGCTTACGGTAAGCTTCAAGGATAAGGAGGAAAAAGATGGCTGATAAGAAATCGGCTGGCACGAATAAGAAGGGACGCTCCTCTAATAGCGCCGGCAACACCGGCGATACAAAAAGAACGGTATTCAGCGTGATCCTTGTGATAAGCGCACTTATAATGGGCGTTCTTATTGTTGTGCTTGTGTACAGAAAGAATCATCCGACAAATATTGTTCCGCAGGAGACTTCAAGGACAATAGAGGGTGACTATCCTATGCCTTCGGAAATCATAGAGAGTGATAGAAGCACGTATTTCTCGTATACCGAGGTACCTGCATTTATTAAAAATAAAATGACCTACTCATACCAGGAGGACGGACCGGTTACATGGGACGACCTGAGGTATTTGCAGCTTCTTTATTGGGGTACGGACGATCAGCCTCATAAGGGCGAGATGATCGTAAATGTACTTATAGCCGATAGGGCATCGAAGATATTTTATGAGCTGTATAAGGCTTCGTATACGATTGAGAGTGTCAAACTTATCGATGAGTTCGGCGGAAATGATGAGGTCTCAATGGCCAATAATAACACTTCGTGCTTTAATATGAGGCCGATGGTCGGAAGTGACAACAAGTGGTCGCTTCATGCATACGGGCTGGCAATTGATATCAATCCTCTATATAATCCGTATGTTCACGATGATGAGATTTATCCTGTTACAGCCGTTAAATATGCTGACAGAAGCAGTAATTTCATTATGAAGATCGATGAAAATGATTTTGCATATCGTATCTTTGTAAAATACGGATTTAACTGGGGCGGCAACTGGACGAACGTCAAAGATTACCAGCATTTCGAATATAACGAAGAGTAGAGCGAAAGCTTATTTGGTATAATAAATCTTGGTCTCGCGCAGTTCCTTCGGGATATTGATATTCTTGGCGGTAAGAGCTTTGATCACATTATCGAGCTTCTTCTTTTCGGAGGCTATTTTACGGTCGTAGGCGTCGATTGCCTCCGTAAACATCGGATTGTCATGAAGATTGGTTCTGATATTCACATTAAAGGGACAATACTTGGAAAGTATGAGTCTGGAGACTTTGTTGAGACGTCCCGAGCCCTTGGATTCATAGTTGATCCAGAGAGCGTAGTCCCTTGTAAAGACTTCGGCGTAGTTGTTACGGCAGGAGGCAAGTGTGGACTTTATCTTCTCCTTGGCCGTGTCCGGAATATCCCGGTTCTTCTTGTAGAACTGGATATAATCACAATACTCGGAAGTAAGGGATTTCTCAGCGATGTTGTTCCAGTACACCCCCTGAATTCTCTTGCAAAGTTCCCAACGGAATTTGCCGAGGACATTCATGATGATCTGATTGATGTCTGCGCCGCAGAATATGGGGAGCATGAATCTTGCCGGCGAGTTACGCTTTCTGCCTTCGATCTCCTGCCACATAGCGCCCATTGTACCGATGCAGGGCGTAAGGATGATGTCCGGCATAACCTCGGTATATATGAACTCTTTGGCTACTCCGGCTTCCTGATTGGTATATACGGTGGACCGGTAGAAGAGTGAGAAATCGACTTCTCTTATCCGGTTGATGGCATCGATTATTGCTTCACCCGAAGATATGGCTTCAGGGAAGGATTTCATCATATTTTCTTCGATCAGCACCGCTATAAAAGAACTGGCCTTGCCATAAGTCATACGCTGTGCATTCTTGAACATATTGTCAATCTCGTAGCGGAACTTGGCCTCGTCGTTTTCAAGAAGCTGTTCAATGGGCTGCTTGATATGACCGACTTTGAATTCCTCCTTGAGATATTCTTCGTAGCTCTGATCGAGGGTGTTCTTGGAAGGCTCCTTCTCGCCCCAAAGTATCGCTCTGAGCCAGTTCTGCATTGTATATACATGCGCGGTCGTGCAAATATCCTCGATATTCACGGAAAGCTTGAAAAGGTCGATCGCATTCTTCATACCGACAAGGTCTTCGTCGATATATCCAAAGTTGAGAAACATGGTTATATAAGGCGGAGGCGTCTCGTCATTAAAAGAACGCATAAGCACCTCATAGTATATTTTATAAAATCCGGTGCTGATGGCATTACGGATTTTACGGGTGTTGTCATCGGAGGACAGCTTGTCGGTGATGGTCTTGAACCGGGCAACAAGGGCTTTGTATTCATCCGCTTCTTCGACATATATTTCGCCGTAATCGAGTATCTTGGAAAGAGAATTGGAAAGAGTTGCTGCAATCTCGTCGTCCGTATAATCGCAGCCGTACTCAATCTGCTTGATTTCCTGGGCTTTGGGTTCTTCCTTGGGAGGAACGTAATCAAGGTCGATCTCGAGAAAAGCGGCCATCTGCATGCAGGCGTCGTTAAGATCTGTTGTAAACTTGGAAATCTCAACCAGCGCGGAAGTGGCGATAGCGGGATTAGCTCCGTAAAATGCACTTGCGATTTCGCTCTTAAGACCGGAAAGGGCGTTGTATTTATCAAGGTCAAGCTTGGATATTCTGGTGTCGGGTGAATATGAAGCGTCCTTCTTGCGGCATTTCATATTGAGCATCAGATAATTCTTTATAAGGTTCAGGGCATAGGTGTTATGAAGGCTGACAAGATTGCCGAGTCCCTTCGGGTATGCGGCGCATATTTTACCGAGGTCTGAGGGCGATGCGGCTACATAACGCTCAAGAACGGTATCCTCATCGGCAACATAAGTAAAAGCGTAAACCCCGTAATAGCAGTCGGTGATCCCAACTATATGACCGGCCTCGCAAGCGTATCTTATGTATGAAGAATAGGCGGTAATCTTCCCGCTCTTGATGAGATATAATGCTTCGATCTCATCACCCGGTGTATCGAGAACCTGCCCTTTATTAAGTGTAACTGTTATTGCACCTTCTGCCATATCCTTAATGTCCTTTCAGGTAAAATGAATAAGCAGTGCAATACGCACTGCTCTTAAAACGCAAGGGCCAAAAGCCCCTGCATATTATTTCTTGAGGAAAAAGTAATAATACAATCCCGCACAGATAACTATAACGAGGAAAATAATAAAAAGAATGATAAGGCCTGTGTGACTCCTGGCTTTGACGGGAGCATCCTCGATCTTATCGGCAATCGTAATAGTCATTCTGTCAAAGGTGTTACGATCCCAAAGTTCAATGCCTTCCGACTCTGCAAGTCTCTTCGCACTGACAGCAAAAGAACTGTTGGTGATATAGACGAGTTTGTCGTAACGTCCGCCAAATCCCGTAGAATCAAGAAAAGAACGCATGTCCTTCTCGCTTATCGCATCAATATCGTATTTGCATTTGAAAGCGTATTTGCTTCCGTCCTTGGTCGCGGTAATGTCAATAATGCTGTCTTCGCCCATCTTCTGAATGTCTGCAAATCCCAAACCATTAAGAAGCTGAACCGCAATGTCCGTAAAATTGTCCTTAGAATTAACTATCATATCTACCTCACCTACAAAAACGTAGAAAAACACCACACATAGTATATCATACGGAATTTATTATGTACACAAGAATTTTAAAATACCCCCTTAATTTCTTGACTTTAATACCGCCAAAAAATATAATGGATTAGTTAGTAACACACAGTGATTCAGGAGACGATAATGGCACTAATTAAGAAACCCGTAACGGGTATGAAAGACATTTTACCGAGAGAAATGAGAATAAGGGATTACCTTATCGCACTTATCAAGGAGACATATTCAAGCTTCGGTTTTACGCCTATTGAGACGCCTGCGGTTGAAAACATCGCCAATCTCTCAAGCAAGCAGGGCGGCGAGAACGAGAAGCTTATTTTCAAGATCCTTAAGCGCGGAGACAAGCTTGATATCGCGGCAGCGGCAGAGTCAGGTGATGCAAACGAGCTTGTTGACGGAGGACTCAGATATGACCTCACCGTTCCGCTTGTAAGATTTTATTCAAACAATCAGGCTAATCTTCCTGTGCCGTTTAAGGCGCTTCAGATCGGAAGCGTGTGGAGAGCGGACAGACCTCAGAAAGGCCGTTTCAGACAGTTTTACCAGTGCGACATAGATATTCTCGGTGAGCCCGGTAATATCGCCGAAATCGAACTTATACTCGCTACAACGACCACTCTCTCGAAGATTGGATTCAAGGATTTTAAAATACACATCAATGAGAGAAGGATGCTTAAGGCTATGGCTGCGTACAGCGGTTTTGCCGAGGAGGATTACGATAATGTATTTATCATCCTTGATAAAATGGACAAGATAGGCATCGACGGAGTTAAGTCTGAACTTGCCGAAGCGGGCTATGCAACCGATGTGATCGATAAGTACACGGATTTGCTTACAAATATCAGCGGTAAAGCTTCACTTGAAGCAATAGAATATCTCGGAAATACGCTTGGAAGTTTTCTTGAGGAAGGTACAGCGGATTCTCTCAGAGAGATCATAGAGACCGTTGATGAAGTCAAGACAGGCACATTTGAGATGCTTTTCGATCCTACATTGGTAAGAGGTATGTCTTATTATACGGGAACGATTTTTGAGATTGAGGTACCTGAGTTCGGATCATCCGTAGGAGGCGGCGGCAGATACGATAAAATGGTCGGACGCTTTACCGGACAGGATACGCCGGCGTGCGGCTTCTCAATCGGCTTTGAGAGAATTGTCACAATACTTCTTGATAATGATTATGTAATTCCCGATGAGTCCGAGAAGATTGCTTTTCTTGTTGAGAAAGGGATCACCGGTAGGAAGCTGAGTGATATTATTTCCAAAGCAACCATGCTTCGGAGTGAGGGCAAGCAGATCCTGATGGTAAGAATGAACAAGAATAAGAAATTCCAGAAGGAACAGCTTGCATCTCAGGGATATGATAATTTCGAAGAATTTTATCTGGAGGAACTTAAGAAATGACACAGTCAAGAACACATACCTGCGGAGAGCTCAGACTCAGTGACGCGGGGAAGGAAGTAACACTCGCCGGGTGGCTTGAGAATATGAGAGAGGTCGGAGCTAATCTTGCATTCATAGTGATCAGGGACTTCTACGGAACTTCTCAGATCGTTGCCGAGAGTGAGGAGATGGTTGCGACTTTTAAGGGAATTACCAAAGAGTCGACCATACAGGTAAGCGGAATCGTAAGAGAGAGAAGCAGCAAGAATCCCAAGCTTGCAACGGGCGAGATTGAGATCGTTCCTTCCAAGGTTACCGTACTTGGCAAGAACCGCAACAGTGAGCTCCCCTTTGAGATAAACAGAAGCAAAGAGGCCGATGAGACGGTCCGCCTTAAATACAGATATCTTGATCTTCGTAATCCTGATGTTAAGAAGAATATCGTGCTTAGATGCAATGTTGTTGCAGCACTCAGACGCGCAATGACAGAGGAAGGGTTCCTTGAGATAACAACCCCCATACTTACGGCTTCGAGCCCTGAGGGCGCAAGAGATTACCTCGTGCCTTCCAGAAAGCATCCGGGCAAGTTCTATGCACTTCCTCAGGCTCCTCAGCAGTTTAAGCAGCTTCTTATGACTTCGGGATTTGACAGATATTTTCAGATCGCTCCCTGCTTCAGAGATGAGGATGCAAGGGGCGACAGAAGCCCCGGAGAATTCTATCAGCTCGATATGGAGATGGCTTTCGCAGGCAAGGAGGACGTGTTCGATGTTCTTGAGAGAGTTCTTCCTCCTGTGTTTGAGCAGTACGGAACTTATAAGAGAGCAAGCAAAGCACCTTTTGTGAGAATACCTTATCTTGAGGCGATGGATAAATACGGATCCGATAAGCCGGACCTCAGAATAGACCTTACATGCTGTGACGTTTCCGAGCTTCTCGGGGATTGCGGATTTGAACCCTTTAAGGGCAATGTGGTTAAGGCCATTGTTATAAGCGGATGCAAGGAAAGCCGTAAAGTAATAGAGAAGGCACTTGGCGATGCCGAAGTTGTTTCGGGCAGCAAGGGATATTGGTTCAGATGCGATGAGAACAAGGAACTTGTCGGCGGAATTGCCAAATTCGTTGCCCCGATCAAGGATGAGGTTATCGCAAAGCTTGGACTTGACAGTGACTGCCTTGTTGTACTCTCCGCAGGAAGCAAGACTCAGGCACAGAAGATGGCCGGTGTTCTTATCAAGACCTTTGGTGAGATCGTTCCGGGTCATATGGATAAAGAGCAGTATGCATTTTGCTGGATCGTTGATTTTCCTATGTACGAGCTTGGAGAGGAATCGGGAGAGCTTGAGTTCTGTCATAATCCTTTCTCTATGCCTACGGGCGGACTGGAAGTTCTTCTTAAGGCGGAAAGAGGAGAGATCGATCCGCTCAGCATAATGGCCGATCAGTATGACCTTGTATGTAACGGAATAGAGCTTTCATCGGGCGCCGTCAGAAATCACGATCCCGAGATTATGATCAAGGCATTCGAACTTGTTAAGCTCGGAGAAGAGGATGTTAAAGCCAAATTCCCTGCTATGTACAATGCATTCACATACGGAGCGCCGCCTCATGCGGGTATTGCGCCGGGAGTTGACAGAATGGTTATGCTCCTTGCAGGCGAGTCTTCGATCAGAGAGGTTATTCCTTTCCCTATGAACAAGAATGCACAGGATATTATGATGGGGGCTCCCGGAGTTGTTGAAGACAAACAGCTTGAGGAACTTTCAATCAAAATAGATATTAAGAACAATACAGAAAATCAGGAGGTATGAGGATGTACTCGTTAGACGAAGTGAGAAAAATTGATCCCGAGATCGCGCATGCGATCGATCTTGAGACGGGGCGACAGAATGATCATATCGAGCTTATTGCTTCGGAGAATTTTGTCAGCAAGGCAGTTATGGCTGCTATGGGAAGCACACTTACCAACAAATATGCGGAAGGTTATCCTGCCAAGAGATATTATGGTGGTTGCGAATGCGTAGATATCGTTGAGAATCTCGCAATTGAGAGAGCAAAGGAACTCTTCGGTGCTGAGTATGTCAACATTCAGCCTCACTCCGGAGCACAGGCCAATATGGCGGTTTTCTTTGCCGTACTTGAGCCCGGTGATACATTTATGGGAATGAACCTTGCACACGGCGGACACCTTTCACACGGTTCACCCGTTAATATGTCCGGAAAGTATTTTAACTGTGTGCCTTACGGTGTTAACGATGATGGATATATCGATTATGATGAGGTCCTTAAGATTGCCAAGGAGTGCAAGCCTAAGATGATCGTTGCAGGTGCGAGCGCATATGCAAGAGCAATTGATTTCAAGAAGTTCAGAGAGATTGCCGATGAAGTGGGTGCTGTACTTATGGTTGATATGGCACATATCGCAGGTCTTGTTGCAGGCGGACAGCATATGAGCCCCATTCCTTACGCAGATGTTGTTACAACCACAACACATAAGACACTTCGCGGACCCAGAGGCGGCATGATCATGGCTACCGCAGCCGCAAACGAGAAGTTTAATTTCAATAAGGCTATTTTCCCCGGAATCCAGGGCGGTCCTTTAATGCATGTTATTGCCGCTAAGGCTGTATGTCTTAAGGAAGCGCTTGATCCTTCCTTTAAGACCTATGCCAAGAATATCGTTGACAATGCACAGGCTCTTGCAAAGGGGCTTCTTGATAGAGGCTTCGATCTTGTATCTGGCGGTACCGATAATCACCTTATGCTTGTCGACCTCAGAAGCAAGGGCGTTACCGGTAAAGTAACCGAGAAGCTTCTTGACAGCGTCAACATTACATGTAACAAGAATGCAATCCCCAATGACCCCGAGAAGCCTTTTACCACAAGCGGTATAAGACTCGGAACAGCTGCGGTTACCACAAGAGGGCTTGTGACAAGCGATATGGATAAGATTGCAGAAGCTATCATGCTTACGGTTACCGATGATGAGGCTAAGAAGGCTCAGGCAAAGGAAATCGTTAAGAGTATTACGGATTCATATCCTCTCTACTAATTATTTCTGTTATTATGGGCCGGTCTCGTCATGAGATCGGCCTTTTTGCGAGGTTATAAAATGGCGAAAGCGGTGCTTAAAAAGGGTGAGGGACGCTACCTTAAAAGAGGCGGTCTCTGGATCTATGACAATGAAATAGCGCAGATTGCCGGCAGTTATGCAAACGGCGATATCATTGATGTTGAAGACTTTGATGGGTATTATATGGGGAAGGGCTATATCAATGACAATTCCGTTATCCGTATCAGGATGATGACGAGACGAAGCAGTGAGGCGGTCGACAGGGCTCTTATTGATGAGAGAGTTGAAAGAGCGGTGACCTACAGATGGGATGTTATGGGCGAGGATGTTAATTCCTGCCGTCTTATCTTTGGCGAGGCCGATTATCTTCCGGGAATAACTGTCGATAAATTCGAGGATATTCTGGTTGTCGAATCATTGACACTCGGAATAGAAAGATACAAGGCCGACATAATTGATTCGCTGATCAAAGCTCTTGAAAGGCGCAGCGTAAAGGTGCGCGGAGTGTACGAGCGAAGCGATGCCAAGGAGAGAATAAAGGAAGGACTAAAGCGCTGCAAAGGTTTTATCGGTGATGAGTTTGACACCATGGTGCCCATAACCGAGAATGGTGTTAAATATATGGTCAATGTCGAGGACGGCCAGAAGACGGGCTTCTTTCTTGATCAGAAATACAACAGGCGCGCCGTTGCAAAGCTTTGTAAGAATAAAACCGTGCTTGATTGCTTTACTCATACCGGTTCCTTTGCTCTTAATGCGGCTTGTGCGGGTGCAGAGCATGTTACCGCTGTTGACGCATCACAGCTTGCCATAGATCAGGCAAAGGATAATGCGGTGCTTAACAATGTTGAGGGCATAATGGATTTTATCTGCGCGGATGTATTTGATCTTCTTCCTGCGCTAGTTAAAGACGGCAGCAAATATGATGTTGTAATCCTTGATCCGCCTGCCTTTGCCAAGTCACGTGGTTCTGTTAAGAATGCGACCAAAGGGTATCGAGAGATCAATATGCAGGGACTGAGACTGGTTCGGGACGGAGGCTTCTTTGCTACCTGCTCCTGCTCGCATTTTATGACTCAGGAGCTCTTTACCAAGATGATAGGGGAAGCGGCAAGGATGACACACAAAAGGCTCAGACAGGTCGAATTCAGGACTCAGGCGCCCGACCATCCGATACTATGGGCTGCGGATGAAAGCTATTATCTTAAGTTCTACATCTTCCAGGTTTGCGAGGAAAAGTAGGTGCGTACAAATACCTGAAATGCGCGGTTTTAGAGACAATGTCAGTATAGGACTTAAAAGCAAAAGTATCGTAACTTATCGTTTTTTCTCGTAACTTGATGGTAAAAAGTGGTAAGAATTATGGTACGGCAAGTGGTAAACACTTATCGACCTGTTCCTCCCGTAACTATCGCTGATTTAAATGATCGGGATGTTTTTGATGATCGACAGTATTTAAACGACGAACTGAAGGACATGTTTTTCAAGCTGGATTTGATCCAGTCGTATGGCTTCGGCATCCGCCGTGCCAAAAAGGCTATGAAAGATAACGGGTCGCCGGCTCTTGTATATGGACCGGAGAATGATACGGACGATTATACCCAGGTTATAGCGTACATTAACGCCGAATTTGCAAAGATTCAGCAAGAAGAGCAAGTTAAAGCCAGTGGTAGCGCCCAAGAAATCGCCCAAGAAGTCGCCCAAGAAATCGCCCAAGAAAAATATGACATGGATCAAATAGAGGACAAAATCGCCAATCTTATGAGGGAAAGACCTGAAATTAACAGGAATGAAATAGCAAAGATATTAGGGATTACTGCGGACACCATAAAATATAGGATTGACAAAATGAGGAAAGAAGGTCGGATTGAACGGCAAGGCTCAACAAAATCCGGAAAATGGGTTGTTCATAATTAATGGCGAATGTGCCAACATTCAAGATATATGTAAGACAAGGAGGGCCAGAAATGGCTCTCTTTTTTATTCGTCGACCGTTTACTTCAAAAAATCGACCGTTCACTACATTGGAAAAAATAAACGGGACGTAATATCCGATAATATCTATATAGTATGCCCTTTGGTAGGGCGCAAGACATCTGGGGTATGCCTGCTTTGTGCCTACCGGAATGAAATGGAGACAACCATGAGAATAGCAATTTGTGATGATGAAAAGAAAATATGTGCCACCCTTGCCGAGAAGGTGGGAAAAATATGTCCTGATGCAGAGATTATGACATTTGCATCCGGGAAAGAATTACTTGGTGCGGATATATTGCCGGATATTCTGCTGCTTGATATCAAAATGCCGGGAATGAGCGGTATGGATGTGGCAAAGACATTACGGGACAGGGATTGGAGAAAAATACTGATCTTTATTACGGGTGAGGAAGACCAAGTGTTCAATTCATTTGATCTTCATGCGTTCCACTTCCTTGTAAAGCCGGTAGCAGACGAGAAACTTAAGGAAGTGCTTGAAAATGCGGTGAAGGACTTGAAGAGATCGGGGGGAGAATCCGGTAAGCAAGATAAATATATTGAGATCCAGTCCGGCACATCGCATATCAGGGTGAATCTGTCCCTGCTTTTATATGCAGAAGTTTATGACCGAAAGACCATCCTTCACATGAAAAATGAGAGCATAGAGTATTACGGACAGTTATCTGTGCTTGAAAGCCTTGTGGGGAAGGATTTCTACCGTATCCACAGGTCGTATCTTGTGAATTTGAAATATGTGGAGAGGTATGACCGTACATCAGTAACTTTGAAGAGCGGCGACAATATACCCATATCAAGAAGGGAATACGAGGGATTCCTGAAAGCCTATCTGGAATACAGCCGCAGGAGGATTGATTCATGAATATGGAAAGAATGTGGGATATAGCCAGTACGATATGCAGATATCGTTACAGTGGTATTTAGCAAGCCATATGCACAGTTTCTGCAACCCTTTGGTAAAGGACGAGAAACGAGCCTGCACATACTCCACACGATTATTTGCATCGGCAATACCGATACAAGCGTAGATCCAGGTTTTGTGGACATCAAGGCCACAGCAGTTTTTCTTGATGATTTTGAAAGACAACAGATTAACCTCCTGATATTTTATAGTTGTAAGACAGACAGGGACTGGTCATCTGGCAAAATCGAGTCGACTTTGGAAGAGATAAGTTTACGGGCTACGGTAATGCGCCATTCATTGATGCCTTAACGGATGACCGACAACATATAAAAATGCGAGGTCGCCGCTATACAGCCCCGCACTCACCTCCACGTGTTCTGTAGTGTGTCGGTCTTACAAACGGAAGAATATCAGAAAATTTGAAAAAACATGGGGCATCATGCCTCTGGCAAAGGGGTGTACTCCCCATGCTCTTAATCCGCACGGGCAAATTCCGAGTGGCATATTCGTTTGCGTGATTTATGCGTCCATCTAATGCCAGGCTGGACTTACACACGACCGCAATATGAAAAAAACGTTGCATTCCTGTTGGAAAACAACAACTTTTCGTGATTATACGCCCGAAGCAGGGATGATTATGAGCAGATTAAAAGAACTCCGCAAATATGTGGATGCTGTAATCAATAGAATAGACGATTCAGATAATCGCACCAATGCAATCGCACATCTCTATGGCGTATCGCTGGCAGCTACCATGATAGCAAAGAAGCGAGGACTTGATCCGGAAATTGCATCTATGGCAGCAATGCTTCATGATTTGCACGCATATAAGACCGGTTCTTACGATGAGGTCCTTTACATTTACATTGGGTCTTTACATTGGGTTCTTTACATTAGGAAATAGGAATCAGTTACGATCAGTTGAAACTGTATATTGAGTAAACCGTGACGCCGTTATATGTATCTACAAAATACATAGCGGCGTCATTAAATGCCTGGAAGAAGGTGTATTTGGAGGTGCAACTGATGCTTGTAAAATCGCCCTCCATGATCGTATCGGTTGTGCCCGAGAGCATGGTGTAACGCTTAAGAGCATGCGTGGTATCACCGGTTATATCATTGCCTTCGCCTATTCAGCAAGAATTAAGCGCTAAAGAATTAAAACGGCTCAAAGCGGCAAAAATATATATTGACAGCCGCTTAAAGACCTATTAATATACACTTAAAGCGGCTTTACAAGCAAAAAAAGTATTCGCGGAGCCGCTTAAAGAACGGAGAGGTGAATATCTATGATAGGACGTAAGCAGGAAGCTGATGAGCTAAGACGGTTGTATGAGAGGAACCGTGCAGAATTGGTAGCTGTTTATGGGAGACGACGAGTTGGAAAGACATTTTTGGTTGATGAGGTATTTGCGGGGAAATTTACTTTTAGACATGCAGGGCTTTCCCCGGTAGAAGCCCAGGCTGATGGTTTGCTTAGAGCGCAGTTAGATCATTTTTATAATTCACTTATTCTGTTTGGGATGGAAGCGTGTAAAAAACCGGATTCGTGGCTGGATGCTTTTTTGCTGTTGGAAAAATATCTCCAGAAAATCGATGACGGAAGCAGGCAGCTGGTATTCCTTGATGAGCTTCCATGGCTGGACACTGCAAGATCCGGGTTTATAACTGCGTTTGAAGGCTTTTGGAATAATTGGGGCTGTCACAGGGAGAACCTGATGGTGGTAGTGTGCGGCAGTGCGAATTCATGGATTCTGGACAAATTAATAAATAATCATGGGGGACTTTATAACAGAGTGACCTATGAGATCAAACTTTCACCGTTTACGCTGAAAGAATGTGAAGAACTATATAAAGATAATGGTGTCAGTTTTTCAAGATATGATATAGCCCAAAGTTATATGATACTTGGTGGCATACCATATTATATGGGTTACATGGACGGTCGACTTTCGCTGGCGCAAAATGTCGATAAACTCTTTTTTTCAAAGGGAAGCAAACTACAGAATGAATATAACAGGCTTTTTGACTCTGTATTTGTTAATCCGGATGCTGTAAAAAGTATTGTAGAGTTTTTAGCTACCAGAAATGCGGGTTATACCAGGAAAGAGATCATAGAAAAACAAGGCGCATCTAATGGCGGAAGGTTGTCAAGAAATCTGAATGCATTGATCGCCAGCGATTTTGTGACGAAATATGTACCCTTTGGATTCGGTAAAAAAGAGGAGCATTATAAACTCATAGATCCCTTCTGCCTGTTCTATCTTCGTTTTGTTAAAGACTGGAACTGGGAAAATGAAAAATACTGGCAGCAAAATGTTGTTTCTCAGCCGGTATCCATATGGAGGGGATTTGCATTTGAAAATGTATGCTTTAATCATATTGACCAGATAAAGAAGGCTTTGGGAATACAAGGGGTCAATACAACTGCTTCGGCGTGGTCAAAGCGGGATGACGATAAAGAAGGGGCGCAAATCGATCTTCTGATATCAAGAAAAGACAACGTCATCAATATGTGCGAGATTAAGTTTTATGGAGGGGAGTTTACTGTTAATAAAGAATACTACCAAAAACTGTTGCGTCGGCAGGAACTGTTGATGGAAGCTGTTAGTCCTAAGGTGTCGATACGCAGCACTCTTATTACGACATATGGGTTGGAACACAATGAGTATAGCGGAGTATTTACTAACGTTATCTTGTTAGACGATTTGTTTGAGTAAAGGCAATAGTAGAAGGTTCAAAAGAGGAAGCAGAGGCGAGCATTCCGAAGGCAAAGCCTAAATATAGATCGCCGTATGAATGATTCAAAGAAAGGTAGGCGGAGTATTTGCACGATATATGGAATCCCTGGCATGGGTGCAAAAAAATGCAGTGAAGGCTGTCAGAACTGCTATATGTAATATCTGGATTCCATCCGTGATAAGAAGGGTTCGGATATATACAGGACGAAAGCCGGATCCATGGAGAGATGAAGCCTGGCAGATCATGCATATGAGACCGGATGTGAAGTTCTTTTTGCTGACCAAGCGTCCGGAATGTGTGGCAGATCATCTGCCGGCAGACTGGGGAGACGGATGGGAAAATATCATGTACGCACATTACATTGAAGGAGCTTTGAAAAAATATAAATATTTAAAGTAAAGCTTTAAAAAATTGTTGACTGGCACAATTACATGTGTTATATTTCAAACATAACATTTAAAGCGATGCTGAATTGAAAAAGTAACTTCCAGTTCGGGGTGATTTTTGGAGGCGTTTGCAAA
>CAKZZH010000046.1 GCA_937885345.1 uncultured Lachnospiraceae bacterium | reverse complement strand
CAGCACAAGCCGCTCGGTTTCATATTCAAAACGCATATTCGCTGTGTCTCCTGTAGTATTTTATGCTCTGTAGTGGTAAAATCAATCTGCGAGGGGTGCACCCCATTAAGTATTTTATAGCAGGATAAATGCTAATTGCAAGGAAAGAATATATGCGGCGGGTATGATCATGACTGATGATGAAAGATATATGAAAGAGGCAATAAAACAGGCTAAGAAGGCGGCCCGGCTCGGTGAGGTCCCGATCGGATGTGTTATCGTCTATGAGAATAAAATAATCGCCAGAGGCTATAACAGACGTAAGACGGAGCATACGACACTTGCGCATGCTGAGATCAGTGCGATAAAAAAGGCTTGCAAATACATGGGTGACTGGCGGCTTGAGGGCTGCACGATATATATAACGCTTGAACCCTGTCAAATGTGCGCGGGTGCTATCGTGCAGGCAAGAATACCGCGTGTGGTTATGGGGACGATGAATCCCAAAGCAGGCTGCGGCGGCTCAATACTTAATCTTCTTGAAATGAAGGAATTCAATCATCAGTGCGAGGTTGAGCGGGATGTGCTTGTGGACGAGTGCCGCAAGATCCTTCAGGATTTCTTTAAGGAGCTTCGGATAAGGCTCAGAAACGGTGAGGATGAAGAGTAGTTTTTCGTTTTATTTTATGGGATATGGTGGTATAATGATCAGTGTGTTTAAGGGCGTTTCAGAGCCCTGATCCTAAATGCTTGGGAGGCAATATGGGTAAAACTAAAGTTGAATTTATGGCGTCGATGATGTGCGCGGATTATCGCAATCTTGAGAAAGAGGTCAGGGCTCTTGAAGCAGCCGGAATCGACTCTTTCCACATCGATATTATGGACGGACGTTATGTGAATAATTATGCAATGTCGCTGAACGATCTTGCATGCATAAGATCCCTTACCGATAAACCTCTTGATGTACATCTTATGGTTGAGCATCCGAACAATACCATCGAACTCTTTATAAAGAAGCTTAAGAAGGGTGATACGATTTATATTCACCCCGAAGCTGAATACCATCCTTCCACAACCCTTCAGAAAGTTATTGATGCCGGCATAACTCCGGGCATTGCCATTAACCCGGGTACAAGTATCGAGTATGTTTACGAGATACTTCGAATTGCCAAGAAGATTCTTGTAATGTCCGTTAATCCGGGCAATGCCGGGCAGATGTATCTCCCGTATGTAGGAGAGAAGATCAAGAGACTTCTTGAAATAAGACGCGATATGAAGTTCAACGTATATTGGGACGGAGCATGCAGTATGGACCGTGTGCGCGACTATGCACCTCTTGGCGTCAGAGGATTTGTGCTTGGAACCACTATCCTTTTCGGGAAGGATAAGCCCTACGATCAGATTCTTGCGGATATTCGAAAGGAGATAGAGTGATGGTGACTGCCATTATCCTTTCGGGCGGCACGGGCAGCAGAGTCGGGCTTGATATCCCCAAGCAGTATGCGCGCATTTCCGATAAAATGATTATAACATATGCACTTATGCCTTTTGTGAGTGAACCGGATATTACATCTATTCAGATAGTTTGCGAGCCGAACTATCGCGATATGATCCTTGAAGATGTAGGTGATCCCGCAGGTATCGTATGGGGATTCTCACTTCCCGGTCAAACGCGTCAACTTTCGATATATAATGCTCTTAAGGATATCTCGGATAATATGGAGCCCGATGACATCGTTTTAATACACGATGCCGCAAGGCCGAATGTTTCTTCGCAGACAATACGCGCGTGTATCAAAGCCTGCGAAGATCGCGATGGTGCGCTTCCGGTCATCCCTATGAAGGACACCGTATATTACAGTGAAAACGGAGAACGGGCGGATAAACTTATCCCCAGAAACAAGCTTTTTGCGGGGCAGACACCCGAGGCGTTCAAATTCGGTAAATATCTGTCAGCCTGTAAGTCACTGCTTCCCGATGAAATCCTTAACGTAAGCGGTTCCTCCGAACCTGCGATCATATCCGGAATGGACATAGCGATGATCCCGGGCGATGAGAAGAATTATAAAATAACCACGCCCGAAGATTTTGAAAGATACAGAAACTTTAAGGCGTAAAAATAAAGCCATGGCATGGCCTGAAAGGTGGATCAGATGAAAGCCTGGATACTTCACTCAATCGGCGATATCAGATATGAAGATGTGAATATTTCTGACAGGAAGGACGCGGTACTTCTTGAGGTTAAAGCAGTCGGCATATGCGGTTCCGATATTCCGAGAGTTTATAAGACCGGTGCGCATAAAATGCCGCTGATCCCGGGTCATGAATTTGCGGGTGTTATAAGAGAAACTGCGGACAAAACGACGATGCGCGATAACAGTTCGATATCGAATGATTTTACCGTGGGCACGCGGTGCGGAGTATTTCCGCTTATTCCTTGCCGAAGCTGCGGTCCTTGCAAGGATGAGCAATACGAAATGTGCCGGAACTACGACTACCTCGGTTCGAGAAGTGACGGCGGATTTGCCGAATATGTGATGGTTCCCGTGAGCAATCTTATAAAGTTGCCCGATAATGTAAGCTATGAGCAGGCAGCGATGCTTGAGCCTTCCTGTGTGGCGCTTCATGCGATAAGAAGGGTTGATGATGAGGTCTTGAAAGCAAGCCCGTCCGTCGCGATCATAGGGCTGGGTACGATCGGATTTCTGGTTGCGCTTCAGCTTCGTTTTATGGGCATCAACGATATCATTCTTATATGCAACAAAGACAGCCAGATCCAAAGAGCTGAGAGCCTTGGGTTTAAGGCAGTCATCTCAGACAGCACTGCCCTGTCGGCAGATATTGTTTTTGAATGCGTGGGCAGTATGAAGAGTCTTATTAACGCGATCGAGATTGTCAGACCGGCAGGAAATGTCGTTACTGTCGGCAATCCTGAAGGAGATATGACTCTTCCGAAGAATACATATTGGAAAATCCTGAGAGATCAGATAAAGCTTCACGGAACGTGGAATTCGTCTTTTACCGGCAGGGCGGACGATGACTGGCATATAACGCTTGATGGGATCGCGAATAAAAGCTTCGCACCGGAAGCTCTTATATCACACAGATTTTCCCTTGATGAACTGGATAAAGGTCTTCATATTATGAAGGATAAGACCGAGGATTATTGTAAGATCATGATCTGCAGATAAACTAAAGCGTTGCGTAGCAGTTCTTTCCGTTTCTCTTGGCTATGTAAAGCGCTTCATCGGCTTTGGCCATAAGATTCTCGTACATAACAGAATCGTGAGGATACATTGCAATGCCGACGCTTATGGATATATTTCTTTCGAGAAGATTGGTGCTGTTGTCGTCGTTAAGCGCTCTAACGGATTCGATCAGTCTGGTTGCATAATCTGTTGCTTCGCTATCATCTTTGATATCGTTTATAAAAAGTATGAATTCATCGCCTCCGTATCTTGCCGCAACGGATTTGTCGGGTGCGGTGGTTTTGATGCAGTGTGCGACATCGCAGATGATCCTGTCTCCGAGCATATGCCCGTACCTGTCGTTAATTCCCTTAAAATCATCAATATCGATCATGAATAAAGCGGCCTTCTCGGGCATGGCCTTGAGCATTTCGTCGATCTTTCTTCTTGCCGCTCCGCGGTGGAAGAGCTGGGTAAGGCCGTCCATGTCACGGTCTGCTTCGAGTTGTATTTTACGCAGAATGCCGGTGATCTTGGATCTCACAAGAAAAGGAATGACGAAGCAGGAAAGAATATAGAAAAAGATCGCATTATGCATATCCGCTTCAAAATTCACGCCCGGCCCTTTAAATATATATGAGAAGATCACAAAAACAACGGTAAAACCGCCGGTCATAACCATAATGTGCCAGGGAACGTCCACCATAAGAAGGGGAACTCCGACAAGAAGCACCATATATGAAACGGCCACGGCTTCACGGTTTATAACACATTCCAGAATGATACCGTATATAAGCACGAAGCTCAGACTGGTGTAACTTGCGACATTTGAAAGATGCGAAGAAAACTTCGGAAGATGTCTGCTGAAAATGAACATACCTGTGGTAAGTACCATATACGATGAGTTGAGGATAATGCGTGGAATGTCCTGTTTGATCGCATATATAACGGTAAAAATCAGGAAAACAAGACCTGCAAAAAAACACAGGGGCGTAAGTACCAGTATGTTTTCATTGGCTATGGCCCTGTGGTTGTCCTTGTAGGTTTTTCTGTCTGCATTAGCATATAGAAAGAATGATAAAAAGTTCGTTTTCATGGGTAAATGATACCATTACAGGTTAATTATTGTAAAGAAGAGAATTGTTTTTTAATCGGTATAATTCAATATTCAGATTGACAACAATTTAACAACATAATATAATTTGAGACAGTTATTAACGTGGGTAAGAATTGATTTTTTTAACCACATAACTTATATACAACACATTTTAAAAAGGAAAGAGGTATACATATGGCTACAATTGATTTAACCAAGTACGGTATTACCGGAACTACCGAGATCGTGTACAATCCTTCATACGATCAATTATTTAAGGATGAGATGGATCCTTCACTTACAGGCTATGACAAAGGTCAGTTAACAGAGCTTGATGCAGTTAATGTTATGACCGGTATCTATACGGGACGTTCTCCCAAAGATAAGTTCATCGTTGACGACGAGAAGTCTCATGACACAGTATGGTGGACATCAGAGGAGTATCCCAATGATAACCATCGTGCTTCCAAAGAGGCCTGGGATGTTTGCAAGAAGCTTGCGATCGCTCAGCTTTCAGGTAAGAAGCTCTATGTAGTAGATGGCTTCTGCGGTGCAAACAAGGACACCAGAATGGCAGTTCGTTTCATTATGGAAGTAGCTTGGCAGGCACATTTCGTTAAGAATATGTTCATCAGACCCACAGCAGAGGAAGAGGCTAATTTCGAGCCTGATTTCATAGTTTATACCGCTTCTAAGGCTAAGGTTGAAAACTACAAGGAGCTTGGTCTTAATTCCGAGACCGCTATTCTTTTCAATGTTACAAGCCGCGAGCAGGTTATCCTTAATACATGGTACGGCGGCGAGATGAAGAAGGGTATGTTCTCTATGCAGAATTATTTCCTTCCTCTTGCAGGTATGGCTTCAATGCACTGTTCTGCAAATACCGATATGGAAGGCAAGCACACAGCGATCTTCTTCGGTCTTTCGGGAACAGGTAAGACAACACTTTCTACAGATCCCAAGAGACTCCTCATCGGTGATGATGAGCACGGCTGGGATGATAACGGAGTATTCAACCTTGAGGGCGGTTGCTATGCTAAGGTTATCAATCTTGATAAAGACTCAGAGCCTGATATCTACAATGCGATCAGAAGAAATGCTCTTCTTGAGAATGTAACGGTAGATGCTAACGGTAAGATCGATTTTGCAGATAAGAGCGTAACCGAGAATACCCGTGTTTCTTATCCTATCGAGCATATTGAGAAGATCGCACAGAATGTTAACAAGATCTCTTCAGGTCCTGCAGCAGAGAACGTAATCTTCCTTTCTGCGGATGCGTTCGGAGTACTTCCTCCCGTATCTATCCTTACACCTGAGCAGACGCAGTACTATTTCCTTTCAGGATTTACAGCAAAGCTTGCAGGTACAGAGAGAGGAATCACCGAGCCTACACCTACATTTTCAGCTTGCTTTGGACAGGCATTCCTTGAGCTTCATCCTACCAAGTATGCTGAGGAGCTTGTTAAGAAGATGAAGAAGAGCGGAGCTAAGGCTTACCTCGTTAATACAGGTTGGAACGGAACAGGAAAGAGAATTTCCATTAAGGATACCCGTGGAATCATCGATGCTATCCTTAGCGGTGATGTTCTTAAGGCTGAGACCAAGAAGATCCCTTACTTCGATTTTGAGGTTCCTACATCTCTTCCCGGAGTTGATCCTGCGATCCTTGATCCCAGAGATACATATGCAGATGCTTCCGAGTGGGAGACCAAGGCAAAGGATCTTGCAGCAAGATTCCAGAAGAACTTTGTTAAGTACACAGGTAATGAGGCAGGTAAGGCGCTTGTTTCTGCAGGTCCCCAGCTTTAATTAAGACTTTAAAATATGACGCCACCCGTATTGTTCGGGTGGCGTTTTTTCATATAAAACAGCGATTCACAAAAAATTCACAAAATTATTAGCACTCACCTCTTGACGCTGCTAACAATTAGTGGTATATTATCCTCAGAACGAAGGAAGAGATATTTGAAAGGCCTAAGGTATCTCATCCGTAGATCGGATATTTTACACAGAGGCAATGGGCAGTGAGCCCTTATATATGAAGGAGGAATGGCTTATGTTTATACCCGGAATTTTTGATGATGACTTTTTTGATGATATCTTTGGATTTGGAACACCTACTCAGTGCGTAAGTGATAAGGCGATCGCAGACAAGCATGCAAACGGCGATCGCAAACCTGCAAGACCTGCGAGAGGATATTTTAATCCTGTAATGTCTATGAAGACAGATGTTAAGGAGACTGATGATTCTTACGAACTCGATGTCGAGCTTCCCGGATATAAGAAGGAAGACATTTCGGTTCAGCTTAATGACGGAAATCTTACGATCTCTGCCGAGACCAAGAACGAGAACAATGACGAGAAGAAGGATCGCTACATCCGCAAGGAGCGCTATTATGGCAAGGTCAGCCGAAGCTTCTATGTCGGCGATGCCCTTACCGAAGAGGATATTAAGGGTAAGTTTGAGGACGGCATCTTAAAGCTCACGGTTCCCAAGAAAGAGAAGGAGCAGGAGACTGCCAAGTATATTACGATCGAATAATCGATTTGTCTGCGCACGATCGATGTATCTGCACGGTTAATGCGATGCAGGGCGGCGCCACCCTATTTGGCGATTAACTTATAAATGTTGTGGAGATCCGGACGGGTAAATGCCTGTCCGGATTGTTCGTTTACGGAAATTGTATTTTTAAGTATATTACTTTATAATCAAGCAAAAAATGCCGATATAAAATATGAGAAAGAATATCCTTATGCAGGATGGAATTCCCGGCAAGAAAGATATAAAGGAGAACACGCATATGACGTAAAATCAGGACAAAGGTCCTTGGCTTGGCTTTCACAAGGAGGTGACGGTTATGGCATTAGGAACTATCACACCGATCCTTATGATGAGCTCCCTTAGCTTTGATCGTAAGGAGAAGGACAAAAAGAAATCTGAATCAAAAGAAAAGAAAGAGAAAAAAGTCAGCTTCGATGATTACATGGAAGATACTTATATACCGTCGGAGCCCGATATGGTAATGCGCCAGCTGCTTTCCACATACAGCAAAAGGGCATTATGACTGAGGATTGAAGATGATCGTTAAAAAGATAATGTTAATGCCCGGGGCAATTGTGCGCCTTTTTAAGGCAACCGGAAGCATTTTAAAATATATGCTGCAGGGCGTGGTAGCAGTACTTGCAGTCTCTGTAAGTGTCGCTTGTATGACGGGCGACACTTTTGCTGATGACAGCGATACGGAAGATATGGAGACGGTTGTTGATTTTAGCTCCGGATATCAGGCGATCATATACGGAATTGAAGACGGACTTGTGTCAACTTCCGTTAATGCGATAGCGCAGACGCCCGACGGATATATATGGATCGGAACATATTCCGGTCTGTACAGATATGATGGTGTTGAATTTAAACTCACTAAGTTCAGCAGTAAAATAGCCAATGTAATGAGCTTATATGTGGACGTCAATGAGAATCTCTGGATTGGAACAAATGATTCGGGCTTATTCTGCTACAATATCAAAACAAAAGAAGTGACGGAGTATTGCGATGCGCAGGTGCTTTCGGCACTTTCCATCAGATCTATATACGGTGACGGAAACGGCAATGTATATGTTGGAACGGTGGGATATCTTGCCAAGATTTCCCCGGATGGAACCGTAAAACTCTTTAACGATAACAGGGATACTATGGGAACAAGAAGCCTTGCAAAAGCATCGGATAACAGAATGGTAGGTGTTACAGGGAACGGAAATCTGTATATCATTGACAACGATGTTGTTTACCTGGCTCCGGAGTGTCCGACGGAGGGTGTTTCATACCTTACTGCAGGCTGCAACGGAAATGAGATTTATGCCGGAACCAGCAGTAACTCGATTTTTCATCTCATATTATATCCCGACAATACGGTTGAGCAGGAAACGGAATTGGAAGTAGGGGAATTGAAATACTATAATTGTATCCGATATTCTGCCGAAAGCGGCGGTTACTTTCTTTGTGCGGAAAACGGTATGGCTTTTCTGTATGAAGACGGTGGCGTGGATTTCTTTGACTATGCGGGTTTTCAGAATTCCATCGGAGATGTTATGTTTGATTATCAGGGAAATGTCTGGTTTACATCAAGCAAGCAGGGAATCATGGAATTGTCCAAGAATATTTTTGCCGATCTGTTCAAACGTTCCGATGTAGATGCAACAGTAGTCAACTGCCTTCACATTCATGAAAATGAATTATACATCGGAACGGATACAGGCCTTATCGTAATGGATGCTGATTCACACATCACCGAGGACTACCCCTTCCTGGAGGATTTTGCGGATGTGAGAATAAGGCATATCACAGAAGATCAATACGGAAATATCTGGGTAAGCACCTATGGTGAAGAGGGCCTGTATAAAATAGAAAGCGACGGGGAGATTCGAACTTTTAACGAGACCAATGCCTCTACTCTGGGCGGAAGATTCAGGCTTGCTTTGGTGCTTTCCGACGGAACCGTAGTAGCCGCAAGTAATGCAGGTCTTAACTATATCAAGAACAACCGCGTGGAATATACTCTTGGTGAAGAAAACGGCCTTATAGCACCCCAGTTTCTGACCATGATCGAACTCGACGACGGAAGCATTATGGCAGGCTCGGATGGTAACGGTATCTATATTATAAAGGACCGTGAAGTTGTCAAACACATTGGGATTGAAGACGGGCTGGGATCATTGGTCGTTCTGAAGATCATAGAATGTCCCGACGGTTTTATCTATGTTACAAGTAATGCGCTATATTATCAGACAGGAGATACGATAAGGAAACTTGAGAATTTTCCTTATACCAACAATTATGATGTTTTTATAACCACTACCGGTGATGCATGGGTTTTATCAAGTGCGGGAATATATATTGTTAAACTTGAGGATCTGCTTGCGGACGGTGAATACAGATATGTGCTTCTTGATTATTCGAGAGGCTTTAATACTTCTCTTACAGCAAATGCGTGGAATCTGTACCGTAAGGATGATGAGAGTATGCTCCTTTGCTGTACGGATGGTGTAAGAAGCGTAACGATCGAAGGGTACAATTCACTTAATCAGGATAATTATTTAATCGGTCTTAATTCGATTGTTGCAGGCAATACCGAGATTACTCCGAATGGTGACGGTAAATACGTGATCCCTGCCGGGTCAAAGAAGGTGCAGATAAGCGTTGCCGTCCTTAACTATGTTATTTCCAATCCTCTTATTCATGTGTATTTTGAAGGGCTTGAGGATGACGGAACCGAAATGTACCAGCAGGATCTTCACAAGATCGATTATACCAATCTGCCGTACGGAAAATATAAATTGCATATAGAAGTGCTTGATACATCCGGTAAATGCGTTTTAAAGGAAGCGGTGTATCAGGTGGAGAAGAAAGCATATTTCTATGAGCTTTTTGCTGTCAGGATGATCCTGGTTGCTCTCGCTGTCGCATCTGCCGCTTTCCTTGTGTGGAAGATAATGCACATAACCATTATAAGCAGGCAGTATGACCAGATCAGAGAGGCCAAGGAAGAAGCGGAGCGCGCCAATTCCGCAAAGTCCCGCTTTCTTGCCAATATGTCTCATGAGATCCGAACCCCCATCAATACCATAATGGGTATGGACGAAATGATAATAAGAGAAGACAGGACGCAGAATGTTGAGGATTATTCACGTACTGTCGTAAGTTACGCCGGTTCTATCAAGCGCGCATCGGAGTCACTTCTCAGCCTTGTAAATGACATCCTTGATCTCTCCAAGGCCGAGTCCGGTAAAATGAAGCTGGTCGAGGAAGAGTATGACACAAAGGAGCTTGTCCGTTCGGTTTCGACAATGATCAAAGTAAGAGCCAACGAGAAGGACCTTGTATTTAATCAGGAGATCGATCCCGATCTCCCGACAAGGCTATATGCGGACCAGGGCAAGATAAAACAGATAGTCCTTAACCTTCTCACCAATGCCGTAAAATACACTCCCGAAGGCTCCTTTACCCTGAAGGTCAAAGCACTTGAAAACGATGGTGAATATTGCAGGATACTTTACAGCGTAAGCGATACCGGTATCGGTATTAAGCCTGAGGATATGGATAAACTCTTCTCTGCTTTCGAGAGACTTGATGAGAAGAAAAACAGCGGTATTCAGGGAACCGGTCTTGGACTTGATATCTCAAAGCAGTTTGCGGAGCTTATGGGAAGCGATCTCAAGGTGGAAAGCGAATATGGCAAGGGCTCGATTTTCTATTTTGAAGTAAAACAGAGAATAATAGATAAAACACCGATCGGTGAATATAATGATGATAATATGAGTGATGATGAGGGCACATATATTCCGCTTTTTGTTGCACCCAAAGCAAAGGTACTCGTTGTCGACGATAACGATATGAATCTTCAGGTTATAAAAGGTCTCCTTAAAATAACCCGGGTTCAGATTGAAACTGCGATGAGCGGCAAGGAGTGTCTTGAGAAACTTTCGGATAATGCCAAATATTCGGCGACCGGAGCAAAGTCCTGTTACGATATAGTATTCCTTGATCATATGATGCCTGAAATGGACGGAGTGGAGACCGTACACGAAATACATAAATTCTTTACCACACTTCCGGTTATCGCTCTTACAGCCAATGCCGCGACCAGCGGAGACGCATTTTACGTTAACGAGGGCTTCCAGGGATATCTTGCCAAGCCGATTGATTCAAGGAAGCTTGAAACCACTATCATGAAATATCTTCCCGAAGATCTTGTTCTTGATCCGAGGGAACATATGGATATGATACAAAGCTCTTTAACAGAGGATCTGAGCGAGAACGAAACGGCGCTTCTCGATACCCTTACAAATGTTATCGGGATCGATGTGAGCCGGGGAATTAAAAACTGCGGCTCCAAGAAATTATTTCTCTCGACACTTGAAACATTTTATAATACACTTACAGAGAAGTCGGATGAGATCAAAGAGGCGTACGATAACGAGGACTGGAAGTTCTATACGATTAAAGTACACGCTTTAAAGAGCTCAGCGAGAATAATCGGAGCTTCGGAACTTTCTTCTCTCGCTCTGCACTTGGAAGATGCGGGAAAAGATGGTAATATAGAATATATACGTGCCAATAATGATGAGATGATGGAGAAATATCTTGCATACATCCCGAGACTAGGCGAGGTCTTCGAGAAGGGTGATGGAGGCAAAAAGCCCATTGATCCGGCTATGCTTTCCGATGCTTATGAGGCGCTTGGCGAATTTGTTCCTATGATGGATTATGATTCGGCGGAGATGGTAATTGTTTCCCTCAAAGACTATGCACTTCCTGCTGAGGATGCAAAGCGTATGACCAAACTTGAGACTCTTCTTAAACAGCTTAAATGGGAAGAGATGTCGGAAATACTCAAAGAAATATAATCATGGAGACGGGATATGGTAAAGAGTAGTGGTAATGTTATCGTGATCGGGCGGAAGGAAAGCTTTCTTATAAGAGCACTTGTCGGAAAACTAGGTAATGAGGGATACACCGCCAAATACGTTCCTGCCAATATTGATGATATAGAGGACAATTGGGGAAAAGACGGAATCCTTATTTATTATCTGGAGGCGGAGGAGATTTTGCCCGACAAACTTTCCACTTTCCTCAGGGACAAATTAAATGATACCGACAGACAGATCATAGTGATCGGCGATAAGGGCGATAACGAAATATTTACCAAAGCAATCGGAGAAAGGCATATTAACAAGGCTTTTACGAGACCTCTTAACAATGATGATTTTGTCGATTATCTCAATGAAGAGGGAGAAAAGATTTCCGGCAGCAGCAGGAAGAGTATTCTTATTGTTGATGACGATCCTACATATATGGGACTTATCAGAGAATGGCTCAGAGACAGATACAAAGTATCAATGGCCAATTCGGGTGTTCAGGCAATTGCGTGGCTTACGAATAATAAGGCGGATCTTATTCTGCTGGATTTCGAGATGCCTGTTACAACCGGTCCGCAGGTGCTTGAGATGCTCAGAAGCGAAGAGAAGACCAGGAGTATTCCGGTTATTTTCCTTACGGGTAAGAGCGACAAAGCCAGCGTTGTGCAGGTCGTAAGCCTTAAGCCTGAAGGTTATCTTCTTAAGACGATTCAGAAGATGGAGCTCATCGATAAAATAGACACTTTCTTCGCGAGCCGTAAAATGTAAGGATGTTTTGATGATCATTACGAATCCAAGAATGAATAGACAGAGGTGCTTTTATGGCAGCAGATAATTGCGATATGTGCGGATATCTTGAATATGATGAAGATGACGACACATATTATTGCACAATGAATCTTGATGAAGATGAGATGTATCGGTTTATAACCGGCAGCAACAAGAATTGCCCGTATTTTCAGTACAGAGACGATTATAAAGTCGTGCGCCACCAGATGGGACGCACGACTTTATTATTCGCTTATTTTGCTGTAATATTCTTCTATTCTCGGGCGGGCGGCTATGTAGAATTTCTCGAGTCTCTTATCGAAATGCTTGCCCATACTTTCCATTATTATTTCATCGGCCTTCTCAAAGGACATACTGTCCTTATAAACTCTCTTGCTTACCAGCGCATCGTATACGTCTGCGATGGCCATTATTCGCGCTTCCATAGGTATCTGATCGGCAATGAGGTGGTCCGGATAACCGGAACCGTCCATTCTCTCGTGATGATAGTGAGCAACGTTTTCTGCGAGCTTCTTGAAAGAATCGTCTGTGGTATCCTTAAGTATCGAATGGAGAACTCTTGCGCCTTCCGGAGCGTGCTGCTTCATTTTCTCGAATTCCTCGTCATTAAACCTGCCGGGCTTTTTAAGAACATCGTCTTCGACGGATATTTTACCGATGTCGTGAAGCGGCGCCGCTTTGATGATATCGCGTTTGAATTCTTCGGTTATACCGTTTTGTTCGATAAAATCCGTATCCTTCATTATCTCATCCATAAGGATCTCAACAACGTCACTGGTTCTGACTATGTGACCGCCGGTGGAATTGTCCCTGCTTTCAACGAGCATAGCCATACTTCTTATCAGGTTATTGTGCATGGCTATGATATCTGCAGTTTTCTCTTTAACTTCCTTTTCAAGGTTCGAATTGTAATTGTCTATAAGCTCAATATATTTCTGATTCTTGGTGTCATCGGTGATGACGAACTGGTAACCGTTGGATTTGCCTTCGTGGATCAGGTGGTTGATGTCCACGAGATATATATGTTCGTCGTGGGTGTAATAGTTTTTGCCGTGAGTATCATCCATGGCGTATTCTTTGATCCAGGGAGCAAAGCGATCATAGAGCTTTGGATCGCGCTTAAGCGGCTTGTCGATTGTAAGATTCCTTAACTCTGGAAAAATCTTTCTTGCGGTAGAAGTACTTCCCAGATAGTTCATATTGAAATCAAAAGATATGAAACCCGTTGCACCGCTTTCGACAAGCGTATCGATTGCTGTATCGGTAACGTTGTAAATGCAGATGTAGTGGCCGATCAATATATACATCACCTGCGCAAAAACATAAGCCATAGGAGTAAATTCAATATCCTTGATAAAGAGTCTGATCACAAAGAATGCAAATGCGGCAAGGAATTCGGGAATAAACAGCAGCCATATGATCCGCCTTGAGACATTTCTCTTCTTAAAATATGAGTAGATTATCGTGGTAAAGCCTGTTATAAAACAGATCCCCACAAAAATATAGAACAGCGTATGGACCGGGCCGTAGGTCTTGGTAAGGACGGGAAGTGAGTTTTCGTTGATTGAAAAAGATACTTCATCATAGAAAAGATGCCCTCTTTCAATTGTGAGAACAAAAGCATAGATAATAGTACTGAGGGCAATCATAATGATTTTGAGGGCTTTTGGGAGCTTTACATGGCACATGTCAAATATATAGAAGGTAATAAAAAGCACGAGATAACAGCCGCCAAAATATACGATTTTGGTAGCCATAAGCGCTTCCTCGAGGTTCGTGGCCATAGAGGTAGACAAATAACCGATATTTGCGACCGGGATAAAAGCGAAGATAAGTGAGAAATAAACACTGAAATGTTTATGCCACATATAGGTATATATGAGCGTAAATACTACGGACAAAAAAAGAAGAATTATATAGTAGATTTGAACAGGATGCATTGCGCTATCCTTCCTTTCGTATGTAAAATAATCAGTAACTTAATAATTGTTCGAAAAAAAGAGCAATATTTTAAACACAAAAAATTGTAAAAACCTATTCCAAATACTTACTGTAAATTAGACCTGTTATGAGATAATCCTATCATATATCGTGTATAACGGCAATGCTTAAAATTGAATATTATCGGTTGATTTTTATTTTATTCTCTCTATAATAAGGCATACCACCAAAGTTATTAAGAGGAGTAGTGTTATGCGAGAACAATTCAGATGGTTGTGGGCAAATATCAAAGGGCGACATTTTGCCTATGTGTGCGCTCTTACATGCACCGTGATAGTTAACCTCATGCAACTGGTAGTTCCGGTATTTTCCCAGAAAATAATAGACCTCTTTCTTACCGGAGATGAGGCGGCATATAACAGGGAGAACAATATGACTCTCCTGTTCATTCTTGTTGCCTGCATGGTTGGAGGTACTGTTTTACGAGGAGCGATTGCATACGGTGCCAATATGACATACGAGCATGTCAGTCAGTTCCTTGTGTATAATTTGAGGACTAAGCTTTTCCGCAAGGTCGAGAACCAGGATATGCAATTTTATAATAAGTACAGGACCGGTGATCTTATGACAAGAATGACCGGAGATCTTGATGCCATAAGGCATATGTGCGCCTGGGTAATAAGGATGCTTGTTGAGTGTATCGTGCTCTTCACGGTAAGTATAATTTATTACTTCTATATAGACTGGCTTATGGCGATAATCATTATGACCATTTGCCCCATTGTATTTATTACTATGTACTTCTTCCGTAAGAAAATAGGACCGATGCATGCTTTGCTTCGTGAGAAACTTTCGGATATGAATACGGCGACGCAGGAGAACATCTCCGGAAACCGTATAGTTAAGGCGTTTGCGCGTGAAGAGTATGAGATAGAGAAGTTTGACAAAGTAAACAGGGATTACAGTGAAACCAATAAAGAGACATCTTTTACATGGCTCAGATTCTTCCCCATTGTTGACGGAAGCGTGCGTATGTTCAACATCGTGCTCCTTCTTGTCGGCGGTATTTTCATTATTAACGGAAGAATAAGCTTCGGACAGTATGTGGCTTTTTCGGGACTTATCTGGACACTTGCATCTCCCATGAGTAACCTTGGAAATATTTTTAACGAATTCCAGCGTTATGTGGCTGCTGCGGGTAAAGTGCGTGAGATTTACGAGCAGGAGCCCGTGATGAAAGAAGGTCCGGGCGTCAGCGCTGTTATGGCCCATCCCGAGTCGATGGACTGTGATGAATCACAGTGCACCAACTGGCCCATGGCTCACAGAATAACAGGAAGCGTAGAGTTCAGGAATGTTTCCTTCTCTTACCCGGACGATAAAGAATCTGTCGTTCTTAAGAATGTGTCATTTAAGGTTGAACCCGGTGAAACCGTTGCGATCATGGGTGATACCGGAGGCGGTAAAACATCGCTCATCGGCCTTATTCCCAGATTTTATGATCCGGATGAGGGGCAGGTGCTCGTTGACGGAATCGATGTAAGACAGTACAAATACGATCAGCTCCGCCGCAATATCGGAATGGCAACACAGGATGTGCTTTTGTATTCCGACACGATCGACAGCAATATTGCTTATGGTAATTCTAAAATGTCCGCAAAGACAGTTCGCGATTTTGCCACAACTGCGGCTGTTACCGAGTTTGTAAGTCATATGCCTCAGGGCTTTGACACGATCGTTGGTGAAAGAGGTGTTGGACTCTCCGGCGGACAGAAGCAGAGAATATCGCTTGCAAGAGCGCTTGCAATAAGGCCTGCAATCCTTATTCTCGATGACACGACTTCGGCCGTTGATATGGAAACTGAGCATTTTATACAGGAAAACCTCCGAAATCTGGATTTTCAGTGTACAAAGATAATCATCGCGCAGCGTATCTCTTCAACGAAGGATGCCGATAAAATAATCATTATCCGCGATGGACATATTACCGAAATGGGCAAGCATGACGAGCTTCTTGCAAAACGCGGATATTACTACAGTATTTTTGCCCTTCAGAACGGACTTGAGGAAGGGGGTGCAGTATAATGGCAAGAAACACATACGGTGTTGACGAGAAACTCGATCAGCCCTTTAACTGGAAAAGTTTTAAGCGTGCCGGCAAATACATCGGCCGCTACAAGAAGCAGATGATCATATCACTTATTCTCAGTGCTGTTGCATCCGCATCCGAACTTCTTAACCCGAGGATCACGGAATACGCACTCGATCATGCGATACCCGACGGTAATATCAAACAGCTCGTGCTCCTTGTTATAGCGCTTGCAGGATGTTTTGCGGTTTTCATCGCGCTTTCGACCATAAGGCAGAGAATAATGACTGAGGTCGGCCAGAATATAATTTACGATATCCGTAAGGATCTGTTCGCGCATCTTCAGAAACTGCCGTTCTCTTATTACGATAATCGTCCTCAAGGTAAAATCCTTATAAGGGTTGTCAATTATGTCAATTCGGTTTCGAACATGCTCAGTAACGGACTCCTTAATGTCGTGCTCGAACTTATAAATATGGTATTCGTAATGATATTCATGTTTACGCTCAGCCCAAGACTTTCGCTTATCATACTTGCCGGTGTCCCCGTACTTGCAGGCGTTATGATCGCAATGAAAAAGGCTCAGAGAAGAAACTGGCAGAATGTTTCCAACAAGAGTTCAAACATGAATGCATATCTCCAGGAGAACCTCACCGGAGCAAGAGTGACCAAGATTTTTGCGAGAGAAGAAGAGAACTCAGAGATTTTCGAAGATCTTGCCGATAAGCACAGGAAAGCCTGGATCAAGGCTGTCAGGATCAACAATATCGTATGGCCCGTAACCGATACCGTTTCGGTTTCCGTAAGAGCGGCGATATACATTATTGCACTTGCCGTACTCGGACCCTCTGCCGTTCCTGTCGGCATGATACTTGCGATGACGACTTATGCTTTCAGATTCTGGATGCCTATAATGAACCTCTCGAATCTGTATAATGATTTTATAAATAATATCGCATATCTTGAGAGAATCTTCGAGACAATGGATGAACCGGTAGATGTTGATGATGCTCCCGATGCAACAGAGATGAAGCCCATCATCGGAGAGGTTGAATTCAAGGACGTTTGCTTCGCATATGAGGATGACAAGCCCGTTCTTAAGAATGTCTCCTTTAAAGTCAATCCCGGACAATCCGTTGCTCTTGTCGGTCCGACCGGCGCAGGTAAATCGACCATCGTCAACCTTATCTCGCGTTTCTACAATGTCGGAAGCGGTCAGGTGCTTGTCGACGGTGTCGATATTTCCGGCGTAACGCTTCATTCCCTCAGAAGTCAGATGGGAATTATGATGCAGGATTCTTTCCTCTTTACCGGAACGATCGCCGACAATATCAGATACGGAAGACTCGATGCAACCGACGAAGAACTTCGCGAGGCAGCCAAAACGGTTCAGGCCGATGGTTTTATAAGTCAAATGCCCGACGGTTACAACACCGAAGTAAACGAGCGCGGCAGTTCTTTCTCACAGGGGCAGCGTCAGCTCATTTCCTTCGCCAGAACGTTTGTATCCTCGCCCAAGATCCTTGTTCTTGATGAGGCAACTTCCTCGATCGACGTGCGTACGGAGCGCGACCTTCAGAAGGGCTTAAATGAGCTCCTCAAAGGCCGTACATCATTCATCATCGCGCACCGTCTCTCGACGATCAAAAACTGCGACATCATCATGTACATCGATGACGGAATGATCAAGGAAGCAGGAAGTCATGAAGAGCTGATGGAGAAGAAGGGGCTGTATTATAAGCTGTATACGTCGCAGAGCATCGCATGATAGTGATTATGTGGGGATCGTGCATTATCGCAGGCGCCCGGGCCTCTCGGATGCCGAGTATGAGGCATATATGGATGAGGGCGTGGATATTAACAAAAAGTTGAGAAAAGCATCAAAGAATAGCAGACATTTCACACGATTTATGGTAAAATGATTACACTAAAAAGATAATTGATCCGGAGTGTGAGCGGTATGGATATGAACGATATACTTTCCAAATGTGACCACACGCTGCTTAAGCAGACGGCCACCTGGAAAGAGGTTAAGACAATTTGTGATGAGGCTAATGATAACGGATGTCACAGTGTATGCATCCCGCCTACCTTTGTGAAGCAGGCGGCGGAATACCTTCATGGCAAGTCCTCGAAAGTTACGGTATGTACGGTTATCGGATTTCCTAACGGCTACAGCACTACCAAGGTTAAGGTGTATGAGACCGAGCAGGCAATTCTTGACGGCGCCGATGAGATAGATATGGTGATCAATCTCGGCTATGTCAAAGAGAAGAAGGACGCCGAGCTTCTTGAGGAGATCAAGAGCGTTAAGGAAGCATGTCATGGAAAGCTTCTTAAGGTTATTATTGAGACCTGCCTTCTTACCGAAGAAGAGAAAATACGTCTTGCCAAAATAGTTACCGAGGCTAAGGCTGATTATATCAAGACATCTACAGGCTTCTCAACAGGCGGCGCAACACCCCAGGATGTGGCTCTTCTTAAGTCCAATGTCGGAAGAGGCGTTAAGGTTAAGGCTTCGGGCGGGATCAAGTCGCTTGAAGATGCGGATCTTCTGATTAAGCTTGGAGCGTCAAGGCTGGGAACCAGCAAAGTCGTTCAACTTTATCTGGATATGAAAAAGAAATGATCAAGAAACCCGAGCGATCGGGTTTCTTTATTTTGAAGAGATCATATTCGGAATAACATTCGGATTTATATTCGGAATCACATTCCTTCGTATAACTTCGGATCCGCTTTGTAGCGGCGGAAGTTCTTATCAAGATAGTATATTTTGATGCTGTGATTATTTGCGGCGATATATGCGGCCGGGTTTCGGTAGCAGTCCTTGATTATAAAATCATGCGGGTGCTGTCCGTTAAAATCCGTATATCTGCATCTTATAATATAAGGGTGATCACCGTTTTCGTTCGATATCGAAGTATCATAGAAAACATTCTCAACCTTGGCATAGGTGAATCGGCCCGTTTCAACGATCGCATTCAGACCGTTCTCGGAATTGATTCGATATCGAACTATCAGGAGAACAATGCCGACCAGGATCAGTACAACTCCCAGCGCAATAAATATATAGAAATGGTTATGGATCAGGGAATCCGAGATATCATTAACCTTCATGATCCTATAGAGAAGGATTCCGAGCAGCAGCGATGCTGCGCCGAGACCGATTGAGAAAATCGCCGTTCCGGCCTTCATATATTTGGGAGAGGTATCTCTTTCATAATCCTCGGCTCTTGTTGAAACATAATCATCATTATCTTCCCATATAGGTTTACTCATAAGATTCTCCTCTTTCAGGGCTTTTAAGGCTCATAAGATGTTGATACATTATAATCTTCGCCTATTTTGACGCTCATCAGATCGTAGAATTTGATGAGATGCATATTTTTCCAATCATCAGAGACGGTTGTGATATCCGAGTGAAAGATCGGCTCGGGTGTGTATGTGAGCGCGGGTACGGTTATAAAATCCCTGTTTCCTCGAAGTGATCCCAGATAGGTATTTCGTTCATTAAGTTCGGTATCATATATTTTACCTTCACCGCTTATGATCGTCCTGGCTGCGGATACAGAGAGTGGCATGGAGGTAAAGGAAGCACCGCCTTCTTCGTTCTCGCTGACTTTGACATTCCCGACGCAGCCGATAACAAAAAGGATCGAGCAGACGATGGCAAATATTTTAAGAGAGCGGGAAGTCGTGGTGAGATTCACCATAAGGCTGTCGAAATGACTGCCCGGGAACCTGGTTGCCAGATAACCTGCGAGATAGAGCAGATTCAAGGTCATAAACAGATAATAGTTAAAATAAATTATATTGCTCATTCTGTACGGCATTCTCATGCCCTGTGCGTAGAAAAGTGCAGTGCCCTGTGAGCAGAAGACGCCAAAGGAAATGAGAAGCACGAGAAGGGGCAGACGGAAGCGAAAGCCCGTCCTTCTTGCGATCCTGTAAAATATAGGAAACAGAAGCACCCACAAAACGATAACCGGGAATGTGGTCGCATCGCCGATAACATATCCGCCGTATGCAAAGCTGTACATAAGAGCTTTGATAATGCTTGAATCATAGTTAACATAGGCTATGCGGATGGCATTGCCGGGTGCTTTGACGCTCAAGATAAAACTTACAAAAAATGTTGCGATCATGAGTAAGAGGATCGCAAGACGAACGATCGGGAGCCTTCGCGATCTGACTTGTATAACAGCGTAAACAAGCACAAATATAAGTATCAGCGCGAGATAAAGTGCGGTTGAATAATTGCCGCCTCCGATCACAAATGCGAGCGGTATGCCGATAACGCCGGAGATTATTGCGCCAGGGTTCCTGCGTGCTTTAAGAAGGGATATTATCAAAGTGAGCAGCGCACACATCAGCGAAAAAAAGAAGGTGTAATAGATTCCTCCGTTGTACCAGTAAAATGAATCCGACGGAACATAAGTGAACTGAAGCGCGCAGAAAGTTATCACAAGTGAAACGGCCGCCGAGGTGGTCCCGGTTGCCTTGAATATTCCGCGAAGCACATTGTATATGAGGAAGAAAAGCCCCGCAATAAAGGCAGTTATAAGAATGATCGGAGCTAAGATATATGCATTTTCTCCGAAAACTCCGGGTTGCATTCTCATCAGAAAGATTGCGGAGAAATTACCCTGCCAGTCGTTGTAGGTGCGAAGAGTTTCACTCGCGGCACTCTTGATCACATCTGTGAAAGAGCCGCCTTGCGAGTAAACGGCGTAGCCTTCTGCCCCGTAATAATAGTCGTCAACGCTTGGATGTGCATAGCTTGCCACATAGTAGATGGGTATAAGCGAAAGTACGAAAATGGCGATAAGAATATATAATGCAATTGGTCTGTTTGTTTTAGTTGTTTTCATCATAAGTAGATAATACACCGAGAGCCTCGTAATTGCAATTACATAACGGTTGTGGTAGATTAGGATTGTATGGAAACTGGATAAGGAGGATACTTTATGGCGGGTATTTTATATCTGGTAATTCCCTGCTACAACGAAGAAGAAGCGCTTCCGATAACCGCTCCGATCCTTCAGGAGAAGATGCACAGGCTTATGGATTCGGGCGTGATAGCAGAGAACAGTAAAATAATTTTTGTGAATGACGGCTCCATGGACCTTACATGGAAGCTTATATGCAGATATCATGAAGAGGACCCGATATTCGGCGGAATCAATCTGAGCCGTAACAGAGGTCATCAGAACGCCCTTCTTGCGGGCCTTATGACCGTGAAAGACGACGCCGACGTCGTGATCTCGCTGGACGCCGACCTTCAGGATGATGTAGATGCGATAGATAAGATGATCGCCAAATACGACGAGGGCTATGATGTGGTGTATGGCGTGAGAAATGACCGCAAGACGGATTCTTTTATGAAGCGCTGGAGTGCCCAGAGTTACTACCGTTTTGCAAGGCGTATGGGCGGCGAACTTATCTATAATCACGCGGATTACCGCTTGATGTCGAGACGCGCGATCGAAGGACTCTCGCAATTCTCGGAGGTTAATCTCTTCCTTCGCGGGATCATCCCTCTGGTCGGATATCCTTCGACAACCGTACAATATTCAAGAAACAAGCGTAACGCGGGCAAAAGCAAGTATACTCTCGGTAAAATGATGGCCCTTGCGATCGACGGCATCACCTCGTTTTCCGTTAAGCCGATGCGTTTTGTTATGGTCACGGGCTTTATAACCTTTCTGATAAGCATTGGAATGCTGATATATACGCTTATCAGATTCTTTACGGGGCACACGATAACCGGCTGGTCTTCGATGAATGTCTCGATTTGGTTTATCGGTGGGATCGTACTTCTCTCGCTCGGGATCGTCGGCGAGTACATCGGTAAAATATACCTCGAGACCAAGAACCGCCCGAAATATATCGTTGAAGAATATTTAAAGTAGCGCGGGGGCGAGCAGATGGACGAAAAGCGATTACAAAAGCAATTTGATTTTATAAGGGAAATCGATAAGGAAAAACAGATAATCAGGCAGACCTATATCAGCGATGCCTCGCGCAAGGAGGATGACGCTGAACATGCGTGGCACCTTGCGATGATGGCGATGCTTCTCGGCGAATATTCCAATGAGGAACTTAGCTGCGAGAAGACTATCTGCATGTGCCTTGTGCACGACCTTGTAGAGGTCTATGCCGGTGATACTTATGCATACGATGAGGTGGGAAATGCAAGCAAGAGAGAACGCGAGGTGGCGGCTGCGGATAAGCTTTTCGGGATGCTTCCGGAGGATCAGGCTGCATATATGCGCGGTCTGTGGGATGAGTTTGAAGAGGCGAAGACACCTGAAGCAAGGTTTGCCCACACTCTTGATAAAATACAACCTTTGATGCTTAACCACGAGACGAAGGGGCTTGCCTGGAAAGAGCATGGCATCAGAGCATCGCAGGTGTATAAGAGAAACGAACATACGGCTGACGGATCCGAGGCTTTGTGGAAGTATTCTGACGAGCATTTTATAAAGCCCAATATCGGCGGCGCACTTGCGGATGATAGGGATTTGTGATAGAGTATAACGATAATAAATGCGGCAGGTAACGCCGCCCCGAATGAAAATTTTATAATGATATAAGGAGTGATCAGTATGAGCGAGAAGAAACCGTATTATATTACAACTGCAATCGCATATACATCCGGTAAACCACACATCGGTAATACCTATGAAGCGGTCCTTGCGGACAGCATTGCCAGATATAAGAGACTTGAGGGCTATGATGTGAGATTCCAGACCGGAACCGACGAGCACGGCCAGAAGATTGAGGAGAAGGCCAAGGCAGCAGGCATTACGCCCAAGCAGTATGTTGATAAGACTGCCGGCGAAGTTAAGAGAATCTGGGATCTTATGAACACTTCTTATGACAGATTTATAAGAACTACGGACGAGGACCACGAGAAGCAGGTTCAGAAAATATTCCATAAATTATACGATAAAGGCGATATTTACAAGGGTTCATACGAGGGCTGGTACTGCGTTCCGGACGAGTCTTTCTGGACCGAGTCGCAGCTCGTTGACGGTAAATGTCCCGACTGCGGACGTCCCGTTGTTAAGGCCAAAGAGGAAGCTTACTTCTTCAAGATGAGCAAATATGCGGACAGGCTTATGAAGCATATTGAGGAGCATCCTGAATTTATTCAGCCCGAGTCGCGTAAGAATGAAATGGTCAACAATTTTCTAAAGCCGGGTCTGCAGGATCTGTGCGTATCGCGTACATCCTTCAAGTGGGGAATTCCCGTTGATTTCGATGACAAGCATGTTATCTATGTTTGGATCGATGCGTTATCGAACTATATTACCGGCCTCGGATATGATGTTGACGGTGATCACGGCGATCTCTACAAGAAATACTGGCCTGCGGATCTTCATCTTATCGGCAAGGATATTTTACGATTCCACACCATTTACTGGCCCATCATGCTGATGGCTTTGGATGTGCCGCTTCCCAAGCAGGTATTCGGACATCCCTGGCTTCTTCAGGGCGACGGTAAAATGAGCAAGTCCAAGGGCAATGTTCTGTATGCCGATGACCTCGTGGATTTCTTCGGCGTTGATGCGGTCAGATTCTTCGTGCTTCACGAGATGCCTTTCGAGAACGATGGTGTGATCACCTGGGAGCTTCTGGTTGAGAGGTTTAACTCGGAGCTTGCAAACACACTGGGTAATCTGGTTAAGAGAACCATCGCGATGAGCAATAAATATTTCGGCGGTGCGGTATGCGACAAGGGTGCCGCGGAGCCTGTTGACGACGACCTTAAGAGCGTTGTTACCGGAACCGTTGCCAAGGTCCATGATAAAATGGATAAGCTCAGGGTTGCCGATGCGATGACCGAGATTTTCAATCTATTTAAGAGATGTAACAAATATATCGATGAGACAGAGCCCTGGGTTCTTGCCAAGGACGAGGCCAAGTCGGATCGTCTTGCAACCGTACTTTACAATCTTGTGGAAGGAATAGTTATCGGCAGCAGCCTTCTTGAGCCTTATATGCCCGAGACTGCGGCGAAGATCCTTAAGCAGGTAGGAAGCCCGGTTAGAACCTATGAGTCGCTTTCGACTTTTGGTGTATATCCTTGTGCAGAGGGCACTGATAAGAGTGCATGCGGTAAAGTAACAGAGGATCCCGAGCCCCTCTTCGAGAGACTTGATATCAAAGATCTTATGCCCAGGATCGAGGAACTTCGTGCAAAGCAGGCAGCGGAGGCAGCTGCTGAAGCGGGCGCTGCGGAAGGCGCTGCGAACGGCGGCGCAGACGGTGAGGACACTAAGGCGCAGATCACAATAGATGATTTTGACAAGGTCGAGCTTAAAGTCGGTAAAATAATCAAATGCGAAGAAGTTCCCAAGTCCAAGAAGCTTCTTTGTTCACAGGTGCAGATAGGCAGTGAGGTTCGTCAGATCGTTTCGGGGATCAAGCCTCATTACACACCTGATATGATGGTCGGTAAGACGGTTGTGGTCGTCACCAACCTCAAACCTGCCAAGCTTGCCGGCGTTATGAGTGAGGGAATGCTGCTGTGTGCAGAGGATGCGGACGGAAGCTTATCACTTCTTACGACCGATAAGGAAGTTACGGACGGTTCTTCGATCAGTTAGTTATTGGTCTTGCCCGCGCTTGTGAGGCGAGACGACAGGATAGAAATATGAACACAGGAATTTTTGATTCACATGCACACTATGATGATGCGGCCTTCGATGAGGACAGAGAGACGCTTCTTGCAAGCCTTCCCGCTGCCGGTATATCGAAGGTTGTCAACATAGGTTCGACAATTGAAGGCTCTCATAAATGTGTACTGCTCGCCGACAAATATGATTACATATATGCGGCGATCGGCATTCATCCCAGCGAGATCCGTGGCGTGACAGAAGAGGATATGCAGTGGATAGGTGCAACCGCTGAGCGCGAGCGTAAAGTTGTTGCGATCGGCGAGATCGGACTCGATTATTACTGGGACAAAGATAACCGCGACGAGCAGATATCATTTTTTGAGAGACAGATGGATATGGCAAGGAAGCTTGGGCTTCCTTTTGTTGTTCATTCGAGGGATGCTGCCAAGGATACCTATGAAGTAATGAAGGCTGCGGATGCCGGCAGTATAGGCGGCGTGGTACACTGCTTTTCATACGCGAAGGAAGAGGCGCGCAAATACCTTGATATGGGATTTTATATCGGTATCGGCGGCGTGCTTACTTTTAAGAATGGTATTAAAATGAAAGAGGTTTGTGAATACACACCTCTCGACAGGATCCTTCTTGAGACGGACAGTCCTTATCTTGCGCCCGTTCCCAACCGAGGCAAACGTAACACTTCGCTCAATCTTCCTCTTGTGGTTGCCGAAATGGCGCGCATTAAGGGCGTAAGCGAGGAAGAGATAATCAGTGTGACATACAAAAACGCATGCAGGATGTACGCGATAAACGCGTAGCATGGGCGTGAGGGTATTTTATATGAAAAGGAAGACAGATGCATCTTTGTAATCCCGGGGCCACGAGGGCTCTTATCGACAAATATGATTTTGCATTTCAGAAGAGGTTCGGACAGAATTTTCTGATCGATGCAGAGGTTCCGGCGGCGATCGTGCGGGCAGCGGAGCTGTCGAAGGC
>CAKZZH010000045.1 GCA_937885345.1 uncultured Lachnospiraceae bacterium | reverse complement strand
GATTGGATGCTTTTTCTATTTCTAAAATCCCTACAAAAACTTTACCCTACGCTGCCCCAAAGCATCTTGACTAACCCATCCATACTTGTTATCCTTTAAGATATCTGGCATATCCAATTGCAGTGAAACAGTAACTTTTATATGCCAGATGAAACTATGCACTGGGAAACGGAGGCAATCATGCTTACATATAACCTTAACGAAACCGGCAAGCCCTTATATCAAAGTCTTTATGAGTGTATCCGCAAGGACATTCTCTTAGGAAAACTTACGAACGGATACAAAATGCCCTCCAAACGTTCCCTCGCCAAAAACCTCGGAGTCAGTACGATTACGGTGGAGAGCGCATACGAACAGCTTATAAGCGAAGGATATATCTACTCTGTCGCGCGGAAAGGATATTTTATATCGGACATCTCGCCTCTCCCGCTTCTTAAATCCGATACTGCGCCCGTAAAGCCCTTGCGCAAAGAACCTGCAAAGCATGATAAAATATACGATTTCTCCTCCGGGGCCTCGGATAAAAATGACTTCCCGTACTCGGTATGGAGCAGACTTATGCGGGATGCGATTGCCGGAAACAAGCTCCTTCTTATCTCACCCTGCGAAGGGATCGCAGAACTGCGAAGCGCGATCTCGGAGCACCTTTCTTCGTTTCGCGGAATGAACGTGGACCCGGATCAGATAATCATCGGCGCCGGAACGGAATACCTCTACACGCTTCTCATAAAACTTCTTGGGTCCAAGCATATCTATGCCATAGAGAATCCCGGATACAAGAAGCTTGCTTTGATATATTCGAGCAGTGGCGTAAAATGCTGTTATACAGACATGGATGAAAACGGAATAAGAATAGATAAACTTGAAAAAAGTGGCGCCACGATCGCACATGTCAGCCCTACGCATCATTTTCCGACAGGAATAACGATGCCTGTAAGCAGAAGATATGAACTTCTCTCATGGGCAAACAAAAGAAGAGAAAGATATATCATAGAAGATGATTATGACAGTGAATTCAGGCTGAACGGCAAGCCCATACCGGCTCTTAGGAGTATCGATGCAAAAGGCAAGGTCATCTATATGAATACATTTTCCAAATCACTTGCATCCTCGATACGTATCAGTTATATGGTTCTGCCCGAAGGACTTGCAAAGCGCTTTTTTAAGAAGCTTTCATTTTACTCAAATACCGTATCAACATTTGATCAGTATGTGCTCTCGTCTTTTATCAGCATGGGGTACTTTGAGAAACACATTAACAGAATGCGCCTTAAATACGGGCGTAAGAGAACTTTGATACTGGAGGAGATCCGCTCTGTATTCAAGCCCGGGCAGTATCGCATAATCGAAAACGACTCGGGACTTCATTTTCTGATTGAGTTTAATATGAATATGAGTGATAAAGAATTCCGTGAGAAGCTCCTAAAAAAAGGCATTCGCATATCAAGCATATCCGATTACTATATGGACGGTAAGAACCACAGCCGTCACAGATTTATGATAAATTATTCAGCTCTTGATACGGACGGACTAAGGAATGCGCTGTCCATCATCAAGGATGTACTTGAGAATGACGAATGAGCGATCAGGCCTTTGCGGGGGCTTCAAAGAGATAATATGCATACAGATCCTCCATGTCGGCATAGGACTTATAGTCCTGCAGAACGATATCATCAAGATCTGCATTCCCATCATTAAAGAAATTAAAGATGCATTCATCTCCTTCATATCTTATCTTGGAGATTCTGTATTGAGCAGAATATTCATTTATGCGTGATGCCGGGCATCTTGCGGTCAAAATGTGCTGAGATACCTCCTTAAGAAGCATGGATGTATCACCCTTCCGAACTATCCTGCCATCCTTGATAAGAATAAGTTCATCTGCCAAATATTCAAGATCGGAAGTAATATGCGTTGATATAAGGACGATCCTTCCAACGCTGATCTTTGATATATGATTTTTCATATTTATCCTCTCGGAAGGGTCCAGCCCAACCGAAGGTTCATCAAGAAACAATATCCGGGGATCTTCCAAAAGAGCCTGAACAAGCATAACTCTCCTCTTCATACCACCGGAAAGCTTAGAGATCTTCTTGTTTTTCTGCTCGGTCAGATTAAAAAGTTCAAGCAATTCATCGATATACGCCAACGTGCCGGAATCTTTCGGATTTCCGCCCTTTAACAGCAGTACATAAATAACAAAATCCATCACCGTAAATTGATCATAAAACATTGAATCCTGCGGTACATAACCTATAAGACGTCTGTATTTACCATCAAGGCTGAATATATCCTCTCCATCATATTTAACGCTTCCGGAATCCGGCTTAAGCATTCCGCATAAAATATTCATAAGAGTAGTCTTGCCGGCTCCGTTGCAGCCGATCAACCCGTATATCTTTTCCTCCAGAGTCATACTTGGAATGTCAAGAACGGTCTTTTTGTTATATTTTTTTTGCAGATCATCAATCGTAAGCTTCATAATATTTTCCCTCATACTATCTACATACCCAAACCGCTGAAAACGATGAACAAGATCAGATTAATTATCGCACCGGTGCCGGTCGCAAGAGCAAAAGCCGCCATATGATTTCCTGTTTGCCTGTAAATCCGTCCAAAAAAACATGAAATAAAATAATATACACCTGCTGTGATCGATCCTTGTATTATCAGCAACAATAGAAAATTAATGCCACCCGGTATCCGGCTGAATATTTGAAGACTTCTGGCAGCACTCAGAACAGACAGATCATGTTTTCTGCTGACCTCAACAAATCTGACCACATATGTGACCACGACTATAAACACGGTTGCCAATAGCTTCTGCATCCTTTTTATTTGCAGTATTCTCCGCATTTTATAATCCGTCATTTTGATCATTCTGTCCATCTTGGATTCAATATCCATACGCTCAGAACATGATGACAGGATGATCACGAATATAAGCATGATCAGATTATATATAATATAGCGCAGGCAATCTTCACCTATACCAAAAAGGCGATAATAGCCTTTGTAATATACAAAATCCCCACCATTTTCCCTGAGATAATCAGCATAATCAATACACCTTTCCAACCCTGATCTGCGTTTTACCAGATTCTGATAATATGTGATTTCCTCATCCGTAATATCCTCCGACGTAAGTTTTTCCTCATAACTGAGGATTTTATTATATTCATCCTCGAGATATCCGTACTTTTGGTCAGTATACTCACCGCTGAGCAAAACAACATAATATCTGAAATAAATCTCATCCTCGCTGTCGTAATATGTCCTTCCCTCATCATAAAACGCAAAAAGGAGCATCCCAAATGCAAATATCCATATGAGAGCTTTCTGCTTGATAAAAAATTTGATGCTTTCAAATGCACCTATACTTTTGGCAACAGGTAATTTTATCCGGAGATCCAGATCTACCGACTTTTCATGGTAGAAAACAACATTCGCTATCATAGACAAAAGCAACACCAAAGCGCTTATGCCGACTCTCAAATACGAAAGGTTCAAATAATTGCCAAATGTATTTACAAGGAAATAATCCTTGAACAATCCTTCCGTCATAACACTGCCCCATATATTCAGGTATTTGAGCAGCATGACATTTGAATTACGATCAACAAAAATGTATAAAAGGACTGAAATAGCTGTCAGCAATATAACCGTAAAATAGGATATTAAAGGTTTCTTTATGAAACTGATAATAAGAAAAAGGAAAGAATAAACAGCGTTAATTGAAATAAGAGTTGTTATCCAGTAGATCATCAGAGCCGCCAGGATATTTATTTTCAATATGCAATCCTTATATCCATAAAGCATCTGAACAGGTTCATATATAACATCAGTACCATATAAAAACAGGCCCATTATGCACAGAAGCACATAAGCCAAACTCCATAAGATCGACAAAGCCAGAAGTCCTGCTACAAATCTTGACCTCTGTGCCTTTATAGGAGAATATGACATTTTTTCATAACGATACAGACCTTTGTCGAATCGGGAACAAATCAGGATATCAAGAAGAAAAAATATGATCAGAAGGGCAATAAGCTTTAAAGGAATATTATCAAAAACATCTGTAACCCATGAACCACCGATCTGTGTTATCTTAAGATCATCAAAGTCAGTAAAATCCTTTTTTTCTTTTTGGATCTTATCATAATCATTACTTTCGCCAAATAAGGACAGATATCCATCATTGGCTTCATCCTGCAGGATCCGGTCAATTCTCAGCTCATAATCCTCATTTTCGCGTATTTCCTTGATAATATTCTCGTACAGCAGATACTCGGATCTTAAGGAATCGGTATAAACAGGTTTGGTATTATCCTGATCAAAGATAATGTTCATGCTCATCTCTTCGAGCTCATCAGATGTGATCCTATGCAGATTATAATCCGATATAAGCCTTTTTTCGGATGAAACAGAATAGCCCCTGCCCTGGACAGTCAGATTAAACAGATACAATATTATACATGCAAGCAATGAAATCGCATATACGGATATAAGCAGCCTGCTACGATACAATCTCCTTAATTCAAAGAAAACCATACCCACTCCCCATCTTTGATCACCTTCTGAATATACCGCTATAATACTTTAGAACATCATCTCCGCCAAGAGATTTAAACCTTTCACGATAAGCCTCAATATCAACCTTACCTTTCAGGCTATCTTCAACCGCATTTGTGATCAATTTTTCCAGAGATATCCCGGTTGCAATAACAGATTTATCTTCCGTAATATAACCGCTGTATATAAATGGAGTATATGCACCGGATGCAACAAACGCATCTTTAACGGCTCTTTTATCACCTGAATAGATATCCGATACGTTAGCATATACATTATCTGCTATTCCGAGAAATATCGAATTCATAAAATAGCCGGACGATTGTGTGACCGTACCATCGATAACCGTATAGCTTGTCGGGTTACCATATACAAGGGCATTGGCATAATTGCTGTCAGTGTACAACAATCCGAGAAGTTCCAATGCGAGATCTTTATTATCCGAAGCTGCAGAAACAGCTGTGCTGCCCGTCATACATGCTTCAACGGTAAAGGGAAGCTTCTGTATCTCATATAAGGTTTCATCAAAAAGGTCCTTACTTACATCCAAAAATAAAACTGCAGCAAAATCCCCTTTATTCAGCACTTTCTCCAATTTATCAGAGTCGTTGATGGTTACTACTATACCGTTATTCTTCAAAGTCTCCAAAGAAGTCAGCAATTCTGTAAATCGATCATTTTCAAAAGGATTGGTTACTTCTCCTGTCTTGAGATCAACAAAAACCCCGTTGACAGAGGCATTGTAGATTGAATATGCTACCCCGTCCGCGCTTCTTCCTCCCATATATATGACCGGATACCCGACATTAACGTAATCAGCCTCTGATGCACTGTCAAGAAAACTCAGGATATCAAAAACCTCACCGCTAATACCCGGAAAGACGCTCTTATCGATGGCGCAATAATCCATATACATCCCCTTTGCCTGATTCGGGAATGCATATATCCCGTCATTGTACCTGCATACATTCCATATTTCATCGTTGTTTATACTCATGTATCCATTGTTTTCCAAGTAATCGGAGAGTTCATATAAAAGCCCGTTTGTGATCATGCCCGCATAATCGGTTGGCGTTCCCCCAAAACCCATAAACACGATATCATCCTCACCGCTATTTAGGATCGACTCTAAAGAATCGTTATACGAATCCGAATTAATATAGTCAAATTCCAAGCGGTAACATTTACCGTCAGATTCAAGAAGTTCATTAAGATAGTCGGCTTTACCATCAAAATAATCAGGAACAGCCCACTTTATAACACATATCTCACCATTTGTGCTATCATCATTATCCTTAGGGTCGTCTATACCGCTTGAAATCATATTTCCCCTGCAGGAACACAAAAAAACAGATATCAAGATCAGTAATGAAAATATTATATTACTCCTGATACGAATATCATAAATCCTCTTTTTCGACATAACGCAGCTCTCCGGAACCATCCACAGTATCAAAATCCCACAGCAAAAACCTGCCACCATGCGCGCTTATTATCGCTTTATTCCCATATGTCACATCGGTTTCATGCAGTTCACCATCATATGTATACACAGTATGTTCACCCGACCGGCTGTCATAGTCATACAGATAAACAAAACCCGAATCAAAGCTTTGAAAAGATTTCATGGCTGTTGAAATTATAAAGGAATCACCGGTGCCGGTATTTAAAGCATATAAACTACCATCTTTATTATAGAACGCACACTCTTCATACAGCGGAATGTAACCAATATCCTCAATATCGTTTACCGTATCGACCATTTCAAAGGTTCCATCATAGCACGAATAAATGTGCATGTTATAGGAACGATGCTCCTTTAAGTATTCACTGTCATCGATACGCTCCGCATAATCGTCACAATCATAAGATAATTCATTAAAGGCCAGCAGCCCGTTTTGATAATTCATGGTAGCTATGATCAAATTATAACCATCGGCCTCCCATAGCATCTCAGTCTTCTGAGTAGCGATATCATAGCAAAGAACACCTGCATGAGGCATTTCCATCGGCATCATATCTTTGGTATTACCGTTGTAATAAGCTATGAAGATTTTGCCGTCATCAACAATAATATTTCTTATTACCTGTACATTATCATTGATCAGCGCTTCCTTCTTCCTTCCGGTCCCGTCAGGATTTGCAGAATACAGATACAGCTCACCATTGGAATTTGCAAGATAATCCGTTATGATCATAAGCCTGTCCGAATATACAAAAGGAAAAATGTTAGAGCCTTCAAAATATGCCGAACAGTCTTCTCGATTGTGCATGCACGAATTGCTGTTGCATATAAGAGATGTGCTGTTATCGCTCATCAAAGAATTGATGTAATGGTCTTCCGTAACAAAACACGCATCTTCTCCTGCAATATAAAACGGTCCGAGCATTTCCCACCTTGCACATTCAGCCGGGTAAAAATTGTGACATCCGGAAAAAAAAGAGGTCAGACACAGAAGGCATAAAATGAATTGCGCCTTGAAACATCTCATCTCTATCCCCCTTAATAATATGCTGAAGTAGCGCCGGTCCATGTCTCTGTTCCTGATTTAGCAGTATGCCCGCCAAGTACTCTAACGCTTCGACATTCACTCGGAGCAGTAAAACTGACTACTATAGCCGGATCATCACTTTCGCTTTTTGTAACAGTGGTAACCTTAAGAGTATTATAATTGATATACGAATATACACCGCTTGCAGTAACGGAAATGTTCCCCGACCCACTAACGGTACCCACTGATGCATTAGAAGCACTTATACTCGAATATGCATTAAAATAAATATCATTTATCACTCTTGTCATTGACGATGCATATGACAAAACAGTGCCTCCGATTAATACCGAAAAGATAGTAACAAAGACCAAAAAGAACTTTAATGCTTTTTTCATAAAAACCTCCCCCAATGAAATGCAAAATGTTATATGATCAGATGAGAAAAATCACCCAAAAAGAAGTATACCATATCAGATATAGCAAATCAACATAAACTTAGCTCTCATTAGGATAAACGCATCAATTTAAGGTTGACATTTACAAGTTTTTGTTGTATCGA
>CAKZZH010000044.1 GCA_937885345.1 uncultured Lachnospiraceae bacterium | reverse complement strand
AAGCCACCGGTTTCATAACCGCATTGGTGTCTTTCGCGGAAAGACGGGTTATAAAAATGGAACAACGTTTGATGAAGTATATGCTTTGTATAATTTCGATAGAGAATTGAGAAATATCTATCTTAAACACTTGTTGAAAATAGAAAACACGTTTAAGACTGTAATTGCTCATGAATTTTCAAAAAAATATGGGCATGATAATTATTTAAAGATTGAAAATTTTGATAATAGTAATGAACAAAAAATATCAAGTGCAATTAAGTTGATTGGAGGCATCCAGCAAGAAATAGCACGTCAAATGAGTAAACATCATCAAGTTGTAACTCATTACATGACAGAACATGGGTATATTCCACTTTGGGTTCTTGTTAACGTATTAACGTTTGGTAAGATTGAGAATTTTTATAAGAATATGAAGCCGGCAGATAAAGCGGCTGTGTCAAGGCAATTTAATTTACAACCAGATGAGTTTGGAAAATTTATGCATATGTTAGCATTGGCAAGAAATAAATGTGCTCATGATGAAAGATTCTTCGATATAAGATTTCGCGAAAGTATTCATACACGTGGAATCCGAAATTTTAATTTGTTAGGAATTGTAAGAGCGGCAGATGGTTCATATACATATGGAACAAATGATGCATATGCAATAGCTATAATGTTTGCATTATTATTAAGCAAAACCGATTTGAAGGATTTTATATCCTCGATGCGTAATTCATTTAGTAAGCTTCAAAAGCAACTAAAAACTATATCATCAACTGAAATTATGTCGATAATGGGATTTGATTCTAATTGGACAAATTTAACAAAACTATTATAAACAGTGATAGCAGGGTGGATTGTCCCCTGCTATTTTCATAAACCCTTAGTAGTAGACGTTTCCATTTTACTACTAACAGGTAGTAATAACTTGCTAAATCCTGCTCTGATTTGCCATATTCCGTCATTTCAGAGCAAACCACAATATCCTCGAAATTCCTTGCAAACAGGGCATTTTAGGGCAAAAAGGAGTAAATCAAAACTATGATAAAAGTCTTATTTATCTGCCACGGCAACTGCATTCATCCGGGCGAGGGGAAGGGTAAAATGCGAAATGCGAAATGCCCTTCTCTATGCAATGGAGTTTAATTCGATGCTTCCCGAGAAAGAGACACCTGCTCTACTACAACATGAAGGAGAAGATCCTCCCTCATATGGAGATTATAGACAGAGCGGTTAATGCTATGAAAGCGTGCAAAATACCGCCTGTAATAGTCCCCATCAGAATGTGCTCGTGGAACTGATGCGCGCGTAGAAGCGCGTCTTACATTTTCTCGGGCTCGGGATACTCGACTCCGAAAGTTTCAACCGTGACCTTCTTCATGATCTGAGGAGTCATGGGCTTGTCGTTCCAGTCTGTGGGAACCTGGGCTATTTTATCGACCTCCTCAAGACCTTCGATAACCTTACCGAATGCAGCGTATGAGCCGTCGAGATGGGGCGAGGTCTTATGCATGATAAAGAACTGCGAACCGGCGGAATCGGGATGCTGGCTGCGAGCCATGGAAAGCACACCCTCGGTATGCTTAAGGTTGTTTGCAAAGCCGTTCTGCGAGAATTCACCCGCGATCGAATATCCGGGGCCGCCGATGCCGATACCCTCGGGATCACCGCCCTGAATCATAAATCCGGGGATTACTCTGTGGAAAATAAGGCCGTCGTAAAAGCCCTTTTTAACGAGTGAAATGTAGTTGTTGACGGTGTTGGGAGCTATTTCGGGATAGAGCTCGGCTTTGATGACGCCGCCGTTATCAAGTTCAAATGTTACTATCGGATTCTGTGCCATAATGGATTCCTTTCGTAAAATATTATTCGGTGCTTGCACCGCGTATGTATGTTAACACAAATGGGGAGATAATTGCAATGAATAAGAAGGTGCCCGTTTTGGGCGGATTTCTGACTCTTACGGATGATTATAACGAAGCGCTTCTTATGTCCGAGTGCGGCGAAGCCGTCATCTATATAGATGACAGCGGAGACTACAAACCGGGTCTTACCTATGTTGCCGAAGACGAGGAGTGCTGCAGCAGAGAATACATTTTTACGGCATATTGCAGGCAGAAGGGAGTGCCTTTTACCATTGCGGAGCGTGAACTTACGCAGTGCATTGTGACCGATTCTTTGTGGAGGGGCGGCACAAGGCTTATTCTTCGCGAGATTTCTATCCGCGATCTTCCGGATCTTTTTACGCTTCATGAAAGTCCGTATATGACTCCTTTTCGCAGTTTTGATGAAGAAAAGGCCGAGCTTACGGCATATATCAAACAGGCTTACGGAGTGCGTGGCTGGGGGATATGGGGAGTCTATCTTCGCGCCGGAAACGCCGGGCAGGCTTCGGGTATGAATGACGGCCTGCAGGATGATTACTACGACATTCTGGGAAACCGGATTGAGGCACATGATCCTGCAAATGACCTGTTTCTTGGGGTTTGCGGGCTGTCGTTTATACAGGAGATGAAGGGCGCCGATAAAATACTTCGCACGGACGATCTGATGCTGGGGTACGGTATTTTACCGCAGTACAGAGGAAGGGGAATAGCGGGTGCCGCCTGTAAAATGGCCGTCTCCTATGCGCTTGACATTCTCAAGGCGGGAAGAGTCTATATAATCAGCGAGACCGGGAATCTGCCGTCGAGAAGACTGGCCGAAAGGCTCGGAAAACCTGTGAGAAAAGCTGTAAATATTGAAGATAAGCCGTATTGCATCTATGTCTGTGAGTGACATGCCTGCCAAGTTTTTACGAAAATTTACGAAAATTTTCTTCGAAAGGGTTAATTATTTGGCTGCGATACCGATAAATAAGTTGCAAAGAGTTATTGAAGGATATATAATCTCCATACGCGGCAGTATCTTTAATAAGAACTCAGCCACGAAATACAGACGAAAGGCAGGTGAAACGAATGCATATAGCTGATTACGATTACTTATTATCAACAAGCAGAATCCAGCAGAATTCTCTTAATATCAGACCCGAAACCGATAATCAGGCTGATAAGGTTGCAGGTGCATCTCAGGTTCAGCAGGCAGGCGTTTCATCTTACAATAATCTTGTTGCACAGCCCGAGAAGGAACAGGAAGAGGGAGTAAGCCTCAAGATAAGCGCCTCTTCAGCTGCGAAGGCTGAGAATAAGGCGGCATCGGCAGGAAGTTTTGCACCGGTTAATTTCTCAACGGACGGCGCACAGGAGCCATCGGTAACAGTCTCTGACAATTCCGTTCTTAATCAGTATCGTTTCTTCGTTCAGTCCAATCAGTACGAGGGCGCGGATGGTGTGGTTAAGCGTGTATTCAGATAGTTCGGGAAGCTTTTTGTCAGGTTGATATGAATTTTTCAAAAAGGTCTTGATTTTATCAGGACCTTATTATATAATCTCAAATGTTGCAGCGGTTGTGCCGATTGTACATTTATTATTGGGCTATAGCCAAATGGTAAGGCAACGGACTCTGACTCCGTCATTTCCAGGTTCGAGCCCTGGTAGCCCAGCTGGGAGCGCATCGGATGATGCGCTCTTTTTTTAATCCGGCACCGCACAGGCCGCCGGCGGTGCATGTATCAATGCTTGATGATCGGGGGACATAAATGGTTTTTGAAGTTGATGGAATGGTAAAATACAGCGAAGTGGATTTTAAGGGAGATATGAAGATCGACAGCATGATCGACAATTTTCAGGACACCACGATGCTGAATTCCTTAAAGGTGGGTGCGAGCGCCGAGAATCTTCGTAAGCGCGGTTATGCATGGGTACTCTCTTTCTGGAAGGTGAAGATCATCCGCACGCCCAAGATATACGACGAGATAAAGATTGGTACGAACCCCTATGATTTTAAGGGACTTTTCGGGCGAAGAAGCTTCTGGATAGAGGATGGAGGCGAGAAAGTCGTTGTTGCCGATTCTGTCTGGGCTTTTATGGATATAAGCACGCTGCGCCCTGCCAAGGTCCTTGAGGACGAGATCGAGGCATACGGGGTCAGAGATGCTATAGCTCCCGATATCTTTGCCGAATCGCGTAAAATAATCCTGCCCGATGCGGATTATACGCGTCTGCCTGAAATCCCCGTAACAAGGGATATGCTTGATATGAATGTTCATGTCAACAATTGTCAGTATATGAGGATCGCGCTTCGCGCTGCGGATCTTAAAGTGCTTCCGAAGGAAGCGAGCATGGAGTTTAAGAAAGCGGCTCATTTCGGCGATACTTTTGTCCCTTATGTTTGCGCTGATGATAAGCAGGTGTTTGTGGATCTTAGAAGCCCCGAGGGAGTAAGCTACGCAGTTGCACAGTTTGTATTTTAGGTGCGCCGGCCTATCCGGCTTTGTTGCGCGAGTTGTGTTTTAAGAAACGGTTGGTAAGAAATGATAGAACTTGGTAAAATGCAACCTCTTATGGTTGTTAAGAAAACGGACTTTGGCGTATATCTCGGAACGAAGGATGAGAATGTCCTTCTTCCTTCCAAATATGCCGAGGACCTTGAAATAGGGGATTCGGTTGAAGTCTTTGTTTACAAGGATTCAAAGGACAGGCTTATAGCTACGACCAAAAGGCCTTTTATCGAGCTTGGTAAGCTCGCACGCCTCGGCGTTAAGGATGTTACGGACATCGGCGCATTCCTTGACTGGGGGCTTGAGAAGGACCTTTTTCTGCCATTTAAGGAGCAGACCTGCAAGGTAAAAAAGGGGCGCAGCTATCTTGTAAGACTTTATATCGACAAGAGCAGCAGGCTTTCGGCGTCGATGAAGGTATATCACGAACTTGAGACCTCTGCCGATTATAAGGCAGGCGACGAGGTTACGGGTTTTGCGTACGAGCATATTGACAAATTCGGTATGTTTATCGCCGTTGACGGCAGGTATCAGGGCCTTATTCCCGCGAGAGAGTACTACGGGAATATCGAAATCGGCGATGAAGTAAGCGCCACAGTCGCAGAGGTGACGCCGGACGGAAAACTTCGCCTTAGAACGCGCAAAGATGCGTATATGCAGCTTGATGAGGATGGAGAGAATATTTTACGAATGTTAAGCGAGAGCGGCGGAAAGCTCCCCTACGGCGACGCGAGTGCCCCGGATGAGATAAGGAACTGCTTCGAAATGAGCAAATCAGCTTTCAAACGTGCCTGCGGAAGGCTTATGAAACAAGGTAAAATAACCATCACACCTGATGAGATCAGTCTTAAATAGACATCGACATAACGAAAAACAGTCATAAATAACAATACAAGGAGGATGCAATATGACAAAAGTAATCAGCACGGACAAGGCTCCCGCAGCCATCGGTCCTTATTCACAGGCAATTGACGCCTGCACGGATGTAGGAGGATTTGTATTTACATCCGGTCAGATCCCTGTAGATCCCGCAACCGGTAAAATCCCCGAAGGCGTTGAGGCTCAGGCAAATCAGGCTTTCACCAATCTCAGGAATCTTATTGAAGCAAGCGGACAGAGCATTGACAAGGTGGTTAAGACCACTGTGTTTATCAAGAATATGGATGATTTCGGAGTGATAAACGAGATTTATGCGAAGTATTTTACGACGCCTTATCCTGCGAGATCCTGCGTCGAAGTTGCAAGACTTCCGAAGGATGTCCTTCTCGAAGTTGAGGCAATCGTAGCGAAGTAGGCGGGCCGCTTAGGCGGCCGCGCAGGGCGGCTTGCCATAAACGACCGAGGTATGAACATTTTACACGGAAATATCGATGTTGCCGCCAACAGACGGATTCACGGATGCTTCCATGACTTTGGTCATACCTTCGCTGAGGACCTCATTCTGCTCCATAGCCATATCAAGTACCTTAAGTGATACCTGATCGGCAAGTGTAGCGCCGGTCCAGCTTGATGATAACTGCATGATATCCATGGATGTCATCTCCTTTACCGCTTCGTCAGGGCCATCCCCTGCGATCGAGATTGCTTATACCTCAGTACTTATATCGTCATTATGAATCAAATTTTTAACCGGGTCAACATAAATTCTCGGATTATCCCTCTAAAATACAATCATTCCACAAATCAATAGGCAAATTTCACATTTCGAGCAGCACCTTTTTGTGCAATTTTTTTGGGAATATGCAAAATGTCAAAAACCGCAATTTTTTTTTGTTAATTTGGTATATGGCATTTTATGCGACGAGGGAGTATATTATAAAAGGCTTTCGGCGTGATTTGTGCGCCGACATGATTAAAAAGAAGTGCGTCAAGCACATTTTATGAAGGAGGTAAATATGGCAAGTCTTTCTCTTAAGAATATTTGCAAAAAGTACCCTAACGGATTTGAAGCCGTTAAAGATTTCAACCTTAACGTTGAGGATAAGGAATTCATCATCTTCGTAGGACCTTCAGGTTGTGGTAAATCTACAACACTTCGTATGATCGCAGGTCTCGAGGAGATCACATCAGGTGAGCTTTGGATCGGTGACAAGCTTGTTAACGATGTAGAGCCTAAGGACAGAGATATCGCGATGGTATTCCAGAACTACGCTCTGTATCCTCATATGACAGTTTATGATAACATGTCCTTCGGTCTTAAGCTCAGAAGAAGACCTAAGGCAGAGATTGATAAGAAGGTTCACGAGGCAGCTAAGATCCTTGGTATCGAGCAGCTCCTCGATCGTAAGCCCAAGGCTCTTTCCGGTGGACAGAGACAGAGAGTTGCGATGGGTCGTGCCATCGTTCGTAATCCTAAGGTATTCCTTATGGACGAGCCTCTTTCAAACCTCGATGCAAAGCTCCGTGTACAGATGAGAATTGAGATCCAGAAGCTTCATCAGAGACTTCAGGCAACGATCATCTACGTAACACATGACCAGACCGAGGCTATGACACTTGGTACAAGGATCGTTGTTCTTAAGGATGGTATCATCCAGCAGGTTGATACACCTCAGAATCTCTATGACAAGCCTAACAACGTATTCGTTGCGGGATTCATCGGATCACCTCAGATGAACCTTGTTGATGCTAAGGTTGTTCAGTCAGGTAATGATGTTGTTCTTATGTTCGGCAGCAACTCGATCAAGCTTCCCGAGGGCAAGGGCAAGATCCTTATCGATAAGGGATATGTTGATAAGACCGTTATCATGGGTATCCGTCCTGAGGACCTTAATGATTCTGAGATTGCGATCAACTCTACACCTGATAGCGTAATCGAAGCTACGATCAAGGTTTACGAGCTTCTCGGTGCCGAAGTATTCCTCTACTTCGATGTTGACCAGTACAGCTGTACAGCAAGAGTTAACCCTCGTACAACAGCTCGTCCCGGAGATACGATCAAGCTTGCACTTGATCTTACAAAGCTTCATATATTCGATAAGGAGACAGAGCAGGTAGTTCTTCACTGATCACCTACTGTTTCGGGATAATAAATAACTTTCAGGATGTATGTCATCGCAAGGTGGCATACATCTTTTTTATTTGCCATTTTACCGTATATGATGTAAAATATTAGGGAATGTGTAGTACATAACTGAAAAGGAGAACAGCGAATGATTTCCAATCAGATTTTACAGAATACTATTGACGGTATTAAGGGGATAACAAGGGCTGACCTTATAATTCTTGACACGGATGCCAAGGTTATAGCGTCGACATCCAAGGATGTGGGTAATTTTGAGGAAGCGGTGCTTACTTTTATTAAATCACCGGCGGACAGTCAGGTCGTTTCCGGGCACCAGTTTTTCAAGGTTTTTGATGATGGCAAGCTTGAATATGTCCTTCTTGCCACGGGCAACAGTGATGATGTGTACATAGTCGGTAAAATGGCGGCCTTCCAGATACAGGGTCTTCTCGTGGCATACAAGGAGCGATTTGACAAGGATAATTTTATCAAGAATCTGCTTCTTGATAACCTCCTTCTTGTAGATATCTATAACAGGGCCAAGAAGCTTCACATTGACACCGAATCCAAGAGAGTTGTTTATATAATCGAGACCAAGCATGAGAAAGACAGTTCGGCGCTTGAGACAACCAGAACCTTATTTGCAACGAGAAATAAGGATTTTATAACTGCAGTCGATGAAAAGAATATCATAATCGTGCGTGAAGTTAAGGCAGGCGAAGGTTTCAAGGAGATTGAGCAGATGGCAATGACAGTTCTTGATACGCTTAATGCCGAAGCAATGAGCAGCGTTCATATCGCTATCGGTACCGTTGTCAATTCTCTCAAAGAAGTATCCCGTTCCTACAAGGAAGCCAAGATGGCGCTCGATGTCGGCAAGATTTTCTATGCCGACCGTAATGTCGTTGCATACGGTAATCTCGGTATAGGTCGACTTATTTATCAGCTTCCCCTGCCTCTTTGTAAAATGTTCATCAAGGAGATTTTCCCCGACAAGGGACCTGATGATTTCGATGAAGAGACTTTGTCCACGATCAACAAATTCTTCGAGAACAGCCTTAATGTATCGGAGACTTCCAGACAGCTCTTTATCCATCGTAACACGCTTGTATACAGACTTGATAAGATTCAGAAGAGCACAGGGCTTGACCTTCGTGTTTTCGAGGATGCCATCACATTTAAGATTGCACTTATGGTCGTTAAATACATGAAATATATGGAGACACTCGATTACTAATGATAGATTTACAGAATGTTTGTAAAACGTATTCCAAGAATACGCCTGCACTTAATAATATTTCGCTTCACATCGATGATGGTGAATTCGTTTTTATCACCGGTGTGAGCGGATCGGGTAAATCAACCCTTATAAGACTGCTTCTCAGGGAGACTAAACCTACCTCGGGAAGCATTATGATTAACGGCAGGAATATTGCCAGGATTCCCAAGAACAGGATATATAAGCTGAGAAGAGAGATCGGTACGGTTTTTCAGGATTTCAGACTCCTCGAAGACCGCGATGTATATGATAACGTTGCTTTTGCGCAGAAGGCTGTTGAGGCTTCAAACAGAAATATTAAGCAGCGTGTATATGCCATGCTTTCAATGGTCGATCTTATGGGCAAACACAAAGCACTTCCTAAGGAATTGTCCGGTGGCGAGCAGCAGCGTGTTGCTATTGCAAGAGCGCTTATCAATAAGCCCAGAATACTTCTTTGCGACGAGCCCACAGGTAATCTTGATGAGGCCAATTCCTGGGAAGTAATGAAACTTCTTGAGAATGCAAACAGCCAGGGAACAACGGTCATTGTCGTTACTCACAATATGGAAATCGTAAACGCCATGCGCAAGAGGACCATTAATATTTATGATGGTTCGATAACCTACGATCGCAAGGGAGGTAATCTGGACTATGAAATTTAAATCCCTTGGTTATTGCATCGTGCAAGGCTTTAAGAATATCGGAAGGAACAGAAGCTTCTCGCTTGCATCTGTTGCTACCATGTCGCTTTGCATTTTTATTCTTGGTCTTGTATATGCTGTTACCAGCAATCTTCAGTACATGGTAAACCGTATGTCGGACAGTCTCTGTGTTAAAGTCTTTTTTGATGAAGGCATCACCGATGAAGAGATCGAGATCATAGGTAAAGAAATCAAATCGCGCAACGAAGTTACGGTTGTGCATTTTACCTCGGCGGAAGAGGCGTGGGAGCAGTACAAGGAGGATTATCTCGGAGAGGAATATCTCTATCTTGCGGAAGGCTTCGGAGACGACAATCCTCTGGCCGATTCACAGTCATATGAGGTTTATTTTAATGATTCCGCGATGCAGAAATCGCTGGTTTCATATATCAGCAACCTTCAAGGTGTAAGAAGAGTCAACAGTTCGGAGGTTACCGCAGACTCGCTCACTGAGATCAGCAAGCTTGTCGGTATTGTATCGGCCTTCATACTTATTATTTTGCTCCTTATCGCACTTTTCCTGATCAACAATACCATTTCCACCGGAATATCCGTAAGGCGTAAAGAAATCGATATCATGAGGCTTCTGGGAGCGCGCAACGGCTTTATCAGAGCACCTTTTATCGTTGAGGGAATAATCATCGGACTTATCGGATGTGTGATCCCACTTATAATCGTATTCGCACTTTACGAGAATATGACGGATTTTCTTATCAGCAAATTCAATTTCATAGCAGGTATTCTTGATTTTATACCGGTTATGGAGTTTATGACCAAATTCACTCCGGTTGCGCTCGTTCTCGGAATAGGACTGGGCCTTATCGGAAGTATTATCTCGGTGTCACGTAACTTAAGCAAGTAGGTTTAAGTTTTAAGGAGATGATTTTTTGAAGAAGAAATATTACAGAATGATCGCAATTGCACTTGGTATCGTAGTGAGTGCGTTTGCCATATCGCCCGCTACCGCCGATAAAATACCCGTTTATGCTACTGATGAGGCAGAACTTGAGGAGGCCAGGCAGAACGTTGAAGCCGCCAAGAACAAGCTTGATGAGATTAACGGACAGATCAGCCAGATCCAGCAGGAAAAGAGCGACACGCAGACATACATAGCAACGCTTGACGGTATGGCATCTTCTCTTACGAGCGATCTTAATTATACCTATACACTTATTTTAAATAAGCAGGCAGAGATTGAAAACAAGCAGGCAGAGATCGACGCAAAACAGATTGAAATAGATACCAAACAGGTTTCCATCAATACCACCGAAGCCAATATTGCCGCTAAAGAAGCGGAGCTTGATGAAGCGTATGCCGAGCAACAGCAGCGTTATGAAGCTATGTCACTCAGGATCAAATATATGTATGAGTCCGGTGAATCGAGTTTCCTTGAACTTATTTTCTCATCCGAATCCCTTGAAGAGATGCTTGGAAGATCTGAGTATATAAATCAGGTAACGGAGTATGACAGAGCACAGCTTCAGCAGCTTGCGGATCTTCAGACAGATATTAAGCTCATGGTTGCTCAGCTTGAAATAGACAAGGCCAATCTTGAAAGTGAAAAGTCGGCGCTTGAAGCTGAGAAAGTAGCGCTCGAAGAGCAGAAGGTTGCTCTTCAAGGAGAGGAAGAGATCCTTGAGATTAATAAGCAAAGTTATTCCACCCAGCTTGAGACGGTGGATGCCGTTATGGCTGAGAAGCAGGCCACACTTGCCAATCTTAACAGCGGTGAGGAATATGCAGAGGAAGCTAAGCGTCTTGCGGAGCAGTATCTTGCAGATAGTGAGGCTATTTATGCACAGCTTAAAGCTTTATGGGAAGCAGAGCAGGCTAAAGGTACGACCGACGCGGATACGGCGGCGCGAATCGCCGAAATCGGGCTTTCCGGCGGCTTTGCATGGCCGCTTCCTTATCCGGATATCGGACTTGTTATAACATCACCTTACGGAATGCGCCTTCATCCTATTTTGGGGGATTGGAGACTGCATGATGGTGTTGATATTTCATCATGGTGCATATACGGAACGGAGATTAAAGCAATATACTCCGGAACCGTTATAATGGCTGAATATTACGGCGGTTACGGTAACTGCGTTCAGATCGATCACGGCTGCGGTGTCGTAAGTTTGTATGCGCATCAATCTTCAATGGCTGTATCTGTTGGTCAGTATGTAGAGAAAGGTCAGACTATCGGATATGTCGGTTCTACCGGCAATTCGACCGGAGCTCATCTGCATTTGTCCCTGTTTATAGCAGGACAGTCGGTGCAGCCGATTGACTATGTCTTTATACCTTCATACGTCAATAAGAACGGATATTACTAAGCTTTATTCATAACATCAGAGGAATAATAGATGAACGAAGATTTAAATAAACCGGCTTCTTCCGGTAAAACGGTCCTTGGAATTCTTATCGGAGTTCTTATAGGAGTTATTGTTACAGGCATAATATGTGTGCCCACGATCATCACTCTCAAGAAAGTGGCGACGGCCGCTGCTTCCGGTACTCAAACGTCATCCTACGCATCGGATTCAGGCGGAGAAGCCCATGTACTTGATGAAGAAGCGCTTGCCAAGCTTTCCAAACTTTTTTCATATGTGGATCAGCTCTTTTTATATGATTATGATGCCGAGGCGGTCAATGAAGCTTTGTACAAGGCCGCAATAGCCGCGCTTGACGATCCTTATACCGCTTATTATACGGCCAAAGAGTACGCCGCTCTTATGGAATCCGCAACCGGTCAGTACAGTGGACTGGGTGCGATCGTTTCGCAGTATGCGGATACAGGAGAGGTTGTAATACTCAGATGTTACAGCGATTCCCCGGCCGAGAAGGCAGGCCTTGAGCCCGGGGATATAATTCTTGAAGCAGATGGCGTTGAGATAACAGGTACGGATCTTGATGAAACTGTAGCGACACTTTTTCGCGGCGAGGCCGGAACAACCGTAAATCTTAAAATATACCGTGAATCTACTGATGAAACCTTTGAAGTTACCGTAACCAGAGCGGTTGTTGATGTAGATACCGTATGGTACACACTTCTTGATAACAATATCGGATATATAGAAGTAGTCTCTTTTGATTCGGTAACCACGGATCAATTCTCCGAGGCATATGACGATCTGGTATCGCAAGGCATGAAAGGTCTTATAATTGATCTTCGCAACAACGGCGGAGGACTTGTAAATGTAACGACCGATATGCTCGATGAACTGCTTCCGGAAGGCGTTTTGGTATATACCATGGATGCCAAAGGCAACAGGATGGATTATAATTCCGATGAGGCGGCAAAGCTCGACATCCCCTGCGCAGTTCTTGTAAATGAGAACACGGCAAGTGCATCCGAGATTTTTGCGGGTGCGATGCAGGATTACGATGCTGCCGAGATAATTGGAGCCCAGACCTTTGGAAAGGGCGTTGTACAGGTTACTATTCCTCTTGCGGACGGCTCCGGTCTCAAATTAACCATTCAGAATTATTACACACCCAACGGTAATAATATTCATGGCATTGGCATCACCCCTGATCAGGTTGTTGAATTTGACGAAGAGGCGTATACTACAGACGGAACCGATACGCAGCTTGATGCGGCGATAGAGTATCTGACCAAAGTCATGCAGTAGGACGGTGACTGCACATAACGATGTATCTATGAGGACTTATAAGCAATATGGATTTTAAATTACATTCTGAATATCAGCCAACCGGCGATCAGCCGCAGGCTATTAAGAAATTGGTTGACGGTTTTAAGGCCGGCAACCAATTTCAAACTTTACTCGGTGTTACAGGTTCCGGTAAGACCTTCACCATGGCTAATGTGATCGCGGCACTTAATCGTCCCACGCTTATTATCGCGCATAATAAAACGCTTGCCGGTCAGCTCTACGGGGAGATGAAGGAGTTTTTCCCTGAGAATGCGGTAGAGTATTTTGTATCCTACTATGATTACTATCAGCCGGAGGCCTATGTTCCCTCAACGGATACCTATATCGAGAAGGATTCCGCAATCAATGATGAGATCGACAAGCTCAGACATTCCGCAACCGCAGCACTTTCCGAGAGAAGGGATGTTGTTATTGTTGCGTCCGTTTCCTGCATATACGGTCTCGGAAGCCCGATAGATTACAGGAATATGGTAATTTCTCTTCGCCCCGGAATGGAAAAGGACAGGGATGAGATAATACATCGTCTTGTCGAACTTCAGTATGTCAGAGGCGATATGGATTTTCACCGGGGCACCTTCAGAGTAAGGGGTGATGTGCTTGAAGTCTTCCCTGCAGGCAGCGATGATAAAGCCGTAAGGATCGAGTTTTTCGGTGATGAGATCGATAGGATCGTAGAGACTGATTCACTCACCGGTCAGGCCAAGGCCGAGCTTAAGCACATCGCGATATTCCCGGCCTCTCATTATGTTGTCGCCCGCGATAAAATGCTTGCCGCGACCGAAGCGATAAAGGCGGAGCTTAAGGAGAGAGTTGCCTATTTTAAGAGTGAGGACAAGCTTATCGAGGCGCAGAGGATATCGGAGAGAACGAATTTTGATGTTGAGATGATGCTTGAAACGGGCTTCTGTTCGGGTATTGAGAACTATTCAAGACATCTCATCGGTAACGAACCGGGTGCACCGCCGTACACGCTGATGGATTATTTTCCCGAAGATATGCTTATAATAATCGATGAGTCCCATATGACAATCCCGCAGATAAGGGCAATGTACCATGGTGACCGTTCGCGTAAGACAACGCTTGTGGAATACGGTTTCAGACTTCCCTCGGCCCTTGATAACAGGCCGCTGAATTTTGAGGAGTTTGAGAGTAAGATAGACCAGATGCTCTTTGTTTCCGCAACTCCCGCCAAATATGAGGAGGAGCATGAATTAAATCGCGCCGTGCAGGTTATAAGACCGACGGGGCTGCTTGATCCCGAGGTTACGGTTAAGCCTACTAAAGGTCAGATAGACGATCTTCTTTCCGAGATCAACAAGGAGACCAAGGCCGGAAATAAAGTCCTGATCACCACACTTACCAAGAGGATGGCCGAGGATCTGACAACTTATCTTAAAGAAAACGGTGTTAAGGTACGCTACCTTCATTCCGATATTGACACGCTTGAAAGAGCGGAGATAATAAGAGATATGCGAATGGGTGAATTCGATGTTCTGGTCGGGATCAACCTTTTAAGAGAGGGCCTGGATATACCGGAGGTAGCGCTTGTGGCGATACTTGATGCCGATAAGGAGGGCTTCCTTCGTAGCGAGACGTCTCTTATACAGACGATAGGAAGAGCGGCCCGAAACGCGCAGGGCAGGGTTATAATGTATGCCGATATGATGACCGATTCGATGAAGGTTGCCATAGATGAGACCAATAGAAGAAGGAAGATCCAGCAGCAGTATAACAAGGAACATGGCATAACGCCTACAAGTATCAAGAAGGCGGTACGCGAGCTTATCGCAATAAGCAAGGTCGCAAACGAGAGCAGAACCAAGCTCGATAAGGATATAGAAGATATGAGCAACACAGAACTTGAGAAACTTATAACAGAACTGAACAAGAAGATGTACAGGGCAGCGGCAGATCTGAATTTTGAGGAAGCAGCATACCTGCGTGATAAGATTACAGAGATCAGGAAGACGATAGCAGATAATGAGTAAGGAAACACAAACCAAGAAAACGACTAAGACCGATAAACAGCAGAGCACCCCGAGGATTAAGCCACCTGTCTCCGATGACCGTAAATATATCCGTATCCGCGGAGCCAAGGAGCACAACCTCAAAGGGATCGATGTGGACATACCGCGCGATTCTTTTACCGTATTTACCGGACTTTCCGGTTCGGGCAAGAGTTCGCTTGCATTTGATACCATTTATGCCGAGGGGCAGAGAAGATATATGGAATCACTTTCTTCGTATGCAAGACAGTTCCTCGGACAGATGGAAAAGCCCAATGTAGAGAGCATAGAAGGCCTATCCCCCGCGATTTCCATCGATCAGAAATCCACAAACCGTAATCCCAGATCAACGGTCGGAACGGTTACAGAGATATATGATTATCTGAGACTTCTCTACGCCAGATGCGGTGTTCCGCATTGTCCCAAATGCGGACGTGAGATCAAGAGGCAGACTGTGGACCAGATGGTGGACCAGATCAAGATGTTCCCTGAGGGTTCCAAATTCCAGGTTCTGGCGCCTGTTGTAAGAGGACGTAAGGGTGAACATACCAAAGTCTTCGAAAGTGCGATCAAGAGCGGATATGTGCGCGTACGCGTGGATGGAAATCTCTATGATCTGTCGGAAGACATCAAGCTGGTCAAGAACAACAAGCACAATATTGAGATCATAGTCGACAGACTTGTTCTCAAAGAAGGAATAGATAAGAGACTTACCGAGTCCATCGAGAATGCACTTACGCTTGCAGAAGGAATGGTAATAATCGATATGATCATGCCGGTGGACAGGGATGCTTCGGGCGCGGACGGTGCTTCTTCAAACAAGGCATCCGCCATGACAAAGCATGAGGAGATTACCTATTCCACAAGCTTTGCATGCCCCGACTGCGGTATTAGCGTTGCGGAGGTTGAGCCCAGGAGTTTCTCCTTCAATAACCCCTTCGGTGCATGTCCCGACTGTGCGGGCCTTGGATTTACAATGGAATTTGACCCCGAGCTTATGATCCCGGACAGAAGTCTCTCGATCATGGACGGAGCGATCACCGTTCTCGGATGGCAGAGCTGCAATGACAAGCATTCATTTACCTATGCAATGCTGAACGCTCTTGCCAAGGAATTTAAGTTTTCGCTCGAGACTCCGTTTGAGGATTATCCCGCTAAAATACAGGATATACTTATCTACGGTACCGATAAGGTTGTTAATGTGCATTACAAAGGCCAGAGGGGCGAGGGTGACTATCCTATCGCTTTTGAGGGTCTCATCGAGAATGTTAAGAGAAGATACCGCGAAACATTTTCCGAAACGAGCAAGGCAGAGTATGAGAGTTTTATGGAGATAAAGCCTTGTACAACCTGTAAAGGAATGCGCCTCAAAAAGGAATCCCTTGCCGTAACGATCAATGATAAGAATATATACCAGGTAACCGAGATGAGCATAAGAAAGCTGGTTGATTATTTTAATGATCTTCCGCTAACCCACATGCAGGCGAGGATCGGCGAGCAGATTCTCAAAGAGATCCGTGCGCGAATCGCATTCCTTGATAATGTCGGCCTGGACTATCTGACACTTTCGAGAATGACGGGAAGCTTATCCGGTGGTGAGGCACAGAGAATAAGGCTTGCAACTCAGATAGGAAGCGGACTTGTGGGTGTCGCATATATACTGGATGAGCCTTCGATCGGGCTTCATCAGAAGGATAATGACAAGCTGCTGGCGGCACTTATGAGACTCCGCGATCTCGGAAACACGCTTATTGTTGTCGAGCATGATGAGGACACAATGAGAGCTGCGGATTATATCGTAGATATCGGGCCGGCAGCAGGAGAACACGGCGGCGAGGTTATCGCGGTCGGAACGGCCGAGGATATCATGAATACGCCGGGTTCGATAACGGGCGATTATCTGGCAGGAAGAAAGCAGATTCCGGTTCCGGCAAAGCGTAAGAACCCGGCCGGTTTCATAACGATCAAAGGCGCGAGACAGAACAATCTCAAGAATATAGATGTGGACATACCGCTTGGCATAATGACCTGTGTTACGGGCGTTTCAGGCTCAGGCAAATCATCTCTTATAAACGAGATCCTCTATAAGCATCTTGCCAAGAAGCTTAATCGTGCGAGGTGCATTGCGGGCGATCACGATACCGTTCTCGGCATTGATAAGCTTGATAAAGTGATCAATATCGACCAGTCCCCGATAGGAAGGACTCCACGATCGAATCCTGCGACTTATACGGGTGTATTTGATCTGATAAGGGACATCTTTGCGGGCACTTCGGATGCCAAGGCAATGGGTTACAGCAAGGGAAGATTCTCGTTCAATGTTAAGGGCGGACGATGCGAAGCCTGCGCGGGTGACGGGATCATCAAGATAGAGATGCACTTCCTTCCTGATGTCTATGTTCCTTGCGAGGTCTGCGGCGGCAAGCGTTATAATCGCGAGACTTTGGAGGTAAAATACAAAGGCAAGAGCATCTACGATGTGCTTGATATGACCGTGGAAGAGGCACTTCCTTTCTTTGCGAATGTTCCCAAGATTCGCGATAAAATCCAGACCCTCTACGATGTCGGTCTCTCCTACATTAAGCTCGGACAGCCCTCTACGGAGCTCTCCGGAGGAGAAGCGCAGCGAATAAAGTTAGCTGCAGAACTATCCAGACGCTCTACCGGTAAGACGATTTACATCCTGGATGAACCTACGACAGGCCTTCATTTTGCCGATGTTCACAAGCTTGTAGAGATTCTTCATAAGCTCACCGAGGGTGGAAATACCGTGGTTGTCATCGAACATAATCTTGACGTGATCAAAACTGCGGATTATATAATAGATATGGGACCTGACGGAGGCGACAGAGGAGGTACGGTTATAGCGACCGGAACCCCTGAAGATATCGCCAAATGCAAGAAGTCCTACACCGGACAGTACATCAAGAAATTGCTTGAACGTAAGTAAGCGCCGGCAGGCGCAACCTGCCGCGACGGTTTAATTCTTATAACAGGAGAATATTTTATGGACACATCGGAAAAAGTGTTGGTGATTGATTTTGGCGGTCAGTATAATCAGCTGGTCGCACGAAGAGTAAGAGAGTGCAATGTCTACTGCGAAATCTATTCATACAGGACACCGCTTGATAAGATCAAGGAGATGAATCCCAAGGGCATCATCCTAACCGGCGGCCCTGCAAGCTGCTATGAGGAAGGCGCGGCGACTTGTTCACCCGAACTTTTTAATATGGGCGTTCCCGTGCTCGGACTTTGCTACGGCGCGCAGCTTATGCAGCACGTGCTCGGAGGCAAGGTTCAGAGAGCGGATAATCGTGAATACGGTAAAATAATGATCGACGTCACTGCCCCTGATTCTGCGCTTCTTAAAGGCGTAACACCCCGTACTCAGGTATGGATGAGCCATTTTGATTATATTTCGCAGCTTGCGCCCGGCTTTGAATCCACGGCACATTCCGATAATTGTCCTGTTGCCGTTGCCGAGAAACCTTCGGCAAAGCTTTACGGAATACAGTTCCATCCGGAGGTTCTTCACACCCCCGAAGGAACAAAGATGATTTACAATTTTGTCCGCGATATTTGCGGCTGTGAGGGAAGCTGGAGAATGGATTCCTTCGTGGAAGTACAGATCCGTGACATCAGAGAGAAAGTCGGTGACGGCAAAGTGCTCTGCGCACTTTCCGGCGGTGTTGATTCTTCTGTGGCTGCGGTCCTTCTTTCCAAAGCGATCGGTAATCAGCTCACCTGCGTCTTTGTCGATCATGGCCTTCTCCGCAAGAATGAGGGTGATGAGGTCGAAGAAGTCTTCGGACCAAACGGCCCCTATGAACTTAATTTTATACGAGTTAACGCGCAGCAGCGCTTTTACGACAAACTTGCCGGTGTAACAGAGCCCGAGCGCAAGCGTAAGATAATCGGCGAAGAGTTCATAAGAGTATTCGAGGAAGAGGCGCACAAAATCGGCGCTGTTGACTATCTTGTTCAGGGCACGATCTACCCCGATGTTGTAGAAAGCGGACTCGGCGGCGAATCGGCTGTTATCAAGAGTCACCACAATGTCGGCGGATTGCCTTCCGTTGTGGATTTTAAAGAGATCATTGAGCCCTTGAGAAATCTGTTTAAAGATGAGGTGCGTAAGGTAGGACTTGAACTCGGAATCCCCAAGAAACTCGTATTCCGCCAGCCCTTCCCCGGTCCGGGACTCGGAATCAGGATCATCGGTGAAATCACACCCGAGAAGGTGCGCATGGTTCAGGATGCCGATGCCATCTACCGCGAGGAGATTGATAAAGCAGCCGAAGAATGGCGCAAGAATGCGACGTGCGTAGAATACACCCAAACAGATGATGACGGAAGCATCCATCACTATCGCAGAACGGACGGCGAGAATCCTCCCTGGATGCCCAACCAGTATTTTGCGGCGCTTACCAATATGCGTTCTGTCGGTGTTATGGGCGATGAGCGAACCTACGATTATGCTGTGGCTCTCCGCGGCGTTTCGACTGTGGATTTTATGACTGCGGAAGCGGCCAACATCCCGTGGGAAGTCCTTCAAACCGTAATGAGCCGTATCATCAACGAAGTCCGCGGCGTCAACCGCGTACTCTACGACATCAGCTCAAAACCGCCCGGAACCATTGAGTGGGAATAAAGATTATTTAGTTTCTGAGTCCCGGAAAGCCTTGAAATTACAGAGTTTTCCGGGATTTTGCTTTTTCTGTGGCTACAAACTGGCTACAAAGAAGGGCTTTTTTGTAGCCATCAAGCCTGGGACATGAATTCCTCAAGCTGTCTGGCTACTTCTGCCTGCGCATTCGGATAAAGGTGGCCGTAGGTGTCCAGAGTGGTCTGGATGCGCTCATGGCCGAGCCGATCTTGCAGGAGCTTCGGCGCGACGTTCATTTCGATCAGGGCAGCCGCGTGGCTGTGACGCAGGTCATGAACGCGAATCTTCTTTACACCGGAGATTTCACAGCCTCTTACCATCTCCCGATATAGATAGGTCTTGCCGTAGGGGAACAGACGATCCTTCGGCTGGAGGTCAAAGCACTGGGCCATGTAGTCCTTCAAGCAATCACAAAGGAGCTTCGGGATTGTGACAGTGCGAATGCTTTTCTGTGTCTTGGG
>CAKZZH010000043.1 GCA_937885345.1 uncultured Lachnospiraceae bacterium | reverse complement strand
CTTGGCTGTCTGCTTTGCAGCCTTTGCCTCAAGTCGGGCTTGTCTTTTCGCCTGTCTTGCCGGAGTATCCTTTCCTGTCAGGATGGACTTAATAGCTCTGAAAAACCAGCCGAAAGCTCCGTCATGAAGGTCTTTCTTGGCCAGCGTATGTACAACTCTCCTCGTGCAGACATCAACAAAAATAGGATCGAGAGCGTGCTTATGATTCCCTGCGATAACGCATTTGCCATCAGCAGGGATATAATCTGCATTGATTATTCTCGGGTTATAAACTGCCTTAAAAATAAGAGTAAAAACAGGCCGTAGTATTTGGTACAACATGATACTCCCCCATACGCATCAGTTAAGACTTACATATCCGCTTTTCTCAAGAAGCTCCTGTCCCTCATCCGTGAGCATCCATTCCACAAGTTCTTTGGTTTCCTCGGACGCATCAGACCTGTATACTGCAAGAATATTACCGGTTATCGGATATGTGTCATTGGCGATATTGATCGTATTCGGCTCTATTCCATTGATCGCAAGAAGTTTTACCGAACCTGCTCCCATTATATCACTGACGTAAAATCTATACGAGAATCCTATCGGGCTTCCCATATAAGCATCATAATCTCCTATATACTCGGTATCTCCCATGAATTTGAGAAATGCCGTCTGACTGCCGCTGCCGTTATTACGCTCAAAATGCGCTATAAGTTCATCTTTTCCACCAAGCTGCGCCCAGTTAAAATATTTATTGGTATATATACCTTTGATCTCATCAACGGTAAGCGAATCCACCGGATTATCACCTGCCACTATAAATACAAAGGCCTCCTTGCCCACGGGCGTAAATACAAGTTCAACGCCCTGTTCCTTCGCATACGCCATCTGCTCCTCTGATGCACTTGCAACAAGTATGACATCATCCCGTCCGTCAACGATCCTCTTGTAAGCATCCCTCGTATTGTTCATCTGAAGCCTGGATCCTTCGGTAAAAAACGAACCGTCATAATCAACCGTTTCTTCGGGATATGTTGCCGCAACATACGAAGAGATCACGGGATAAAGTGCAGCGGCGCAGTCAATAACCGGCGCCTCATCCGCATCAAACCTGAGCAGTTCCGATACACCGCCGTCAAGCCTTGCAACCTTGGAAGAATCGTCAAACGGCAGATATGCACCGAGTTCAACCGATTTAATCTTGACGGAATCGCTGTGATCACTGATAAGTCTCGACGTTCCGTACCTGTATATAAAGAATATTGTAACCGCATAAAATAATACAACCGCAAGGATTGACGCGATCTGCCTGAAAAGTTTCATGGGCTACCTCCAGTTGGCGATCACTTCAACGATCGAAGCATGCCTGTATAAATACACCGTATATATGCAAAGTGCAACTGTGATCAGGGCACCTGCAATTGTAATTCCTATAAGAACTCTGTGAAATATTTTATCCTTCATAAGCGCTCCTTACATATAGAACAGAACCGATACAAATATAAGTGTTAAAAAACAAATTACCAGAAGTGTTATGACCGCCACGATCGAGCAGACAATAATTCCGGCTCTGGCTTTGGCACGCGCAGATCTGTCATCGGCAGATGCTCTCACTAATCGTTTGATCGATAGAACAAGAATAACTATCGCAGCTATAAAAAACGCTAATATTACATAGTAAAAAGGCGGTAACGCTCTGATAAAGATCCAGACATTTTGAAAAAAAGAATAGTTATGCATAATAAGCCTCCTCGTATTTTAATCTCTTTGAAACAAGACCTCTCCTCACGATGTTAGCATATCACAGCACGGGTTACAATTCAGTTACATATCATATATGCAATTCGCGGATGTATATTGCAAGCCCGTTTCCGGGATGATATAATGTTTAGGAAATTTCATTTCAAAGGGGGACCAAAAATGTTAGTCAAAATGACATGCCCGGGATGCGGACAAGCTCTTGATTTTGATGATTCCAAAGAATTTATGTTTTGCCGATATTGTGGCACCAAAATTGCAAATGTGGCGCAGAAGGTTGAGATCGATCAGAATATATCCGGCACAGTTATGCATAAAATAGACAGAAGCGGAGAACCCAATCTGTCTGTTTCATACAGCTCTATAAATATGGGGGTTCGTATGGTGCTCGTTATAGACAGGGCACAGAAGCAGATTTTTATCCATGGCCAGTCGATGACCTATCACCTTTCTCCCGGACCTCACAACCTTATAATCAAAATCGGCAAGAAAAACTATGCCAGAAGCATTTTTATAACGGAAGACAATGCGATGGTTTCAATTATGACTTCTTATACAGGAAGAGGTAATATCGCCATTGACCAGCCGCCCTATGTTGCGCCGATGAATCCGGCTCCCACCGTAACCCCGAAGGATGTGCCGCCCGTAAGTCCCATGGCTATTACGGCATTTGTTTTATCATTCTTCGGTATCACATCGCCGGTAGCCTTGATACTCGGCATCGTGGCAATCATATTACATCATGGAAAAAAGAGGATCGGTCTGGCAATTGCGGCCATAGCGATCTCTTCCGTAATAATATTGATAATCACATCCAGTCTTGCAAATCGGCTATGATCAAACTTATACAAACGGATAACGAACCGGGAAGCCTCAGGGCTTCCCGGTTTGTATATTGTTCTTTTTGATATTTAATTGTTGATTATTTAACAATTTAATGTATAATGTACTTTGTTACCAAAAAAGCTTCATTCACAAGCCTTATAATATGGGCATTTGAATGGGTATGGGCACATTTTAAGGAGGAAATATCGTATGAAAAAATTCGTTACAGTAGCTCTGATCGCTGCTATGACAGCATGCTTCGCAGTAGGATGTACTTCCAAGTCTTCATCTTCTGCAGCTTCATCTTCATCAACCGCTGATTCTTCTGCCGCTGATTCTTCTGCTTCAGATTCATCTGCCGCTGATTCATCTGCTTCAGATTCATCTGCCGCTGATTCTTCTGCTTCAGATGACGTTGCAGTAATGTCTTACGCTGATTATGTTGCAGCTGAGCTTAATTCAGCTGTTTGTGTTGAGACATATATTCAGGCAAAGCAGTCATGGTGGGATAACAAAGCAACATTCTACACTCAGAATAATGAAGGCGCTTATTTTATCTATGAGATGCCTTGTACACAGGAAGAGTATGATTCTCTTGTGACCGGCACCAAGATCCGCGTAGAGGGATACAAGTCTGAGTGGTCAGGCGAGATTGAGATCACAGATGCCAAGTTCACAATTATCGAGGATGACACATTGATCGTTACAGCTGAAGATGTTACTTCTCTTCTCGGAACCGATGAACTCATCAACAAGCAGAATCAGTTCGTATGCTTCAAGGATATGACAGTTAAGTCTGTTTCATTCAAGAACGACGAGCCCGGCGATGATATCTACGTTACATTCACCAAAGATGGCGCAGATTATGATTTCTGCCTTGAGTATTATCTCAACGGAAACGATGAGCAGCTTTATGAAACCGTAAGCAACCTTAAGGAAGGTGATGTCGTTTCTGTAGACGCTTTCCTTTACTGGTATAACGGTGCTAACCCTCACATCACAAATGTAATTGTCGGTGAAGCTGAATAATTATCATGCATAGCAAAACCCGGACCTTTATAGGGCGGTGTTCATAAAAGTAACTCCTTACCATGAAAATAACGTGGTAAGGAGTTTTTCTTTGGTTATTTTACATAGTAATGCCTTGCAATCCACTTGCTGAGGCCCGATAAGCCGGGGTATACGATCCTCTCACTCATATTAAGGGAGTCAAGCATATCGCGAACTCTCCAGCGCAGGCCCTTATCGATCACATATTTGACGGTATTGTTCGTGTACTTGTTGAGAAAGCCCTCAATATCGGTTATTGCTATGGGTACCAATGAGAAGAAGGAATATTGATTGACGATCCTCTCATTGATGGAAGGCGGCTCGATTATGACCATCGCCGAGTCCTGCATATCGTTATCGTACTGCGCAAGAGAATCGGCCACATCCGCAAGCGTGTCAACCGAGAAAATGGTCTGCTGGTTCTTGTTAACGCGGTCCTGATAATTCTTCGGGAGAAGCGAGCACATCTCCGTCATATCGATCCTCCAGACGGCGCAGTCATGGTCGTCCATTTCCGCAAGATTCTCCTCGGTTACGGCAAAATGCAAGGCCACAAGGCTGGAATGCGTCCAGTCAAGAAGCCTCGTGGGAAGACCGTAATGCTGACCGAGGATCATCTGACGCCATACCGAGCCCTCGATCGACGGATCGCCGATAACCGCATACTTTGCAAAGTTCTCAAGTATCGCAGGCTCAAGGCGTCTGCTCAGATCGCCGCAGTTACGGTGAAGACTGGTCTCCATTTTGAAGGTATCGTCAGGAAGCCCTCTGTATATGTAATTGCTTCTGTTACGATGAATGTCGTCCCTGTATTCCTGGTCTGTGATCAAGGGATACAGATCTTCGATCTTATCAACCCTTATTTCAGTGATCATAATGCCTCCTGCTATTTCTTCGGCCTTCCGTTCTCATCCTGATGAGCAAGTATGTATCCGATGGTTCCGGGAGCGTAGTGTTTCTCTTTGTTCGGGCGGAAATCTTTGCGCTCGCGTCTGCCTGCATCCCTGCGGTCGTCTGCCTTCTTGTCCCCGCGCGCATGTTCCTTCTTAACGGGCGCAGAACCGTCATCATCAAGTCTCATGGTAAGAGATATCCTGTTCTTCGACTCGTCCACCTCGAGTACCTTTACCTCAACTATATCACCGACCGAGAGAACTTCAAGCGGATGTTTGATATATCTGTCGGTAATTCTGGATATATGCACAAGCCCGTCCTGATGTACACCTATATCGACAAAAGCACCAAAATCAATGACATTGCGGACCGTTCCTTTAAGTATCATTCCCGGCTTAAGGTCCTTCATCTCGAGCACATCGCTTCTTAAGATAGGCTTGGGCATATCCTCTCTGGGATCTCTTCCGGGCTTTTCGAGTTCGTGTAAAATATCCATCATCGTGAGCTCACCGACGCCAACCTCAGCCGCAAGTGCGGCTTTGTCGGTTATGCTCTTCTCAAATGCCTTGATAACAGCCTCTTCCTTAATATTGCATCCAATCTTGTTAAGAAGCTTTCTTGCGGCATCATAGGACTCAGGATGCACACTTGTGGCATCAAGAGGCTCCTTGCCGCCGTTAATACGCAGGAAGCCCGCGCACTGCTCGAAAGCCTTGGGTCCGAGCTTGGGCACCTTCTTAAGTTCACTTCTGCTCTTAAATACTCCGTTGGCCTCTCTGTAATCCACGATATTCTTGGCGATCGTTCCGTTTATTCCGGAAATATATTTAAGAAGCGCCGCTGAAGCAGTATTAAGGTCTACGCCTACCTCGTTAACGGATGCCTCAACCACGCCGCTGAGCTGGTCGCCGAGTTTCTTCTGGTTCATATCATGCTGGTACTGGCCCACGCCGATGCTCTTCGGGTCTATTTTTACGAGTTCTGCAAGAGGGTCCTGAACACGTCTGGCAATTGAAGTTGCGCTTCTCTGTCCTACATCAAATTCAGGAAATTCCTCGGTAGCAAGGGCACTTGCGGAATATACGCTTGCTCCCGCCTCGTTGGTGATCACATATTGAACATGCGCTTCAGGAATCTCTTTAAGCATCTCCACAATGATCTGCTCAGACTCACGCGAGGCGGTTCCGTTACCCACGCTTATAAGGGTTATATGGTATTTTGCGATAAGTGCCTTGACGATACGCTTAGCTTCCTCTACCTTGTTCTGAGGCGCTGTGGGGTATATTACAACGGTATCAAGGACTTTACCGGTAGGATCGACAACGGCGAGTTTGCAGCCTGTTCTGAAGGCGGGATCCCAGCCGAGTACAGTCTGCCCGGCGATGGGCGGTGCCATAAGAAGCTGTTTTAAATTCTTGCCGAACACGTCAATTGCGCCGTCCTCAGCGCTTTCGGTAAGCGCGCTTCTGATCTCTCTCTCGATCGCAGGAGCGATAAGTCTGTCATAGCTGTCCGCGATGGCTTCTTTGATCACGGGCGTTGTGTATTCATTCTCGCTTGTAAGAGTCTTCTTCTCAAGATATCCGAGGATTCTGTCGACAGGTGCTTCAACTTTAACAACAAGGAATTTCTCGGCCTCACCTCTGTTAAGAGCAAGCACTCTGTGACCGGCAACCTTCGCAATCGGTTCTTTATAATCATAGTAATTCTCGTATACGCTCTTAGCTTCGGCATCCTTGGCAACCGATACCATAAAGCCTTCCTGCTCGGTATAATTCCTGATATAGGTTCTGTAATCCGGATCGTCGGATATGCGCTCGGCGATTATGTCCTGTGCTCCCGCAATTGCAGCCTTAACATCAAGAACCTCTTTATCCTTGGCCTTAACGGCATCTTCCTTACTGTCGGATTCAGGCTTAACAGGGCCTGTAACATATGCTGCTGCCGCATCTTCAACAGGTGCCTTGGCGTCCTGCGCAAGGATATATTCTGCGAGGGGCTCAAGTCCTCTTGCTTTGGCAGCCATTGCTCTGGTCTTTTTCTTCTGCTTATAAGGTCTGTATAAATCCTCAACCGTAACAAGTTTCTCGGCCGCTTCAATCTTGGCGCGAAGCTCGTCGGTTAATTTACCCTGTTCATCTATCGCAGCGATAACACTCTGCTTCTTCTCCTCGAGATTTCGAAGATACATAAGTCTCTCATTAAGATTACGAAGCTGTTCGTCGTTAAGCGCACCCGTAGCCTCCTTACGATATCTCGAAATAAAAGGAATGGTATTTCCTTCGTCAATGAGCTTAACGGCCGCGTCGACCTGCTCCTTCCTGACCTCAAGTTCCTGTGCGATAATACTGATAATGTCCATTGTAATACTCCTGATCGTAAAATGTTCTAAGCCCGTTATATTCGGCTTTTATTTGGCAGCTTTTTTCTTCCTGCGGATGAGGATTGCCGCCGTAACTCCTCCTGCCGTGCCTACTCCTGCAACAATCGGAATAACGGGGATAAAAGGAAAGGCGCTTCCCGTATCTTTAACATCCGTCCGGCCTCCGGTCTTGCCGGGCGTCGCAGAAGCATCATAATATGCCGTAGGCTTAACACTCATATTATTATAGCCCTTGACCGTATCCGCAATATTTGCCACCATCAGAGAATAGTCGCTCTCATCAATTGCCTTGGATGTATTTATCCTGAAGGTTGTTGCAAGCTCCATTCCGCCGCATATGGGTGTATGCGCAGGGCTTGTCTCACTGTCAACGGGCGTAAATACACAGTTGCCGGTCTTGACACCGCTGATTGTTATGGAATCGGACGTAACGGTGTCTATCATAACATATTTATTGAAAACGAGATACAGTTCTTCACCGCTGCTGCAAATTGTTCCGACAGGGCGATACTCTGATGTAAGAGGTATATTAACGTCAAGCTGAGGCGGAAGAACGGGCAGATAATTTACTCCGCCTATTTGCACCGTTGCCGCCGGATCATTTGCGGAAGAGCCCTCCTCATATCCTCTAAGGTATGCCTTAACAAACCAATTGCCCTCGGGAACATCCCATGAATACCTTCCTTCAGAATCGGAAATCAAAGGATTAGTCTGGCCGTAAGCATCGGCTTTAAACGCTTCCATTCCCTCAGAATAAAGGGTTACAACGGCGCCTTCTACACGGTTGCTCGCAACAGCTTCATACACATATCCGGAAGGATCGATTATCGGGGTAAAATCCTCGGAATCCTCACTGATCGCATTTCCATCATCATCTTCGGGAGTCTCTTCGCTATCCTCTTCTTGCTCATCCTCCCCATCTTTCATGCTGTCCTTGAGCATTTTAAGGATTGCCGCATCGGTGTAATTGCCTTCCTCTGCAGCCCGGAAAATCTCCATAAGTCTGTCATGACTGATATTGGTTGATTTTAAGAATTGAAGCTTTGCCTCTATAAAGCATTCATTTGCAAATGACCATGTCGCATCGCTTCCGCAGCCTTTGATGGCTTCCATCATAGCATCCTTAATGGGGCCAAGTGCAAAATTAACGCTTTTGCCAAGCGCGCCGGTGGTCTTATCGATCACAAAATCCACGATGGCAAGTTCCATCGATACGGCAAGATAATCCGTCTGCTGCTCAAGAGCCGAGTTAAGTTCCCTTCTCGCAACACCTGCGCTGTTCACAGCCCTGGTCATGTCCACATCGCCGGCAAGAAGGCCCTCATACTTATCAATAAAATTAAGGAACTTCATATTCTCAGCTGCCAGAGAAGATTTCTGGAAAAGTTCTCCTGCATTGCCCAGAGTGTCACATATCGTGATCAGATCGGACACGCCGACATATTTGGTTATACCCGCAAACTTTGCAGTCTTGGGACTGGATTCAAGAAGCTTCTTGATTCCCGCATCGATCGTCAGATCAGTTTGTCCGGTAGGATCGAGAAGGAGACTTACGATTCCGGCTACATCATTTGTATCATTGATGACCTTGCCGGGATCAACACCATTCTCCTTATATACAGTTGTTGTGACGATGGTTTTAAGACCACGTTCCTTCGCTCTCTTGATGGTAGCTGAAAGATCCTGCTTAATAGGACCGTAGTCTTTGGTTTCTGATATATAAGTGTCAAATGTGTAGTATTTATCCTCATCTGCCGCATAAACTCCAATGGTGTACATAAGAGCGTCATCAGTTTTTATAAGAATATCATAAGCTTCTTCGCCGTCATCATCATAAAGAACGATATGTTCGGCTGTATCCGCATTAAGACTGTCAAACTGTTCTTTTTCAACCTCGCTCATCGCGGTAGTGATAGCGAGACCTTCTCCGATTTCCTCATCCGTGATCATTCTATCGTATGATCTGGCGGAAATACTGTTGAAATCGTAAGAATCCGGATCCGTAACTGCTCCGGCATTTACGGACGCTTTATATGTCAGATCGGTCACATCTTTTGCTGCGCTGTACGTGAACCACACCTTTACAGGCATAAGTCCTTTATTGCCAAACTCAAATTCTCTTGAATAAAATATCTGTCTTGAAACACCGTTTTCCGGAGAAAGCATCTCGCCCTGCATGGCATCAAGCGAGATCACACTGCCGTCCGAGCACATAACATAAAACTCGGCATTCTCCCTTACAGCCGAAGGATTGCTGACTACTGCCTCAAAACCGTAAGTAGCATTGTCATTCCAAACATATACATCGCTTTGCACTTCACCCTCACTTACAAGATATATCTCCTCAGCCGCAGCAGCCTCCCTGTCATACATAATAATGCAGTCTCCGGTTGAATAACCGCTGCAGGTAGCATGTATGCGGTAAGAAGTGCTGTCGATAACTCCGATAGGAAGATGTACACAAAGCTCCCACATTCCGTATTTATCGGCCATTGCGCTACCAAGAAGACTTGAGCCGCACCATACTTCCACAAGCTTGTTAGCCTTAGCGATACCGCTGCATTTTACGGTTCCGCTCGCGCTTCTCGCACTCGTCTTAATGGAAACGGGAACGCCCGAAACGCTGCTTGTTCCCACGAGTTCACTCGTGTACTCGGTTCCGTCCATTATAAAATCAGCCTGAACCACAATCTTCATATCCGATGCAACCTTGGTTTCAAGCTTGCAGGCAAAATCAATCGGGCCCTCATAAGTATTTGCCAAAGTAAGCTTTCGATTAATATCGATAAAATCGCCGCTTTCGGTGAGCGTGGCCTCTGCGGGAGCACCGTCTATAACAAGGCTGTTATCTTTATAAACGGCAGTAAGAAGCGCATAGTAATCAGATGAAGCCTCGCTCCAACCGTATATACGAAGTGCAGTGATCTTGATATCACCCTGCGAAGAATCAATATGACCCGAAACGCTTATCGTATCTCCCTCATCAGTCACTTGGGAATCCGCGCTGAAATATGACAGATCAAGATACTCGGAAATTCCGATTCTGTGCGGGATCGTAATACCTTCAAGTACCGTCACCTTGCCGGAGTTCAGCGTTATTTTCTCGTCATAGCAATCGGAAAGAATAGCGGTCGGGATCTCATTTATATTTGAAACCATAAAACCCGAATGTATCTCGGAGGTATAACCGATAAGCCTTATCACCTCTTCATTGCCTTCGATCGGGAACATTGCAAAGATCTCTCCGTCATAGCCGTTATAATTATAAATCGTCTCTCCATCGGTACCAAATCCGGTAAAATGCGTATAAATGCCCAAAGGATCGATAGTGGGAGTGATAATGATCGCCGCAAGATTATTAAGAGTGAGGTCTGCCTGCTTACCATAAGAGACATCCACCGTATCCTCCTGCACAAGATTACTCTTAATATCAAGCGTGTATTTACCCGATCCGCCGGGTTCTTTATCCGGATAAAATGCTATCAGATCGGCATCCTTAAGTTTGAATTCACCGCTTATTTCCTCGCCGCTACCGTCTTTAACAGCAACCCACTCGGTGTCAAGACAGCGAAGTGCTGCCTGATATTTGATCTCGGAATCAGCGTCTCCGGTGAAGCAAATCTTAAAGGCGTCCGTTTTATAATCAAGGGTAAAATCGTGCGACAGCTCTGCACCGTCCGTAACTTCGGAGGCAGGAATCATATATTCCGAAGTATAGCAGCCTTCCTTGGACGCAGTAAGGCAAATCCCGCCTGCGCCGATGCAGTCTTCAATAATATAGTAGCCCTCACTGTCGGTATATGCGCTGAACGAAGTATCCGCATAATCGTTTAACGCCGCGCTGACTACGGCGCCCGCAACAGGCTTTTTATTGATATCATACACATAGCCCGATATCGTACAATCCACGAAAGGCTGCAGATCAACCTCTATATGACCATCCTCGGGAACCGTAACCTTAAGCTCATTTCCATATTCTCTGGAAGGAAAAATATATTTGTACCGATAAGCATTATTCGCCCCGACTGGGGTAATGCTGAGCGTTATCTCATCACCCACGCTTGCTCTGCAGGGTGCATAACCATAGCAGACATCACCGCAGTATACCAGTGTTTTAACGTATTTAAGCTCTTCGTCGCCCGCATAAACATCCACATCAAGATAAACGCCCATATCCACGTCATCCTGCTCATCAGGGATATAAGAAGAGCCGGCGTCCGAATTCACGGGCACAGAGTTTTGAACATATATGGGCTTCGCGCCTATTATAAAGGTCGCAGGGATCGTCTCACCGGACGAATATGAAGTCACATTGCTTTCATAGAAAACGCACACAGGAAAGTATTTGCCGGTAGGCGGTAAATCGCCGTCCATCGCTATTACTTCATTCCAGTTATCATCAACATACATATATTCATGCCAGTCAAAAAAAGCACTGTCCGTTGTAAATTCCGTGATATCGGAATCCGACTCGCTTGTTGTCGTCTGAGTCGAATACCATATTCTATGAAGGTTGTTTTCGGTTGCCTTATTCTCAAGGCGATAATTCTTAACAAACTCTTCGCTTAGATCGTCCGAAGCTGCGGGCATCAGAAACAGCGAAATATCAGCCATCACGCCGTTTATCATCTCATTCGGCACAGCGATATCTACCGTAAAAGTATCCGCCTGACTGTATGATTCTTTAAGGATCAGGTTGTTTCCGCCATTAACGGTAAAGGTCTTAAGAAAACCACCGTCCGTTAGCGAAACCGGATTGTTGGAATCCGTTCCTTCTATTTGATAAGTGTCGCCGACCGCGGCATAGGACTGCACGATAAGCCCGTTAAATCCAATAACGGATACAACCATGCAAATGATCAGTGAAAAAGCAATCACTCTTTTAAAATTTGTACCTACTCTCTTCATCATGTCTTTCCTTTCTTTTCCGGTAACTAATTATTTTCAGCCTGCGGCTTATAAAGCCATAAAATAAAAAAGGCACGCGAAACGCAGTGTTTGGGATAATTTTACCACGATATCAAACTTCTTGCAATTTGAATAAGTGCGCAGGAAAGCAGTTTGATTGTGTTAGATAAAACGCAAAACAGAGGCTTTTAAGGTATATATAAGAATTAGCAAGTGGCTTTTTAGCGCGACAGGTAGTATAATGTTATTCGTATAGGTCGCGATCAAATTACGACCGTGTATTTTACAGGGGGACCAGAATGAAAAAAAGACATATGAAAAAGAGGGCCAAGCTCATATTCATACGTGCCGTGACACTCGCCGTTTCCTTTCTGATTCAGGCGGCAATCCTTATTATTCCCTGGATTTTCCTGAAGCAAAAATGGAACAACGCTTTTGTCGTTATTAATGTCTTATTTAACATAATCTCCGTACTTGTGGTTATTTATATCGTGAGGAACGATACCAACCCCGAATATAAAATACCATGGATCATATTTATACTGATTTTCCCGTTCTTCGGCGGCATTGCGTACCTGATGTACGGTAAATGGCGTTTCAGCAGGAACGAGAGAAAGCGTTACAAGAACACTGCGTTCAAGGCCCATAATGCTAACCATCTGATGCCGGTGTACACGGATGACGGAACGGTTCCAAGCGGTATAATGCGTCAGTTTGATTACCTGAACAAGAACGCCGATGCTCATGCTTTTACGGACACCAAAGTCACCTACTACGACCTCGGCGATAATGTCTGGCCTGTAATGCTCGAGGAGCTTAAGAAGGCCGAGAAATATATTTTTATGGAGTATTACATTATCGCTCCCGGCGATATGCTTGAATCCATTCTGACAGTACTTGAGGAAAAGGCGGCAGCAGGCGTGGATGTGCGCTTTATGTACGATTCCTTCGGTTCGATCATGAAGGCGCCTTACAAGATCAACGACAGGCTCAAAGCCGCAGGAATAAAGGTGTTTGAGTTTAACTCGTTCAGACACATTCTTGACTCACGCTACAATAACCGTGACCATCGTAAAATGTGTATAATCGATGGAATCACCGGTTTTACGGGTGGTGTAAATCTCGCTGACGAATATATCAATCATCAGGAAATGTACGGGCACTGGAAGGATGCTTCCGTTATGCTCAAAGGTCGTGGCGTATGGTCGATGGTAACACTTTTTCTTGCATTATGGGATGATGCAAGTAACAGCGAAGATGATTTTAATGATTTTATACCTGATTACTCAGGTTTGGAGCCATGCGATGAAGCTTCGCTTGTTGCGCCCTATACCGACTATCCCTTCGACCACGAACAGGTCGGAAGGACCGTGTACTGCAATATTCTTGCGCACGCCACGCATTATGTATATATTATGACGCCCTATCTTATCGTGGACAATGTAATGCTTAACGCACTTGAAAGCGCCGCCAAATCAGGCGTTGACGTAAGGCTTATCACTCCCGGGATTCCCGACAAGAAGCTGGTTTTCTGGCTGACTCAGTCCTACTACGCCTCTCTTCTTCAAGCAGGCGTCAGGATCTACCAGTACGACCCCGGATTCATTCATTCCAAGGTTTTCCTGTCGGATGATGCGATCAGTGTTGTCGGCACCATTAATCTGGATTACAGAAGCCTTACTCACCATTTTGAGAACGCGGTGCTTATGTATAACACCAAAGCCAATGCGTGGATTTATAAAGATTTTATCGATACCTTTGAGAAATGCAGCGAGATAACGCCTGAATTTGTCAAGAATACCAAATGGTACAAGAAAGCGGCAATGCCTGTCCTGAGACTCCTCTCGCCGCTGATGTAACTTGTTATATGATTTCGGTTGGGCTTACGCGTGGCAGCTTCCGGTTAAAGCTTACGAGTAGTAATTGGACTCATAATGCGGAAGGAAAATTCCGCAGGAAGGACATTTTATCTCACCGGTATGCCCCGAATAGCCTCTGGATCTCACAGCTTTATTGGCGACAGGAGATCTGCAAATATCTGCGGCTACATATCTTATTGTATTGTGACATCCATCACATTGAACATAATATCCGCATTTACGAACGGGAGGTGCCTGAACAGGCATCTCCTGTTGTACTTTGCGATCACTTCTCAGGATCGGCGCACCGCAGCGCGGACAGGAAACATACTGCCTGTCCGTAGGAATAAGGCCATCACAGTACTCACAGTATTTCTCTTCGATGACCCGGTCTTGCACATTGCCATTCGGCAATTGATCAACCGCCGTATTGGCTGCTACAGTATAATTATTGATCGTTACATTCTTACTCTGCTTGTTAAGCTGAGAATACGATATTGCATCGGTAACATTTTCCACAACATTTGAAACAACATTCCCTACAACATGTGTCGCTACCATAGAACCGATAAACCATCCAAGTGACATAGCACGCACTCCTTCATCTTCTGATATAGAGCAGATTAACTGTTGATCAGCTTGCTCATCTTGTCATATGTGGCCGTTACAAGCTTCACGCAGTCAATAAGCTGATTGGTCAAATGTCTCGAAAATCCCATGATCTTTGAAACTCTGACAAGCATCTGATTCTCTGCAGCCTCCATTGTCCCGTCGCAAAGAGAAAGTGATACAAGCTCCACGAAAACCTTTCTTTTCGTGGTGTTGGGCGATTTCGTGAACACTTCAAGCGCTGCCGCCTCAGTCATTATTGCCGCTTCGCTTCTGGTAATATTCATTTCCTGAAGGTACTGGCTCATCATCACTTTCTCCTCATCTCCGAAAACCCCGTCTGCTGCAACCATGGACTGTGCAAGTGAATAAAAAGCACCTTTTTCTTCAAGATTCAATTCTTTTAGATACATATGCACCTCTCAATGATATTTTAATGAAATATTACCACCTTTCAGGTCTGTCGGTAACCACCGTAGAGGTGGGAAAGCGTGTGAAAAATCTCAATTACATATAAAAAAGCGATGCTTCATCAAGAAGCATCGCTGCATTTCGTGAACCACGCGGGACTTGAACCCGCGACAACCTGATTAAAAGTCAGGTGCTCTACCACCTGAGCTAGTGGTCCATGCACTGTAAAATACTACCGGACATTTCATCCGGAAAATATAAACTGGGCTAGTTGGACTCGAACCAACGAATACAGCAGTCAAAGTGCTGTGCCTTACCACTTGGCGATAGCCCATTATTAACCAGCCCGTCCCGGCGAGCAGGCAAAGCCTGTCGCAAAGGCGTCCGTTCATATTATAGGGTGGATACAGGGATTCGAACCCTGGACCTCCTGAACCACAATCAGGCGCTCTAACCAACTGAGCTATATCCACCATGAGAATAAAAAAGTGTGCCCGAAGGGATTCGAACCCCCGACCCACGGCTTAGAAGGCCGTTGCTCTAT
>CAKZZH010000042.1 GCA_937885345.1 uncultured Lachnospiraceae bacterium | reverse complement strand
CACCGAGATCTACACTCTTTCCCTACACGACGCTCTTCCGATCTTCCAAGAGCGTATTACGTCCACGAAGAAAGGTTCCATCACGTCGGTGCAAGCTGTCTATGTCCCTGCCGACGACCTGACAGACCCTGCTCCCGCTACCACTTTTGCCCATCTGGATGCGACCACGGTACTGTCCCGCTCCATTGCGGAGCTGGGGATTTATCCGGCAGTAGATCCGCTGGAGAGCTCTTCGCGGATGCTTGAACCGGATATTCTGGGCAAAGACCACTATGAAACCGCCCGGGCAGTCCAGCAGGTTCTGGAGAAGTACCGGCAGCTGCAGGACATCATCGCCGTGCTCGGCATGGATGAACTGAGCGTGGAAGACCGTGCCGCGGTGGCGAGAGCGCGCCGAATTCAGCGCTTCCTGTCCCAGCCCTTCTCTGTGGCGGAACAGTTCACAGGCTATCAGGGCAAGTATGTGCCGCTGAAGGAGACGATCCGTGGTTTCCGCGAAATTATCGACGGCAAGCATGATGAGATTCCCGAATCCTTCTTCCTGTATGCCGGCTCCATTGACGACGTGGTGGCCAAGTTCCAGGAAGGTGAGGCGAAATGAGAAGTTTCCCCCTGAAAATCGTCACGCCGGACGGTATGCAGTTTGAAGGCGAGGCCGAGGAGCTGGTGGTACGGACCATCGATGGCGAGATCGGCATCATGGCGGGGCATGTGAATCTCGTGACCGCCCTGGGCATGGGCCGAGCGCTGGTTGTCTGCGACGGCAAGCGCCGTGAGGCTGCGTGTATCGGCGGCATTCTGTCGGTCCTGGATGGCCGCGTCTCTCTGGTGCCCACGACCTTTGAGTGGGCCGATACCATCGACGTGCACAGGGCCGAGGCCGCCGAGGAGCGGGCCCGGAAGATGCTGGAGCAGAAGTCCCAGCTTTCCAGTGTGGAACAGCGTCTGGCGGAAGCCCGCCTGAAGCGTGCGCTTGTCAGAAAGAGCGTGGCGGCAGAGAGCGGTGTGCACTGAGGACAAAAAAAGGCATGCATTGCATGCCTTTTTTTGTCCTCAGTGGACCGATTCCTTAGAAAGCCGGCTCCTGGCTTCCTGAATGCTCTGCTCCACCATGTCCGGCGCAGGGGCACCGGGGATGGCACGGCGCTCGATGCAGGCTTTCAGAGAGATGGCTTCGTAGACATCGCTCTGAAAAGCGGGATGGAAGGCCTGCAGCTCAGGCAGCGACAGATCCAGAATGGCCTTGTTTTCGCTCAGACAATGGGCCACCAGCTCACCCACAACCCGGTGCGCATCGCGGAAAGGAACGCCCTGCCGGACAAGGTAGTCAGCCAGATCCGTCGCGTTTGTGAAGCCGCCGGCGGCGCCTCTTTCCATGTCCTCGGTGCGGAAGGTCACCGTGCGCAGCATGGCCGTAAAGACGGTCAGGGATTTGATCAGGGTGTCGCGGCTGTCAAAGAAGGCTTCCTTGTCTTCCTGCATATCTTTGTTGTAGGCCAGGGGGAGCCCCTTCATGGTGGTGAGCAGGGCGAGGAGATCACCGTAGACCCGTCCGGTCTTGCCCCGGATCAGTTCGGCCACGTCAGGATTCTTTTTCTGGGGCATGATGGAGGAACCGGTGGAGAAGGCGTCGTCCATCTCCACGAAGTGGAATTCGTTGGTGTTCCAGAGAATGAGTTCCTCACAGAAACGGCTCAGGTGCATCATAATAATTGAGAGTGCACAGAGGTATTCGATCACATAATCTCTGTCGGAAACCGAATCCATACTGTTGTTGGTCGCACCCTTAAAATCAAGAAGCTCAGCCGTATATTCCCTGTTAAGAGGGTAGGTTGTACCGGCAAGTGCACCGGCACCCAGGGGGCAGTAATTCATCCTCTCGTGAATATCGCAAAGTCTTCCTCTGTCTCTTCTGAACATCTCAAAATAGGCTCCGAAATGATGTGCAAGCGTAAGAGGCTGTGCCTTCTGAAGATGTGTAAAACCGGGCATATAAGTATCTATGTTCTCCTTCATGATCCGAAGGATCACTTTAAGGAGGTCCTTCAGAAGGGCGTCGGTTTCTTCAACCTCGCTCCTTATATAAAGTCTCATATCAAGAGCAACCTGATCGTTACGGCTTCTTCCTGTATGAAGCTTCTTGCCGGCATCGCCGATCCTCTCGATAAGATTCGATTCAACAAAAGAGTGGATATCCTCATACTCGTTTGTAATCTCAAGCTTGCCGGATCTGATATCCGCAAGTATGCCCTCAAGCCCCGCAATTATCATGTCTTTCTCATCGTCTGATACAATGCCCTGAGTAGCAAGCATTGTAACATGCGCGATGCTGCCTTTTATATCCTGCTCATAAAATCTTTGATCAAAAGAGATCGATGCATTAAAATCATCAACCAGCTTATTGGTTTCCTTGGTAAAACGTCCGCCCCAAAGTTTCATTATTCTTTGTCCTCGCTTTCTGTATCGCCTTCGTTTGGCTTGCCGGTGCCTTCGATCGGCTCGTCATCATCCGGCTCGCTCTTCTTCTTGATAAAAAGTATGTCTATGGCACCGTCTTCGGTAATCTCTTTGCCGACGCATATGCGGAAGAATATCATAAGTCCCCATACGATGATGGCGGCAATGGTGCATATAATGCCTGCCTTAAGACCGCCCGGAACATATTTGAATTCAATCGTGTAATCACCGGGATCGAGATATGCTGCAATAAAAGCCTCATTACCATAGTAGGTGTAAGGGGTTTCCACGCCGTTAACATACATCGTCCAGCCTTTATCGTAAGGGATTGTGGTTACAAGCATCTGTCCCTTCTCAAGGCTTATATTTCCGCTTATCGATGTGTCACTGTAGGATGTGACAATATAATTATTATTGCTTAGATATTCGCATAATTCGTTGTATTTATCAATATTAAGTTGGTACATAAGCATCGGAACATTCTTCTTGTCATTGCTTGAATCCACTGCAGTTACGGTTGTTCCGCTTGTTATAAAGCCAAGATCTACGGTTCTTCCGTGATTTATTCCGGTATAAGTGGAACTCGTGCCGTTAGATGTTGTGACATTGATGGTTTCAACGCTTGTATTGGTGCAGTACATATACAGATACAAATCTTCGTCCGCAACATATACCGCAGAATCACCGTTATCGGTATAATAGATAGGCTCGAAGATCCCAGTGATCCCTGTAAGTGATTCAACCCAGTCGTTCTGGGCTTTAAAAGGATCGGTCTCGTTGAGATTAAAATCCGTAAGGAATCTGCTTCTTCCTGCATAGGCTATTGCAGCCGCACCAGCATTTGAGTACAGAAATTCGGTGCTTGTCGAGGCTTCATCATAGGCGGTCTCGGCAAGTGTGTAGAGGCTTCCGCCGATCGCTTCGTTCGAGAGAAGATATTTTATACCGAATAGCGAGTATACTACGGGAGTCGCACCGTTGATGGCATAAGCATTGAAGGAGTGCTCAAGTCCCACGATATCATAGAAATCGGTAAGCGCGGCGTATGAGGTGGAAGAGAATGTTGACGCACCGTGGAAATTGTGCCATGCCGCATCATTCTTGGAACGATAGCCGCGGAATTTGGTCACACGGTAAAATGAGTTCTCACCTTCGATCTCGCTTGCCGAGTCAAGGAGCGTTGCTACATTGTCATAATCTTTGAGATAATTGCTTCTTCCGGTCACGCCATATCCTGTGGTATTCATATTCGCAAGGCATTCGCCGATCGAAACAAGATAGAGAGGAAGAAGTATGTAAGTTGCACTTTTGCGCGATTTGCGCACGATCAGCATCATCGTAAAATATATAACCACAAACGCAAGTGTCACATACAGCGATGTGAAAGTGATCGTGGAATCATCCGTGATCACGGAGTGTCCGATGTAAAGCATAAGCATCGCGATGCACCAGAAACTGACCGCAATGTCCTTTTTGGTCCACTGCTTGTAATTGATGAGTGCCTCGTGGCACACCGCAAGCAGAATAAAGATGTATATGAAAGACTCACGGCAGGGCAGTGAATTGGGGAAATGGAAGCCATGCCATATAAAATTCGGAATATTAAGGTTAAATGCAAGAAGCATTATTATGACGAATGCGACTTTGGCGATCCGCTGACGTACAGGGATGTTCTTGGTCATAATATAGAGCGGGAAGAGGATGAAAACCCCCACACCGCAGTAAATATTAGGTAGATGCGACAGCCCAAGTTCTACTTTAACATTGATCAGATGCCTTGATATCATGGTTATGAAAGAGAAGTATCTGCTTAATGTATCCGGGAAATTGATATTGCTCGAGGCAGTATAACCGAGAGCAAACACTTCGGGAAGAAGCAGTATGCAGGCAAAAAGTGCCGCAAGCACCGAGTAGAGGGCAAATCTTAAGACAGCTTTGCAACAATTTACAAGAGTTCGTTCTTCGCCGGGAAGGCACACGAAAGCAACTATAAAATACAGCACCAGTCCGATGCAGATCATTATAGCGATATAGTAATTGGAAAGTATGGCAAATCCGAGTGTTATCGAATAGAGAAGTCCTTTGCCGCTCTTAACAAGCTTCTCAAGTCCAAGCACTATAAGGGGGAAGAGAAGTACGCAGTCAAGCCACATAAGATTCCATGCATATGCAGCGGCAAAAGCCGAAAGTCCGTAGAACATACCGATCATGGTTGCCACGATGCTGCGCTTGCCTGTGTGCTGCACAAGAAATACTGTCATCGAAAGAGATGCGCCCGCAAGCTTCAGCATAATGATAACGTTCATTATCTCGATCATGGACTTCTGCGGGAAGAGCGCAATAAACCAGTTGCTCGGACTGGACAGATAGTAACCGATGATCGCGGTAAAATTCGTTCCCATACCCACATCCCAGGTGTAGGTCAGACTGCCGCCGGTTTTAAGTTTCTCCCAAAGTTCCGAGAAGAAAGGGCAATATTGATGATACATATCCGAACGAAGATAGCAATAGTCTCCGAAGGGATATATTTTCTTAAGCATAAAAACCGTAACTATGATTATGAGGGGCACAACGAAGGCAAGAATATATACTGCCTTGCCGTGTGTAAGCTCATATATGACTTCTTCTGCGCTCACATTGTGCGAATGCGCGCGTGCGCTGCCTGCGGCTGCACTTTCATTAAGATTGTTCTGATTCTTCTTTAATTCCGTCATCGGTTACTTCATTCCCTTTTTTCTTAAATATTAGAAGTTTGCTTGCAAAATAGTTGATTATCACGACAGCAACGGAGATAACAACCTTTGCAATAAGTGAGCCGTGAGGTACTTTATCATCTATCTTGAATATGTCAACAGCAAGTATCATAAAGGCTTCTTCAACAACGAAGGAGAGAATTCTTGCAAGTACGAATTTCCAAAGTTCGGAGAAAAACTCCTTAAAACTGTTTGTCCTGCTCTCGAAAACCCATATTTTATTGGTTATGAAAGCGAAGAGAACAGCGATCACCCACGCTATGATATTGGCAACGGCATTCGGAATACGGAGCACCTCATGGAATAACCAATATGCCGCATAGTTGATAAGAGTGGTGAGAATGCCGAATATGATATATGTTATGGTTTCTTTATTAATGAGTTTCTTTATCAGGTCCTTCATCCTGCTTCTCCACATTGGTTTCTTTGACAATGTATACCGGTCTGTGCTTTATCTCCGTAAAGATCCTGCCGATGTATTCGCCGATTATTCCGAGCGATATTTCAAGTATTCCGCCGATGAACAATATAACGATTATGGTTGAGGCATAGCCCGGCGTTTCTTTGCCTATAACAAGGGTTTTAATAAGTTCATAGACCGCAAATATCATTGCGATAGCCGAGAAAATACTTCCCATGGTCACGAGTATTTTAAGCGGAAACATCGAAAAGGAGAGAAGAGCGTCCATTGCGTATTTAAAAAGTCCGGTGGTCGACCACTTGGATTTGCCGGCAGGTCTCTCCACATTCTCAAAAGGGATCCATTCGGTATCAAAGCCGACCCATGCGAATATACCCTTGGAAAAACGCTGCACCTCGGGCAGGGATATTATCGCATCTACCGCTTTTCTGCACATAATACGGAAATCCGTAGCATTGTAGGGCATATTTACATTGGTCATTTTATTGTTGAATTTGTAGAAATTCCTGGAAAGAAAACTTCTGAAACGCCCTTCGCCCTTGCGGTCCGCTCTGTAACCGGCACAGCAGTCGTGACCTGCACGAACGCTTTCAACCATTCTTGGTATAATTGCAGGAGGATGCTGAAGATCCGAATCCATCACGATCACATAGTCGCCGCTTGATGCCTCAAGGCCTGAGAGAATGGCCGACTCCTTGCCAAAATTCCTGGAGAAGGAAACGTATCTGACATTGTCATAGGTTGAAGCAAGCCCCTTCATTATAAGCAGGGAATCATCATTGCTTCCGTCATTGATGAAGATGAATGTAAAATGCGTATTCTCGATCTTACTTACTATTTCTTCGGTCACATTATAGAACGTGCTTATCATTTCCTGCTCATTGTAGCAGGGCACAACTATATCGATATTTAGATTGGTATTGCCGGTATTATCTCCCATTGTAATCCCCCATATCAGTCATTTGATGACTGTATTTTATTCGCTTTCTCGCGAGGTTTTCTTACAAACCATTCCTTTACGAGTGCGGGATGGAAAATAAGAAGAAGCGGGAACAACTCAAGTCTTCCTGCTATCATATCAAACATAAATACACACTTGGCCCAGCCAGAGAAGAAACCGAAATTGCTTGCAGGTCCAACCATTTCAAGGCCCGGTCCGATATTGTTAAAGGTCGCGGCCACAGATGTTATCGTGGTCACGATATCTGTCTGTTCAAACGATATGATAAGTACCGAAACACAGAAAATAATAACATAAGTTATGAGATATACATTAACAGATCTTACTACATCGTGTTCAACCGGAACGCCGTCGATCTTGATCTTGCGCACGCTTTTTGGATGTATGTATGACCAGAGTTCCTTGGCGATCGTTTTAAACAGGATAACGATCCTTGAAATCTTAAAACCACCGCCCGTACTGCCGGCGCATGCGCCGATAAACATCAGCAGAACAAGGATAAGCTTGGACGATTGGTTCCATGTATTAAAATCCGCCGTTGAGAAACCTGTAGTTGTAATTATTGAACCTACCTGGAAAGAAGCGGTTCTTATAATATCGCTTACAGGCCCTTGTTCGGTGCGTACACCGTTAACGGAAATTATACCGATTGACGCTATTATTATAACAAAGTACCATTTAACCTCTTCCATGGAGAACGCCTTGCTCCATTTGCGGAAGATTATAAAATAATATGCATTGAAATTAACGCCGAAAAGTATCATAAATACCGTCACAACCCACTGGATATAAGGGGAGTAGCTTGTGATGGAATCGGCTTTGATGCCGAAGCCGCCTGTTCCTGCGGTAGCAACGGAGGTACAGATAGCGTCGTAAACGGGCATTTTACCGCAAATAAGGAAAATGAACTCTATTACGGTAAGTCCGATATATATCAGATAAAGTATTCTTGCGGATTCCTTCATCCTCGGAACGAGCTTGCCGACAGAAGGCCCGGGGCTTTCCGCACGCATAAGATTAATGTTGGAACCGCCGCTTAAGGGGATGATCATAAGGAGAAACACAAGAACACCCATACCGCCGATCCAGTGCGTGAAGCAACGCCAGAAATTCGCAGTATAGGAAAGTGTCTCCACATTGTCGATAACGCTCGCACCGGTCGTTGTGAATCCGGATACGGTTTCGAAAAGGGCATTTATAAAATTGGGAATCTCTCTTGTGATAACAAATGGCAGGCATCCGATAAGGGATATGATGATCCAGCTGAAAGCCGTAACCACGCAGCCTTCCTTAAGGTAGAAGACCGTGCTGGCAGGCTTCCTGTGCGTAATCGCGATGCCGGCAAGAAAACTCAGCACACCGACAATGAAATATACCAGACCGATCTTTTCCTTGTAAAATATGGATATTATGCATGGAAAAAGAAGCAGGGCCCCCTCAAATTTGACCACCTGTCCAATTACATATCTGACAATGGACCTATTCATTGTACTACCTCAAAATATCGTTGATATCCGTAAAACCGCTATGCTTTGTGACTATCATAACGGTATCACCTTTTTCGATCGTATCATGACCGCGGGGAATGATTATTTTACCGGCGCGGTTAATGAAGGATATGAGTAAGTCTTCCTTGAGAGGAAGCTGCATAATGGGCACGCCGGTTACCTCGGTATTGCCGCCTACGCGAAATTCAATCGCTTCAACCCTGTGATCGTAGAGGTGATAAAGCGTTTCTATGTTAGAACTTGTTGAGTTGTAGCGTGCGCGAACATAAGCAACGATCGCTTCGGTCGCTATATATCTCGGATAAAGTACGCTTCCCAAATCCAGCTGAGCGATCGCATCTTTAAAATTGATCCTGTTGATCTTGGTGATTACTTTGGCGTCGGAGACATTGCGGGCGTGGAGCGTAAGCAGGATGTTTTCTTCGTCGATACCCGTAAGGGCACAGAAACCGTCGGCTCTCTCGATGCCTTCCTCTTTGAGAAGGTCCTCATCGGTACCGTCTCCGTTCAGTACAATTGCTTTGGGAAGAAGGATCGCCAGTTCTTCGCATCTTGCAGGATCTATCTCAATGATTTTGACGGTCAGACCTCTTCTTAAAAGGTTGGTTGCAAGGTAAAATGCGGAACGTCCGCCGCCTATGATCATAACATCTTTAACCTTGCCGGTGGCAAGACCGATGTCCGTAAAAAAGTCCTTTGCTCTGGCTCTCGGAGTCACAAAGGAAATGATATCGTCTTTCATAAGTCTGAAAGAACCGGAGGGGATATAAACCTCTCCGTCTCTTTCGACTGCCGCAATAAGGACCTGGAAATCAGAATCCCAGCCCAGTGCGGCTATTGTTATCCCGTCGAGCTTACCGCCCTCGGGAACCTTGAATTTGATAAGTTCCGCCTGTCCGTGTGCAAATGAGTTGACATCAATGGCGGAAGGAAGATAGAGCATACGGGCGGCCTCTCTGGCAGCCTCAAGTTCGGGATTGATTATCATGGCAAGGCCCAGCTTATCACGAAGATAAGAAGTCTCACGGCTGTAATCCGGTGTTCTGACACGTGCGATTACTGCACATTTGGACGAACGGCTTGCAACGGTGCAGCACAGAAGGTTAAGCTCATCAGAGCCGCTGACTGCTATAAGCAGATCGGCATCGCTGACTCCTGCTTCATCAAGAACGGTATAGCTTGCACCGTTACCGGTTATGCCCATAACATCATAGAGCCCCGTGATCTCCCGGATCTTTGCGGAACTGCTGTCAATTACCGTAATCGCATGACCTTCTTTGGAGAGCTGCTCAGTGAGGGCTATTCCGACTTTGCCTGCACCGACGATTATTATGTTTAAGCCGTTTTGCTCGGCCTTACCTGATTTTGACATTATAATATCTCCGGATTATTTCTTGGTTGTTTTCTTAGCCGTTGCTTTTTTGGCAGGCGCTTTCTTAGCCGGTGCCTTCTTGGCTATCGTAGCGCTCTTCTTGGCGGGAGCGGACTTCTTAGCGGGAGCCTTCTTGGCGGGAGCGGCCTTCTTAGCCTCAGCCTTCTTAGCGGGAGTGGCCTTCTTGGCAGCTTTCCCTAAAGCGGCCTTCTTGGCAGCCTTTGCATCATTCTCTGCCTGCTTCATGGCACGTACTTTAAGCGAGAGACCGAAGAGGTTGATGAAACCTTCGGCATCCTTGTGATCGTAGAGATCGCCGGTTGTAAATGAGGCGATCGACTCATTGTAAAGTGAGTTGGGTGATGTTGTTCCTGCTTTGATGATATTACCCTTGTAAAGCTTGAGCTTAACTTCACCGGTAACCATTTCCTGAGTCTTCTCGATAAATGCCTGAACAGCTTCACGAAGAGGAGTGAACCATTTTCCTTCGTAAACGATCTGTGCAAATTTGTTTGCAAGATCGATCTTGAGTGTGGTTGTATCTCTGTCGAGAATGAGCTCCTCGAGCTGCTGATGAGCCTCATAAAGTATGGTTCCTCCGGGAGTCTCATATACGCCACGGCTCTTCATACCGACAACACGGTTCTCAACGATATCGACGATACCGATGCCGTGCTTTCCGCCGAGCTTGTTAAGTGTTCTGATGATGTCCGAAACCTTCATCTGCTTGCCGTTAACCGCAACGGGAACACCCTTCTCGAATTTGATCCTTACATATTCGCCCTTGGCGGGAGCGTCCTCGGGAGTTCTGCCGAGTACAAGAAGATGCTTGTAATTAGGCTCGTTGGCAGGATCCTCAAGTTCAAGTCCTTCATGGCTGATATGCCAGATATTACGGTCACGGCTGTAAGAGTTGTTAGCCTTGAAGGGAAGTGTGATTCCGTGAGCTCTGCAGTATGCGATCTCTTCCTCGCGTGAATTCATTGTCCACTTGGGATCTCTCCATGCAGCAATAATGCGAAGATCGGGAGCGAGAGCCTTGATGGTAAGCTCGAAACGGATCTGATCGTTACCCTTACCTGTAGCACCGTGGCAGATCGCAACGGCATGCTCTTTACGTGCTATTTCAACAAGTCTCTTTGCGATACAAGGTCTTGCCATTGAAGTACCGAGAAGGTACTTGTTCTCATATACGGCATGTGCCTGTATGCAGGGAACTATATAATTATCGCAAAAATCATCGGTGAGTCTCTCGATATAGAGCTTTGTTGCACCACAAGCCTTAGCTCTTTCCTCGAGATTGTTGAGTTCTTCTTCCTGTCCGCAGTCTGCACATACGCAGATAACATCGTAATTGTAGTTCTCCTTGAGCCAGGGGATTATGGCCGTGGTATCAAGACCACCGGAATATGCGAGAATAACTTTCTCTTTCTTCATAATAAAAACCTCCGTTTTTTGAGTATTTATAAAACCGAAGTGTATTTTACGCTATTTTAGTGAAATAATCAACCCTGCCATATATATAAGTAGGGTTGAGTTTGTGAAATAAGCGTGTAAAATACAAATTTGCACTTGATATTAAGGCTTTCGTGTAGGATAATGCCGTATAGTAGCAACTATTTATGATAAACTTAGGAGATGTTTATATGAAAACCGGAATTAGCGGTGGCGTAACCGCTGCAAAAGGATTCCTTGCAGGCGGACTTAATGCAGGGATCAAGAACAATGTTAAGAAGGATATGGCGCTTATATACAGCGAAGTGCCCTGTGTTGTGGCCGGCGTATTTACGACCAACAAGGTTAAGGCAGCTCCTGTTAAATGGGATTATGATATCGTCCATTCTTCACCTTCGGTACAGGCCGTTGTCGTTAACAGCGGTGTTGCAAATGCATGTACGGGCGAGGAAGGATATGAGTGGTGCAGACAAATGGCACAGGGAGTTGCTGATGAGATGAAGATTCCCCGAGACAGCGTGCTTATCGGTTCTACAGGTGTTATCGGAAGAGCAATGCCTATGGACATAATTATGAAGGGCATTAAGGAACTTCCTTCGGTTATCGGACCTGATGAGCCTCACGGTCTTCTTGCCGCAGAAGCGATAATGACTACGGATACCAGACCTAAGCAGGTTGCCTGCTCATTCGAAGCGGGCGGTAAAACGATCACAGTCGGCGGAATGTGCAAGGGTGCGGGAATGATACATCCCAATATGGCAACAATGCTTTGCTATATCACAACGGATGCGATGATCAAGAAAGACCTTGTTCAGAAGGCACTTTCCGAGATAGTCAAAGATACTTTCAATATGATTTCCGTTGACGGAGATACATCTACCAACGATACCGTACTTGTAATGGCCAACGGTCAGGCCTGCAATACCATGATCGCCGAGGAGAATGAGGATTACAACAATTTCTTCGAGGCTCTTAAGTATGTAATGGCCGAACTTTCCAAAATGATCGCAGGTGACGGCGAAGGCTGTACATGTCTTCTCGAAGTCAGAGTCAGCGGCGCTGTAAGTGATGAGGATGCAAGGATCCACGCCAAGAGCGTTGTTACATCATCTCTTACCAAAGCAGCAGTTTACGGGCATGATGCCAATTGCGGAAGAGTGCTCTGTGCTCTCGGTTATTCGGGTGCCGAGCTTGATCCTGACAAGGTTGATCTGTTCTACGAGAGCGCAAACGGAAGCATCCAGGTATGTGATAAGGGCCGCGTTCCCGAATTTGATGAAGAACTTGCAGCCAAAGTTCTTACTACGGATCATGTTATCATCAGGTGCGAGCTCGGACTCGGAGATTACAGCGCGACCGCTTATGGCTGTGATCTTACACATGAATATGTGAGCATCAACGCAGATTACAGATCGTAGCGCAGACAGGGATCTGTCGCAGCGCGGGTGATATGTACAGTGGATATATTTTATTAATCGGGAGATATCAGAAATGATCAATATTGACAATGAAATGGCTAAGGCTGAAGTGCTTATCGAGGCACTTCCATATATTCAGAAATTCAATCGTAAAATAATCGTTGTTAAATACGGCGGATCGGCAATGACCAATGAATCCTTGAAGCAGAAGGTTATCGAGGATGTCGTACTTCTTAAGCTTGTAGGCTTCAAGCCGGTTATCGTACACGGCGGCGGTAAGGAGATAAGCAGGTGGGTTGAAAAGGTCGGAATGGAGCCGAATTTTGTAAACGGTCTCAGAGTTACGGATGCCCCCACAATGGAGATTGCGGAGATGGTGCTTAACAGAGTTAATAAGGAACTTGTGAGCATTATTCAGAAGCTCGGTGTCAAAGCGGTCGGTATAAGCGGCAAGGACGGTGGACTTCTTACCTGCACCAAGAAACTTTCGGGCGGACAGGATATAGGCTTTGTCGGTGATATTTCAGCTGTCGATCCTAAGGTGATCTACAATCTTCTTGAGAATGATTTTCTTCCCGTTATCTGTCCTATCGGAATCGATAAGGATTACAATACTTATAACATCAATGCGGATGATGCGGCATGCGCCATTGCCAAGGCAATTAAGGCAGAGAAACTTGCATTTCTTACCGATACTCCCGGTGTGCTCAGGGATAAGGATGATGAGAATACGCTTATTGCGGAGCTTGATCTTGCAGAGGCTGACCGCCTTATGAACAATGGCATAATCGGCGGAGGAATGCTTCCAAAGCTCAACAATTGTGTTGATGCGATAAAGAGTGGTGTATCGAGAGTACATATCATGGACGGCAGGATACCTCATTGCCTTCTTCTCGAAATATTCACCAACAAAGGTATCGGTACCGCTATTTTAAACGAAGGAGCGGAGAGGTTCTATGACGAAAACGCAGACAATAATCAATGATTTTGAAGAAAATGTAATACACACCTACAACCGTTATCAGATAGTTTTGGATAAGGGTGAGGGCATGTACCTTTATGATGTAGAGGATAATAAATACCTTGATTTTGGAGCCGGGATCGCAGTATATGCACTCGGCTACGGCAACAAAGAATACGAGGATGCTCTTAAGGAGCAGATCGGTAAAATAATACATACCTCTAACTATTTCTACAACGAGCCGGGGCAGAGGGCAGCAGCATCCATTATCAAGGCTACGGGACTTAAGAAGGTGTTTTTTACCAATTCCGGTGCCGAAGCAATAGAGGGTGCTCTCAAGGTTGCAAAGAAATACGGCAACGAGCATAAGGGCGGCGATTGCGAGATAATTGCGATGGAGCATTCTTTTCACGGAAGAACGCTCGGCGCACTGTCCGTTACCGGAAACGCTCATTACAGAGAGCCTTTTGCGCCTCTTGTTCCGAATGTCAGATTTGCTGAATATAACAATCTTGACAGCGTTAAAGCGCTTGTAAACGAGAAGACCGGCGTGATCATCATGGAGACGGTTCAGGGCGAGGGCGGAATAAGACCTGCAAGTGAAGATTTTATAAAGGGTATTAGACAGATCTGCGATGATAATGATATAATACTTATACTTGATGAGATTCAGTGCGGAATGGGAAGAACAGGGTACATGTTCGGATACCAGAGATACGGCATCAAACCCGATATTACTACCATGGCCAAGGCTCTCGGATGTGGAGTTCCGGTAGGCGCATTTGTATGTAATGACAAGGTCTGCGATACACTTGTTGCGGGCGACCACGGAACCACCTATGGTGGAAATCCCCTTGTTTGTGCGGCTGCAGCCAAAGTGTTTGAATTGTATGACAAGCTTAATGTTCTTGATAATGTCAAAGAAGTCGGCGCATATCTTTATGACAGACTTGAAGAAATCAAAAACGCACATTCAAATATTGTAGATCACAGAGGTGTGGGATTTATACAGGGACTCGAATTTGACGGCCCTGTTAAAGACATTGTCGGAAAGCTTCTTGATAATCATCTCATTACTTATTCGGCAGGAAGCAACGTGATCAGATTCATTCCTCCGCTTATTGCAAGTAAAGAGAATGTTGACGAAATGGTGGCTATTTTACAGAAGGTGTTATAGATATGATAAGTTTTAAAAAGAGAGTGGTTGCGCCTGTATGCATGATAGGCTTACTGGCTGCACTTGCGTCCGGATGCCGTATTACGTATCTTGACGAGATAGAGACCGAGCCGGATGAGACGACAACGGCCGCGGCGGTTGAAACCGTTATCAATTTTGCTTATTCCGATGACAAATATACGGAATATTTTAAAATGTGTGAGAAGGAATTTGAGAACACACATGAGAATCTTGACATTGTACTTGATAGGCTTGACACATCGGCTCTTCTTACCGAAATTACCGGTAATAACAGGGATCAAAGTACGCTCTATGATGTGTATATGACAGACTCTTCAAATCTTCGTATGGCGTATTTGCAGGGCGTTGCACATGCAAATACATCTGAGGATTTTACCGCGGTAAACTACTGTGATACGGCACTTAATGCCGCCAGTGTGAATGGCACTTTGTGTGGTTATCCTTTATCCTACGATACGACTTTTCTTGCATACAATACAGCGTATGCAAGCGGTGCGGATAATTTCGCAACCTTTGAGAAGCTTAAAGCCTTTTCGGATTCTTTCGAGGTTTCGGAGGAACTTGGAACTCAGCTTGTTCAGCATATTTTCACTTCGGATGTTGCGAATATATTTTATAATTATGCATATTTCGGCGCATATATAAGCCTTGGAGGTGAGTGTGGCGATGATCCCGGATCGGTTTCCATATGCAACAGCGATACGATAAGTTCGGCAGTCAGCTTCCTGTCCATTCTTGATTATTTCGGAATGGATACATCTGCGGATGACGAGAAATGCCTCTCGGATTTTGTGTCCGGATTTACCGCAGCGACGATCGTATCAACCGATGATCTTGCTACGCTTATGGATTCGGAGCTTGCCTGCGATTTCTGCGCATTTCCCGATTATGATGCTTCTACGCGTACCGCGCCTCTTTCGATAACAAGGGTTATTGCGGTCAATTCATATTCGCCGGATCTTGCGATGGCGGAGCAGTTCGCACATTTCTGCACCTTTGATAAGGCGCAGACTCTTTATGAGAAGACTTATGAACTTTCATGCCGTAACAATATGGTCAGCGATCCAAGGCTTGAGAATATCTATGAGTCGTATGCCAAGTCTGCCATAAAGACCAAGCTTGTATACGGCGAGCAGGCTTATCCGCTTATCGAGATTGCCATACACAATATTTCCAAGGGCGGAAGTTCTGTCAGCGAGCTTTCTGCAGTCGATACCAAGCTTGAAGGCAAACTCAAATAATTATGTGGTCAATCTTCATGCCGTGGCATGGAGGTTTATATGAATAAAATAATTAAATATATTTGCGGCGGACTCGTTTTGGCCTCAGCCTGCATTTATCTTATTATCGGATGCAATGATCATAAAGTGCCCGAACTTGTGCAGGATGAGAGCACTACGGTCTTTGAAGGTGTATCAGGAGCACCCGGGAAGACGGACGGAGAAGGTGCGCAGGAGACATCCTCGCGGATGTGCGTGTATGTGTGCGGACAGGTTATGCAGTCAGGGGTATTTTATTTCGAAGAAGGCGCCAGAGTGTATGAAGCGATCGAGGCGGCCGGCGGAATAACGGAGAAAGGCGATGCGTCTGCCGTTAATCAGGCGGATATTCTAAGCGACGGACAGATGATTTATGTACCCGAAAAGGGTGAGAACGCGTCGGTATCCGGACAAGGCACCGGCGCACTTATCAATATCAATACTGCTGATAAAACGGCGCTTATGACTTTGTCCGGAATCGGTGAGAGCAGGGCTTCGGATATTATCTCTTATCGCGAAAGCAACGGCGCGTATACCTGCATTGAAGACATAATGAATGTGCCGGGGATTAAGGAAGCTGCATTTAACAAGATCAAGGATCATATTTGTGTAAAATAAGAGAGGTAAAAAGTGAGTAAGGTTCTCGTTGTTGATGATGAAAAGGCAATTGTAAAGGGCATCAAATTCAGTCTTGAACAGGAAGGCATGGAAGTTGACTGTGCCTATGACGGTGAGGAAGCACTTGAATACGCTCGTAAACAGGAGTATGACATGGTCCTCCTCGATCTGATGCTTCCCAAGCTCGATGGTCTGTCTGTGTGCAGCCAGATCAGGGAATTTTCCGGAATGCCTATAATCATGCTTACCGCAAAGGGCGATGATATGGACAAGATCATGGGCCTTGACTACGGCGCCGATGATTACATAACCAAGCCTTTTAACATACTTGAGGTTAAAGCCAGGATCAAAGCGATCATGCGCCGCGACCAGCGTAACGTGAAGAAGCAGGACGACGGTAAAGTCCTTGTTTCTGGCGATATCAGGATGGAAAGAGACGGCAGAAGGCTTTATATCAACAACAAAGAGATTAATCTTACATCCAAGGAGTACGATGTTCTCGAGCTTCTTGTTATGAACCCGAATAAAGTATATTCGAGAGATAATCTTCTCAATCTTGTCTGGGGCTATGAATACCCCGGTGATGCAAGAACGGTGGATGTGCATATAAGACGTCTTCGCGAGAAGATAGAGGAGAATCCTTCGGAACCGAAGTATGTTCATACCAAGTGGGGCATGGGATATTATTATTCCAAGGTTTGATTATCATTACGGTATAAGGAACGACATCTATGGCTGAAGGCACCAAAACAAAACATAAGATAAGTCTCAAAGTCATTGTTATCTTGGTAGTAATGGCCCTTTTTGCCGTATCCGTTTTTCTTATTGCCATCGCAACTTTTAATATCTACAAGTGGCGCCAGACGGAGACTACGGTCAATAACCTTCTTCAAAGGTGCAACCTTCTCGCGACAGATATTTCCGACAGTACGGACGAAGATATTGATATGCTGGCATCTCTCTATTCCGTCAGGATATTGCGTGTTGACAGCAGTTTCAGAGTTATATCCGATTCATACAATTACGATGTCGGTAAAATACTTGCAACCAGGAGCGTTATTGCCGCATTTTCCGGTAAGACCGAAGCGTCTTATATTGAGAAATACGGATTCGTTCGTGTGGTAATGCCTTATTACACTAACGGTATGACCGAAAGCGCATCGGGAGTTCTTCTTGTAACCGCATCGGATAAGTCTACCCAGGAAATGATTTCGTATATGGGGCAGGTTCTGCTTATCACAGCGCTTATTGTATTCTTTGTCATCATGGGAGTGTTGATATTGCTTGTGAACCTTTTTTTCAGGCCTTTACAAAGGGTTGATGATGAGGTCTCGCTTATTGCGCAGGGTGCATCGACAGTCCGGATAAGCGATTCGCCTTATAAGGAATACAGCAGTGTTTTTAACAAAGTTAACGCGTCTCTCGACAAACTTCGTACGGTTGACGATTCAAGACAGGAGTTTGTTTCCAATGTCTCACATGAACTTAAGACTCCCATGACTTCGATGAAGGTGCTTGCGGATTCACTTCTTATGCAGCCGGATGCGCCGGTTGAAATGTACAGGGATTTTATGCAGGATATCGTATCCGAGATCGATCGAGAGAATAAGATAATCAATGACCTTCTTACTCTTGTCAAAATGGATCAAAGTGCAGCCAAACTCAATGTTACAACCTGCAATATCAACGATCTTATAGAACTTACACTTAAGAGGCTTAAGTTAATTGCCGAGCAGAAGAATATCGATCTTCTCTTTGAAAGTTTCAGACCCGTTGTGGCTGAGGTTGACGAGGTGAAGCTTATGCAGGCTGTCACGAATCTTGTCGAAAACGCGATAAAATACAATGTCGATAATGGTTGGGTAAGAGTGTCGCTTAATGCCGATCATAGATATTTCTATATCAAGATCGCGGATTCCGGAATAGGTATTCCCGAGGACGCAAGAGAACTTGTATTTGAGAGATTTTACAGAGTCGATAAAGCAAGATCAAGAGAGACAGGCGGTACGGGCCTTGGACTTGCTATTACCAAGAACGCCGTACTTATGCATAGGGGCGTTATCAAATTTTATTCAAAAGAGAATGAGGGAACAACCTTTACTATAAGGATTCCTCTGTACAGCGGAGGTGGCGAGGCATGAGAAGATTAATTGCAATTGTTATGGCCCTTGTTATGCTGCTGCTTTCGGGGTACGCTCTTATGGGATGCAATATCTCGGGAGATCCGGGCGAAGGCAATTATGAAATATTTTATTATGACAGTACGAATAACGAGGTTATAGCTTCGCTCAGAGATATAAATATTGTTTCGGACAGTTCATCCGCAGGTAAGATTGAACTTGCATACGCTCTATATGAGGAGATGCAAGAGCCTCAGGGTGAGGGCGTTGTTTCAATCATTCCGAAGGAACTTGAGTTTGACGGTTTTGTGATCGAAGGCAATGTGCTTTCGATGTATTTTGGTACCGAATATATGCTTATGGACAATGTTACGGAAATCCTTTTCAGGGCCGCTGTAGTTAAGACCATGGACCAGATAAGCGGAATTGATTATATCAAATTCTTTATCGGTGAGAATCCGCTTACGAATGCGCAGGGTCAAGCAATAGGCCTAATGAGAGCGCAGGATTATATTGTCGAGATAAGTGATATTCTGCTTAATATCAACACGCAGGATGTAACCGTATATTATTCGAATCTTTCGGGTGACAGGCTTGTGGGCGAGACCAAGAAGATTGCATACAGTGCGCAGAAAAGTATTGAGCAGGCGATCATTGAGCAGCTTATAAGCGGTCCGGACAGCGAGGATTGTATCGCGTCCCTCCCTTCCAACCTTAAGCTTATTGATGTCACAACGCGTAACGGTGTGGCGTATGTTAATTTTGACGGGGCTTTCTTAGACTCCCTTGTTAACGTGTCATCGGCGGTTTCCTTCTATTCCGTCGTAAATACTCTTTGTTCCCTTACGAACATCAGACATGTCCAGATTCTTGTAAACGGCAGCAGCGATTATGTTTTCAGGGAGAACTATAATCTTGCTGAAATCTATGACAGAAATCTTGACATTATCGAAAGTGAGATTTCTATCGAGAAAGAGTAATTCCCTCTTCTTGAGGAGGTGTTTTCCATCAGAAGACCGGTTCTATGGGCTTTTGCCGTCCTGGCGCTTATCCTGGCGCTTATATGGCATCTGAGCCCCGGTTTAATGTACTTTCTGAGTAATCAGGTAAAATATGAGGATTCGTTTGAATCCTTTCTTGAGGCATGCGATAAATCGGATGTCACTGTTTCGGTGCGCCTGAGTGCAAGGATCTACAGGTGTAAAAAGAGCACTTACGGATACGTTCTGTATGGAAAAAATGTGTGCGTGCAGGGCAGTACGGGTGACAGCGGCCATGCCGCACTTAGTGCCTCGGCCGGCATTGGTGCGAACGCATCCGAAGGCGGCGCAGCGAGCATGGATGTTTTGATCTATTCGGACAGGGAGATCGCACCCGGCAGCGATATATATGCGGAGGGCAGGGCAGAACTAATTGACGGCGCCATGAATATGGGACAATTTGATAAGCGGCTCTATTACAGAACTCTGGGGATCGGATATGCGCTGTATGCCGATAAAATAATCTCACAGGGCGGTGAAGGGGTATACCATTTTCTCAAAACCCTTGCTTACAGGCTGGAAAATGCGATATATACGGTTACCGATGAGACAACGGCTTCGGTGATGTGCGCCATGCTCCTCGGCGATAAAGAGAACCTTGACGATGAAATGTATGAACTGTATTCGGACTGCGGAATAGGGCATATCCTCGCAATTTCCGGACTTCACATATCACTTATCGGAATGGGACTTTACAGATTTCTTAAGAATTTGGGCCTAAGAAAACGGTTTGCGGCGGTACTCGGAATCGTAACGATGATACTCTACGGTTTTATGACGGGCAACGCGGTATCGACGGTCAGAGCAATTATAATGCTTGGGTTTATCGTGTATGCCGATCTTACCGAGAGGACATATGATGCTCTTACAGCGCTCGGCTTTGCCGGTATTGTTATGCTTACAGACAGCCCCCTCCTTATATGCAACAGCGGCTTCCAGTTATCTTTTTCTGCGGTTATCGGTGTCGTCGTGATCGGCGGTGCTCTCAAAAGCATTATGCCGCCGAGAAGTCTTAAGGATAACGACCGCAGGGCGGATATTAAGAGGCGCAGCCGTGAAAAGGGCAAGTCCGCTGCTTTGCTTCTGTGGCTGTATGAATTCAAATCCCGTTTTCTCGATGCTTTCTTTTCCAGTCTTGCAATCTTCCTTGCGACCATGCCGATCATTATGTATTGGTATTATAAAATCCCAACCTACAGCGTTCTTCTAAACCTCATCGTCATACCTCTTCTGACCGTAGTCGTTCTAAGCGCGATAGGAGGTGCACTCGGAGGCCTTGCAAGTCCTGTCCTCGGAAGGTTTCTCATAGGCCCGGGAGTATTTGTGCTTGCATTTTTCGAAGCGCTTTGCCGATCGTATATCAAAATTCCGGGAAGTATTCTTGTTACGGGAAGGCCTGGGATATGGCAGATTGCTGCGTATTATATGCTGATGGGTGCATTTGCTTCGGTAGGATATATGATAGGTAAGAGGAGAAAGTATGGCAAATGCGCAGGCCTGTACGGTGCTTCGGCGGCGTTTATTTCGATGGCCCTTGTTGCTGTTTTAATAAGATTTGAGAGCGGTTTTATGATTGACTTTCTGTATGTGGGTCAGGGCGCCGGTGTATTTATAAGGACGGAGAAGGGGACCACTATCGTATATGATATGGGAAGCACAACGAAGAATGATCTCTATGATAACACCTTTCTTCCATACCTTCATTCCCAGGGAATCACGCGTGTAGATTATGTATTTGTTTCTCATACGGACAGGGATCATTACAGCGCCGTTTTGGACATGATGAAAGACGGTAAAATCTCCGTCGGTACGCTCTGCCTGCCTTGTTATAATGCGGCTCGCGAGGATGACGGCAATTATGAGGCTTTGGCTAAGGCGGCGGGAGAAACAACGGATGTAAGAGAAGTGTATGCGGGATGTGTGATACGCGAGGGGGATTTTACGCTAAGCTGCATATATCCCGAAAAGGGCGTCGAAATTGCTGATAAAAATGCGGCTTCGACGGTTTCGCTCATTACATATGCCGGGCAAAGGATTCTTCTTACGGGGGACATTTCATCGGAGCAGGAGGAGGCGCTTACCGGCGATGAGAGGATCAGGGATCTGACAATACTTGCGAGTGCACATCACGGCTCACGTACAGCCAATTCACACATTTTTCTTGAATATGTAAATGCAAAGCAGGTTGTGATATCAAGCGGAATAAACAATTCATACGGGCACCCGCATAAAGAGACACTGGAGAGGCTTGCAAAGGCAGGACTTTCATATATCTGCACAATGGAAAGGGGACAGATAAGATACAGGATCGGCGCCGACGGGACGGTCACGGTAGAGACATACCGGTAGACAGAAAACAAAAACGAAAACAAAGGTCAACAGAAAGGTTTTTTTTACAATACCTTCTTAAAACTTTATTGATATAGTACAATAAAAGTTGACAGCTTCTC
>CAKZZH010000041.1 GCA_937885345.1 uncultured Lachnospiraceae bacterium | reverse complement strand
CCTATGCCACGCAAAATCCTTGTGGAAAAGTTGTAAACCGATATTGACAACATCAATTAGATCCAGGATAAAAATGTCATCATATAAAAAATCATCTTTCCCTATCGTTCTGTAAAATGTGACTACGCCTACAAATTCCTTATTACGTGCCAGTACCATCTGAAGGGAATAATGCCATTTGTTTTCCTTATAGACCTTTTTGTAATAATCCGTCTCCACCCTCTTGGGATCCGAAATGATATCCGTTTCCCTGTAGATCAGGGTTTTTCCACCGTATAAAATACCTCTGCTGTAATCCAATTCGTCGTATACCATCGACAGATCCTCTTCGCAATTATACAGTATCGGTGAGATAAGCTTGTTTTTTCCGTCCGGTGAAGCCAGATGAAAATCTGCACTATCGTAATCAATAAGCATTTTCATCTGGTCCAGGAATTGCTCCCTCATTTCGTCAATATCGCTTACCGTATATATTTTATAAATGATATTGTTTAAAAGTATCCAGTCGTTAGTTTCCAAAGTTCTCATATCTGTCCGCCTTTTCTCTGTTGCCATATTATCTTCAAACTCATTTGTGATATACCTTCCTTTCCGATAAGATGAAAAAAAACAAAGAGATCTGAAAAAGACCTCTTTGCCTTATTATAATAATACTTTGTATTATATTTGCAGTCACTTTCTGTTTTCAATATCCACATAATCTCTGTGTCTTCCGACATACTTGTATGCGGGACGGATTATTTTACCCTTGTTGACAAGCTCTTCGAGACGGTGTGCGCTCCAGCCCGAGATACGCGCCATCGCAAAGATAGGGGTAAAAAGCGCCTGAGGGATGCCAAGCATTCCGTATACAAAGCCGCTGTAGAAATCGACGTTAGCACAGATGGGCTTAAGGGTGTTCTTGGACTTCTGAACAAGCTCCTTGGCGATCCTCTCAACTCTGTCATAGAGCTCAAATTCCTTAACATGTCCCTTCTCTTCCGAAAGTTTTCTTGCATATTCCTTAAGGATAACCTCACGTGGATCGGAAAGGGTGTATACCGCATGTCCGATACCGTAGATAAGACCGGCATTGTCGAAAGCCTCTTTGTTGAGGATTTTCTGAAGGTAAGCGGTGAGCTCGGCCTCGTCCTCCCAATTCTGAACATTGGCCTTGATGTCTTCAAACATCGCCGTAACCTTGATGTTGGCACCACCGTGGCGGAAGCCCTTAAGAGACGCTACTGAAGCTGCAATTGTAGAATATGTATCGGTTCCCGAAGATGTAACAACATGATCGGTAAAGGTCGAATTGTTACCGCCGCCATGCTCTGCATGAAGCACAAGTGCCACATCAAGAACTCTGGCTTCAAGCTCCGTATATCTGCCGTCCGGTCTGAGCATTCTGAGAATGTTCTCTGCAGTCGAGCATTCGGGATCCGGATTACGGATAATAAGGACGTCATCCATTTTAAAATGCATATATGACTGATAAGCGAATACCGATATTACGGGCATCTTTGCGATCAACTGAAGTGACTGGCGAAGAACATTGGGAACCGAAATATCTTCAGGATTGTCGTCGTATGAATAAAGAGTAACAATACTCTTCTCAAGCGCATTCATAATGTTGGCACTGGGTGCTTTCATAATGACATCCCGTACAAAATGTCCGGAAAGTTCACGAAGTCCGCCGAGTATTCCAATAAACTGCTCAAGCTGTTCATCCGTAGGAAGGTCGCCGAAGAGAAGAAGGTATGTCGCCTCCTCGAATGCGAACCGTCTCTCCTTGCTGTTTTGGAGGAGATCCATAACATTATAGCCCTGGAAATATAATCTTCCGTCCGTGGGCACTCTGTCGCCGTCCTTGATATCAAATCCGATAACATCCGATATCTCGGTAAGTCCGGTGAGGACACCTTTACCGTTACGGTCACGAAGACCTCTCTTAACATCGTATTCGATATAGAGATTGGGATCTATAACACCTGATGCCATGCAATATTTTACTAATTCATTGAACTGTCCGTCGAGCTCGGGTGCCAGTTCCATCATTTCCTGATTGGTCATTTATTTTACCTTCTGTTTATTCGAATCTAACTGCATTGTTCTTAAGAATAACATCGTGGCTGCCGCCCTCTACGATTGATGTAGAAGATACAACGGTAAGCTTAGCCTTCTCCTGAAGTTCAGGAATGGACATCGCGCCACAGTTGCACATAGTGGATTTTACCTTGTAAAGTGTGGACTGAACGCCTTCTGCAAGAGGTCCTGCATAAGGAACATAACTGTCTACACCTTCCTCGAACGAAAGCTTGGTAGCGCCGCCGAGATCGTATCTCTGCCAATTACGCGCTCTGTTCGAACCCTCGCCCCAGTACTCCTTAACATAATTACCGTTAACACGAAGCTTTGCGGTGGGTGACTCGTCAAATCTCGCGAAATATCTTCCGAGCATTACAAAGTCTGCGCCCATAGCAAGTGCAAGTGTAATATGATAATCGTGAACGATACCACCATCCGAACAAATCGGAATGTAGATACCGGTCTCCTTGTAATACTCATCTCTTGCCGCTGCAACCTCTTTAACCGCTGTAGCCTGACCTCTTCCAATACCCTTGGTCTCACGTGTGATACAGATGGAACCGCCGCCGATACCGATCTTGACGAAGTCGGCACCTGCTTTTGCGAGGAAGAGGAAGCCGTCTCTGTCTACAACATTACCTGCACCGACCTTAACGGTGTCGCCGTATTTCTCGCGGATCCATGTGATCGTTCTGCTCTGCCACTCAGAAAAACCTTCGGAAGAATCGATACACAGAACGTCCACACCTGCCTCAACAAGCGCGGGAACTCTGTCCGCATAATCTCTTGTATTGATACCGGCACCGACAACATAACTCTTGTGAGAATCAAGAAGCTCGTTAACATTGCTCTTATGGCTGTCGTAATCCTTACGGAATACCATGTATTTAAGTCTTCCCTCTTCATCGATAAGAGGAAGAGAATTGATCTTGTTGTCCCAGATGATGTCATTGCAGTCATGAAGGCTTGTTGTCTCGGGAGCGGTCACAAGTTTGTCAAGGGGTGTCATAAATTCCGTAACCTTAAGGTCTGTCGACATTCTCGATACTCTGTAATCTCTTGAAGCAACAATACCGAGAAGCTTGCCGTTAGCCGTACCGTCATTGGTGATGGCAACTGTCGAATGTCCCGTCTTCTCCTTGAGAGCAAGCACATCGGCAAGTGTGGCATCGGGAGAAAGGTTGCATGTACTCGTTACAAATCCCTTCTTATAAGTCTTAACTCTGCGAACCATAGCAGCTTCATCTTCAATGCTCTGTGAACCATATATAAAAGAAACGCCGCCCTCTCTTGCAAGCGCTATCGCCAGTCTGTCACCCGAGACAGACTGCATGATGGCGGAAACCATGGGAATATTCATCGTAAAAGGACATTCTTCCTGACCTTTCTTGTATTTTACCAAAGGTGTCTGAAGGTTAACATCGGAAGGAATGCATTGTGACGAAGAATAGCCCGGTACAAGCAGGTATTCTCCGAAAGTTCTTGAGGGTTCATCATAATAATATGCCATGGTTCGTCTCCTTTTCCTATAAAACTTTTTCTTAATATAATATCAACCTGTGATATCTTTTGCAAGAGTTTTATATAGATGCGTCCTTGCCCTGCATTTTCTTAAGCTTCCAGGACATATCCACGATTCTCGCGGCACAGATCTCAACCTCCTGTCTGCTGAGTTTGTAGTTCTTGTCCGTTCCCTTAAGGGCCGCGATAACCTGCTTGTGATCGTAGTCACCGCCCGGCATAAACACATCATTGCCGGCAGCGATCGACGGAGGCGCATCGGGAAGCCTGTTAGCGGATGCTTTATTATTCATAAGCCTTACGATCCAGTCTGACATAACAATCCCCTTGTAGCCCCACTCTTCTCTGAGAATGCGGGTAATAAGATCCCTGCTCTCACTGGTATGTACACCGTTAAGGAGATTGTAGGAAGTCATAAGCGCAACAGGCTGTGCCTTCTTAACGCATATCTCAAAGGCTTTGATATAAACCTCTCTGACAACCCTCTCGCTTACGATACTGTTATTCTGAATTCTGTTATATTCCTGATTGTTGCAGCAATAGTGCTTGATGGTAACTCCACGGCCCGGATGCTTCTGAACACCGTTTGTTATCGCCGCACCCGTTATTCCGCTAAGATACGGGTCCTCCGAATAATACTCAAAATTACGTCCGAGAAGCGGCGTTCTCTGAATATTAAAAGCAGGAGCAAGCCAGAGATCCACGCCGAAGATATCCATCTCTTTACCGACAATATCACCGCATTTCTCGGCAAGTTCAGGATTCCAGCTCTGGGCGATCGCCGTACCGATGGGAATTGCGGTGCAGTACTGATGATGGATCTCTCCCTTGGGTTTCTTACGTGCAAGCCTGAGTGCAAGTTTTGCAAAGGGATTCATAAAAGTCACCATATCCTCGGGAAGAGTGAGCTGTACGCCTCTTGCTTTTCCGTTCTCATTTATACAATAATCTTTGCTGAGTCTGAGACCCGCAGGGCCGTCAGCCATAACCATGGGAGGAACCTCGCGGAATCTGCTGCAGCTCTCACCGGCCGCACCGGCAACGGTCTCGCCCGCATTACCGACAATGCCCTTCGCTGCATGTCCGTCCTGAAAATGACCGACAACAAAATAGGCAAGCTCTTCATCCGTAAGGCCTTTGACATATTCCATAGCCTTATCGGAAGGCAGCACTGTCTCTGCCTTTTTATCGAGATTCTTAAAGCTTAGGGCAGTAAGAGTGAGCACACTTACATTTGAAACATCCTCATCCTTCCAGAAATGCTCCGGTACATATTCCTCATAATCAGCCTTGCCGCAAGCATTGGCGAGTTTGCAGGTAACAACCTCTTCATCCATTCTCACAATAGCGGCGGGAATGGTATTTCTGCTGCCGTTACCGATTCTGATTATATAATCGCCCTTCTCAAGTACATAGGAAGCCGTCTGTTCCTCATATCCGGCGATGTCCTCCATTGCAAAGGTAATCTTAACCTTCTCGCTCCTGCCCGGCTCTATCTCACCGGTCTTCTGATATGCGACAAGCTTCTGATATGGATGTGTAAGCCTTCCCCAAGGAAGAGTAGCATAGAGCTGTACAACCTCCTTGCCGGCATATTTACCGGTATTCTTAACACTGCACTCGATCGAGATCTCACTGCCACTGAGCAAAGCATGTACATCGTCAATGGAAAATGTTGTATAAGAAAGCCCGAATCCAAACGGATAAGTCGGCTCTACTTTGCAGCTGTCAAAATATTTATATCCGACATATAAGCCTTCCTTATATCTCGTATTATCAATATCACCGAAATCACCGATCTTCTGATAATCATCAGCCGCAGCCCAAGTTGCCGTAAGCTTGCCGGACGGATTAGCCTTACCGAGAACAACATCCGCAAATGCATCGCCCGTAACAACGCCGAGCTGTGAGATGTAGAGAATGTTGTCAACATAGTTCGAAATCGAACTGATATCGATTGCCGCACCGACATTAAGCACCAGCATAAAATGCTTATACTTCTCGCTGCACGCTTTAATATCACGCATTTCACAATCGGTAAGTCTGAAATCGCCCTTGATATCGCGTCTGTCATTGCCCTCACCGCAGATCCTGCCGAGAACATATATCGCCGTATCCGTATCACCGTCAAGAGGAATATCATACTCAGGCTCGGGCATTACTTTACCCATAGCATATACAGAAGCCATCATATGAGCCCTTGAAGCCTCCTTCTTAACCTCTTTGATAAATGCTTTACGAATCCTTACAACTGCGTCCTCATAAGCATCCATCCACTTCCCCGTAACTATTTCAAAACCGGCATTCTTAAGGCCTTCCTCAATCGTTACATAATAACGCGAATTAACCTCTCCCGAACCGGAACCGCCTTTGATGGTCTTCCTTGCCGCATTACCGTACAAAGAAATCCTGCAAGGACCCTCAAGCGGAAAATCCCCCTTGCTCTTAAGAAGGACCATACACTCGGGAGCGAGCGTCCTAAGTGCCTCAATATGTTGCGTTTCGTAATCCATAACCAAACCTCCGTAAATGATATTGTAATCCGGCCGCCGCGCTGCCTGTATACTACGTTACATCTTGCTGCACTGCCTGTCTTATTTCATAATTCCATGCCAATCATTATATCATCTCGACTGCCGTCTCGATGGGGATGCTCGTCAAACCTCCGCTTGCGCGAGCG
>CAKZZH010000040.1 GCA_937885345.1 uncultured Lachnospiraceae bacterium | reverse complement strand
GGATAGTGACAGCCAGAAAGGTTGGAATGATGACAGTTCAAGGAGTTAACAACAATAATCTAAGGGGAACATGGATGCGTATAAGGTCAAGGGATTATAACAACGGGCACACATATATAATGGGAATCCTTAATGTTACGCCGGATTCATTTTCAGACGGCGGAGAGTATTTTACGCCGAAGAAGGCGCTTGACAGAGCGCTCGCTATGATCGAAGAGGGTGCAGATATCATCGATATCGGCGGCGAATCCACGCGGCCGGGATATACAATGATTTCCGACGATGAGGAAATTGACAGGGTTTGCCCGGTCATTGAGCTTATTCGTGAGCATACGGATATTCCGATATCGCTCGATACTTACAAATCTAAAGTTGCCCGTGAAGGCATTAAATACGGAGCAGATCTTATCAATGACATATGGGGCCTTAAATACGACCCGGATATGGCCTGTATTATAGCGGAAAGTGGCAAATCCTGCTGCCTGATGCATAATAAGAAAGAGCCATTTTATGATGATCTTATAGAGGATATCAAGTCGGAACTTCTTGAAAGCGTGGAGATTGCGCTAAGTGCAGGCATTGACCGCGATAAAATAATCCTTGACCCGGGCGTCGGCTTTGCAAAGGATTATCATCAGAATCTATCTGTACTAAAACATCTTAAAGATTTTACGCAGACCGGGTATCCGATCCTTCTCGGAGCTTCGCGCAAATCCGTTATCGGTAATGCGCTTGGTCTTGATAAGGATAACCGCCTGGAAGGCACGCTTGCCACAAGTATTTATGCGGTTATGGCAGGATGTCTGTTTGTAAGGGTACATGATATAAGTGCCAATGCAAGAGCGATCAAAATGACGGAGGAGATTATAAATGCATGATAAAATAAACATAAGTTCTCTTAAGGTTTTCGGCACTCACGGCGTATTAGATATTGAGAAGAAAGAAGGTCAGTTCTTCTATATTGATGCACAGATCGGGCTTGATATGTCCAAAGCGGCTGCATCGGACGACCTTGACAAAACAGTTAATTATGCCGATATTTGCGATAAAATAGCCGAATACACGAGCAGTAATTCTTTTGATCTTATAGAAACGCTAGCAATGGGTCTTTGCGAGCTTATTCTGGAATACAGTTTCCTTATCAAATCAGTCAGTATTACCGTCAACAAACCTGAGGCTCCGATCAAGCAGACAGTTGCCAATTTAAGCGTAACAATATCCAGAAAATGGCACAGAGCCTATATTTCATACGGTTCAAATCTCGGGGAGTCGCTTGATATCATTACCAAATCCATTGCCAAACTAAGCTCTGTCAAAGGTATCATGCTCACTCAGAAATCCAAGACAATCAAGACAAAGCCATACGGCGGCGTGCAGCAGCCGGATTTCTATAACGGCATGATTGAGATAATGACGTATCTTGAGCCGTTCGATCTTCTTAAAGTACTTAACAATATCGAGAATGAAGCCGGAAGAGTAAGGACTGTTAAATGGGGTCCCAGAACTCTTGATCTGGATATTATATTTTATGATGATTATGTCATTCATGAGCCAAATCTCTGCATCCCGCACATTGATATGCAAAACAGGGATTTCGTACTGGTCCCGCTTAACGAAATCGCACCTTATGCTTATCATCCGGTTTATCAAAAGACAGTTAAAGAACTTCTGGCAGAGTACATTTCAAAACCAGTTATCGAGGGAACGATTACCTAGTTTTTGATGATATAGATATATATGTTCATAGTAAAAGCCCTTACACTTCGCGGTGTAAGGGCTTTCATAAATATTAAATAATATTCATTCTGAAAAGGCCGATTGCTTTGCCGAGAATCTGGCATTCTTCAACAATGATCGGATCGAGCGAATCGTTCTCGGGCTGAAGTCTGTAATGACCATTCTCCTTATAAAAGCGCTTAACGGTGGCGGAATCATCAACCAGGGCAACTACAATCTCGCCGTTACGTGCGGTATCCTGTTTCTTAACAAGAAGGATATCACCGTCATATATTCCGACATTGATCATGGAATCACCTTTGACGGTAAGCATATAAGTCTCGGCATTAGGCAAATATTCAACCGGAATAGGGAAGTAATCGGTAATATTCTCAACCGCGAGAAGAGGCTGTCCGGCAGCGACGCGTCCTATCACAGGCACCTGCGTAACCTCTCTTCTTGAAAGATTAAATTCATCGTCAACAATCTCGATCGCTCTGGAGTTGTTATTGACTCGTCTGATATATCCTTTCTTCTCCAAGGTCTCCAGATGTGCATGAACACTTGAAGTTGACCTTAAATCAACGGCTTCACAGATCTCTCTTACCGAGGGGGGATAACCCTTTTCAAGTATGTTTTTTTTAAGAAAATCAAGTATTTCCTGCTGCTTATCGGATAATTTAACATTGGACATTGGCATATCTCCTTTCGCCTTACGAATTGTATTTTATCATATAAAATAAAATAATGCAAACAAAAGTTCCGATAATTTGTTCGATTTATGTGTTGACAAACAGATGTTCGCGTGTTAGATTAATCATATCGAACATGTGTTTTACGAACAAACATTTACAGATATGGCGGTTTCGATATTTTTTTAGTTGTAGTCCATATTTTTGGACACAATTTACTGTAAGATTTATTTCAGGTCGGGAGGGTTAAACCCGATGAATATCATAAGCCGGATAAACGGTCATTCGGCGTTGTTTTATAGACAAGGGAGGAATTGTTATGAGAGGAATCAAGATTGGTAAGGTCAGATTGGCAACGGGATTTGTATTCGGAGTATTACTTATTATTTTATCGATCGTTGTTTTGACATGCTTTAAGGTTAATGCAAACGGAAGCAATTCATGTTCGGTTACGGATGAGAAGATATATTTTACCGATTATACCGTTAAGGAAGGCGATTCGATTTGGAGCATAGCCAAGGAATATATTGATTATAACCATTATTCGTGCATAGGCGATTATATCGCTGAAATAAGAGCATATAATGATATATACGGCGATTATATCGCTGAGGGAAGCATAATCATCCTTACATATTACAGGTAATGCGGTTATTGCGAATAAGACTTTTTTTCTGTATAATTCTTTCAGATCATTTATCTTTATCAAAGAGGTTTTATCACTATGACACTTGATTCACGAATTCAGTCGGGAATGAGCCGTATGGGCTTTTCCAAGCTTACTGATATACAGAATAAGGTCTATGAACCGGCACTTGAGAATAAGAATATAATTGCTTGTTCCGGTACAGGTACAGGCAAGACACTTGCATTTTTAATACCTACGATTGTAAGGAATGCTGATAATAATTCATTATATGCGATTATTATGGCCCCTTCCAAAGAATTATCAATGCAGATCTGCAGCCAGATAAATGCCATTTCCAACGCTTCAGGAATCGTTGTGAGAGCAGTAGCATTGTTTGGCGGAGTTAACAGCAGGAGACAGATCGAATCCCTTAAGAAGAATAAGCCGCATATTGTTGTAGGTACATGCGATCGTATATATGAATTGATCAAAGAGAAACGTTTATCCGTTCATACAGTTAATACATTTATTATAGATGAAGCTGACAGATTGCTTAATCCGGATAAATACGAACTTGTAGGATCCCTTAGGAAATGTTGTATGCGGGATATACAAATAATGGCATTTTCGGCATCTATCAATGATAAAACGATAGAATATGCGAAGCAGTTGACAAACGGAGAGTTTGTTAACATTTTAACAAAAGAAAAGATAAGCATTCCTTCCAATATCAAGAATATTTATTTTATTGTTCCGAAAAAGGATAAGATTGAGATGGTCCGCAAGGTGATCCGGGCGATCGGCACCAAGCATTGCCTGATATTTACGAATTCAGCATATGATGCCGATGAAATCACTCAGAAGCTCCTATATCACAAATATAATGTGGCCATGCTGAATTCCAAAGTAGATAAAGCCAAGCGTAAGAATATCATCGATGCATTTCGCAAGGAAGCAACGGATTTTCTTGTTTGCAGCGATATGGCCGCACGTGGAATGGATTTCAAAAATGTTAACGCAGTCATCAATATAGATATATCCGATAATCCAACCGAATATCTTCATAGAGCCGGCCGATGCGGACGTGACGGCTTAGATGCGATATGCGCATCGATCATAACCGATGGCCAGGTAAATATAATCCGCAAGATCCAGAAAACTTTTAACGTGAATATAATTGAGCGTCATTTATATAAAGGATCGATCGTGAAATGATCAATGAAATATATTCTCAAACATTTTAGATAAATTGTAAAAGTCTGAATCAGGACCTCTTTTGGCGGATTATTTCGTAAAACTCGGATTTAGCGAAATGTTGTAGCTCGCAAATCAATACCCTCCTATATCAAAAAAACCCGCACATGGCAATTTGCAGATTGCAATGTACGGGGATTTAAAAATCTCGAAACTTATATTAAATGATCAATCAGCAACCGCTGCGTTGATTTCTTCTTCGGTAGGCGGTATAGGTTCCGGCTCGAATTCGTTATCATATTCGCATTCGCAAAGAACGGTATATGTAAGAGGGATCCTTACAAAAAAAGTAAAAGATTTGCATATTTCCACATCGATTACATACCATTCTTTTTCATCCAGATAATCTAATAATTCCTGAAGATCCTTCGCTTTGGTTTCGATTACAATATGTTTCTTTACAAGCATTTTACGCCTCCCTTATATGCATCATCACTTCTAATCTGCATTATTATTCCTATATTCATCTTTTGTTATAAACTATACCCCAGATAATGGACACGGCTTTTGGTTAGGTCGGCATCACAT
>CAKZZH010000039.1 GCA_937885345.1 uncultured Lachnospiraceae bacterium | reverse complement strand
TGAGATTCATGGATGTCTTATATTCTGTTAATTCCTACAGTAAATTTACCCGACCGGACTGCATTTAATAATTGATATTTATCCGTATTTTATATATAATATAATCAGTGTATCGATTTTAATGCATTTTGTTTTAATATTTCATAAAAGGGGGGAATGGAATATGAACAGACGTTATGCTTTACTTACGGCAGCATGTATTATGACTACAGCGATCCTCTTTGGTGGTTGTAATGGAGATTCAGGTGAAGAGAGTCACTATGTGCTTAAGGCCGGTTTTTCGACATCTGCATCGGATCCCAGAGTAATTGCAACTTAGCTTTTTAAAGAGGAGGTAGAGGCTGCTACCGACGGAAGGATCAAGATTGAAATCTACACGGACGGCGAGCTTGGTTCGGACCAAGATCTTATAAGCGGGGTGGTTAACGGAACTGTTGACATTACCGCGTCAAGTGCAGGCAATTTTGCTTCTTATTCGTCAAATGTCGGTATATCTGCTTTTCCTTTTCTATTTGAAGATTTTCAGGAGGCATGGGATTTTGTAGACGGAGTTACGGAGCTTCAGGCAGAAGCTGACCTTCCCGATTACAATATCAGAGTCCTCGGACATTACGATAACGGTTTCAGATGTGTGACCACGTCATCAGATTACGGTCCGGTCAATTCGGTCAGTGATATGGATGGACTTGTTATCAGGACACCGGGCAATCGGATAGTTATACAGACTATGATGCTTCTCGGTGCTGAGCCGAAGGAATACCCTTTTGCAGAATTGTATGAGGCTCTTAAGAACGGAGACTTTGATACACAGGAGAATCCCATTCCTGTTATATACAATAACCGATTATACGAGGTTCAGTCCAACCTTGCTATAACCAACCATAGTTATGATGTTATGCTTTTTGTTATAAGGGACGATATCTGGGAGAAATTATCAACCCGTGACAGAGCGACACTTCTTAATGCCGCATCGCATGCACAGGCCAAAGACAGAGAACTTATCAAGGAACAGACACAGGACTATATCGACAAACTCGAAGAAGCGGGTATGAACATAACTTATCCGGATCTTGCTGAATTTAAAGCCGCAACCGCTTCAATCAAGGAATTTTTTAAGAACGAATATGATTCTGCGCTTTTAGAGGCGATCAGTAAATAACTTGGAGGTTGCATGGCGTTAAAGTATGTATTTCTTTTTCTGGCGGCAGTTTTGCCGATAATAGTTTTTTTTGAACTTAAGGTTAAGAGACCCAATATCGGTAATGTACTTGTCACAGTAGCTGTTACTGTCTGTAATGTGGCTTGTTTCTTTTTGCTCGGTGCCAAAAGCGTTAAGAATGTAAGGAGCATACTGACTGTATTCTATGTTGCGTATGCGTGGTCGTGTTTTGCAGCGTTCCTTACTGTTGCACTGATGGGTAAACTAAAAGCAAGCCGTTTCAGACTGGTGATCTCTGCCGTGCTTTGTATTTATCAGACGGTTATTATCATAGCCGGTTCCATGGGTAGCGGCGCCCTTACTTTCTACAAGTCGATCCTTATGGGAAATACATGGTGGGTTGCCGAACCTTCGAACGCATCAGTATTTATTCTTAGTTTCTATGCATACAGGGTTGCTCTTTATGCTAATCTCGTTATTATCGTTTCCGGCGTTTTGACGGCAATTTTTAGTTCCGCCAAGATATTCAGGTCCAAATATATCATGCTTTCCGTGGTTCAGACCGTAATGCTTGTATTTATAATCCTTACGCAGATATTTAACTGGCCCGTATGGATTGTAACGATCGTAATGAATCTGTTCTGCTATTCGATATTTTATCTGGTTAATTATTATTCCACATATCGTCTCAAAGCCTGGTCTCTTGACACGTTCGCCAATGAGATGAGTGATGGTTACATACTTTATGATGAATACAACGATCTTATCGATACGAATCATTTATTTGAGAGCACGTTTGATCCGGAACTTCTTGAGAGTTTCAAGGATATGAAGAAACTTGATAAATGGGTAAGTGATATATCGGTTATAGAAAATATCGAGGTTATTACCTATGAGAAGGATGGTAAGAGCCTTTATTACAAGGTTAAGAAGCACATTCTCGGAGGACATCGTAATATCTTTGGTACGATCTATGTTTTTCATGATACAACCGAAATCATCGACAGGATCAAAATAATCGAGGAAGCCAATATGGAACTTGACCGTGTGGCCAAGATGAAATCCGACTTTCTTGCCAATATGTCTCATGAGATCCGTACTCCTATGAATGGCGTGATAGGAATGGCAGAGATCGCACTGAGAGAGGAACTTCCTCCTCAAGTTGTGGACTGTCTTACACAGATACAGCATTCGGGCCGCAATCTCCTTAATATCATCAATGATATTCTCGATTTTTCCAAGATTGAAGCCGGTAAAATGGAAATCGTCCCGGATGTATACGAGCCGCTTTCGGAAGCAAATGATATAGCCAATGTACTTGTTACAAGAATAGGCAATAAGCCGATAGAACTTTTTGTTGTAATAGATCCACGAATGCCTCATGCTCTTATCGGTGATTCTATGCGTATCAGACAGGTACTTATCAACCTTGGAAATAATGCGATAAAATTTACAAATGAGGGTTCTGTCATTGTCAATATTTCCTGTGAGGACATAAGGGATGATGAAATGACATTGACCTTCCATGTTATTGATACCGGTATAGGCATCAAAGATGAGGATCTGCCTAAACTTACACAAGCTTTCGAAAGAATCGATGAAAACCGTAACAGAACCATAGAAGGAACCGGCTTGGGCATGAGTATTACGGTTAACCTGCTCAACCTTATGAACTCTAAACTTAAGGTAAAGAGCGAATACGGCAAAGGATCCGAGTTCTCTTTTGAAATTGCCCAGAAAATCTCAAACTCCGCACCTTTAGGCAGGTTCGATCAGGAATTCCGCAGTACGAAACATCAGCAGTACACTCAAACATTCACAGCCCCAGAGGCAAATCTGCTCGTAGTCGATGATACGCCTATGAATCTTACGGTTATAGCCGGACTGCTGAAAAAGACAGAAATTCATATCACCACCGCGCAGTGTGGCCTTAATGCTCTTGAACTGTATGAAAGCAGTCATTTTGATCTGATTCTGCTGGATCACAGAATGCCAGGCATGGATGGAATAGAAACCCTTCATAAAATCAAGGAAACCGCCAGATATCAAAAGGAAAAAACGCCAGTTGTGGCATTAACTGCCAATGCCATAAACGG
>CAKZZH010000038.1 GCA_937885345.1 uncultured Lachnospiraceae bacterium | reverse complement strand
GAGCAAGCTGGATGAATTGATAAAAGAACTCTGCCCGGATGGGGTGGAGTATAGACCAATTGGAGAATTGGCAATCTACGAGCAAGTATATTGTTAAGAGTACAGATTATAGGGTGATTATGAAACTCCAGTTTTAACAGCTGGGCAATCTTTTGTTCTCGGTTATACGAACGAAAAAGATGGGATATACCATGCTACGGATGCTAACCCTGTAATCATATTTGATGATTTTACAGGTGCGTTCAAGTGGGTGGATTTTTCGTTTAAAGTAAAGTCATCCGCAATGAAAATGATTACGGCCAATGAGGATTTAACATCGTTAAGATACCTGTTCCATTTGATGGGATGGCTGAATTATACATCATCTGAACATAAGCGGTTGTGGATTGGTATTTATTCAGAGTTCAAAGTCCCTGTACCTCCGCTGGAGGTACAACGCGAAATTGTCCGCGTGCTGGACAATTTCACGTTCCTTTCAGCGGAGCTTTCAGCGGAGCTTTCAGCTCGCAGAAAGCAGTATGAATACTATAGGGGAGAACTGCTCAATTTCCATAAGGAGATACCGTGGAGAAAATTAGGCGAAACCTGTGATATGAAAGCAGGCAAGGCTATTCCAAGTGAAATGATATCGGATTATGAAACAGATGAAACTCCGATTAAATGCTATGGTGGAAATGGACTAAGAGGATATGTAAAGGACGCCAATCAACATGGAGACTATCCTTTAATTGGTCGACAAGGGGCTTTATGTGGCAACGTAAACTATGCCACAGGAGACTTTTATGCAACAGAACATGCGGTTGTTGTGAAGTCTATGGGAGAGTATACACATAGGTTTTTATATCATATGCTTAAACATATGAATTTAAATCAATATAAATCCGCAGGAGCGCAACCAGGATTGGCTGTAAAGAATTTGCAAGAAATCTCTGCTCCGGTACCATCTATTGAAACCCAAAATCGAATAGTTGAAGTACTTGATAATTTTGAAACAATATGCTCTGACTTGAGTATCGGTCTTCCGGCAGAGATAGAAGCCCGTCAAAAACAATACGAGTATTATCGTGATTTGCTATTGACATTTGCTGAGTCCGGAAACAGCATCCTTACAGACAGACAGACAGACAGACAGACAGACAGGATGAAATAAGGCTTCTTCAGTATGTGTTTGGATATGCACCAGTCAGACTTTTCGAGGTAGCTACTGTAAATCGAGGTGTAAGGGTAGTAAAGAAACAACTGTTAAATGATGGATATCCTGTTTTTCAAAATGCATTAGCACCTATGGGATTCCATTCGGAATATAATCGAAATGGAGAGGAAACATATATAATAAGTGCTGGAGCAGCAGGGGAAGTTGGATATAGCAAAGATAGATTTTGGGCGGCAGATGATTGTCTTGTATTCGATAATCTAAAGGGTGTAGTTAACAAGTTTTTATATTACACATTGCTGAACCAATCAGATTATTTATATAGAAATGTTCGTAAAGCGAGCATTCCAAGGCTTTCAAGGGAAGTTATTGAAAAAACAACTATTTTGCTTCCAGCAGAAGAAAAGCAGAGGGAAATAGTTGATGTTATGGACCGTTTTGACAGACTCTGTAATGACATCTCAGATGGCCTTCCAGCAGAGATAGAAGCTCGTCAGAAACAATACGAATACTATCGTGATAAGTTACTGAGTTTTAAGGAAAAGAAGTGCGTATAGAGATTCTCATGGCAGTGTTGAGAGAAATGTGGGAGGTGCGGCGATATGCCCTATTTCAATATAGTCGCAGAATCAAATAAAAATACCGTAGTAACAGAGTACGAACCTGTTAAGACCCGTTCGGATCAATACCAGAGCGAGGCAGCACTTGAACAGGAGTTTATCCGTATGCTCTGTGACCAGGGATATACATACTTGCCGATCCATACGGAAAGTGACCTGGTATCAAATATACGGGCGCAACTTGAAGAGTTGAATCATTATCAGTTTACGGACTCGGAATGGGATAGATTCTTTTCGGATGCCATTGCTAATCCCAATGAGCATATAAAGGAAAAGACCAGGAAGATCCAGGAGGATAATGTACAGGTCTTAAAGCGTGATGATGGCAGCTCTAAGAATATCACGATCATTGATAAATCCAATATTCACAACAATCGTCTGCAGGTGATCAACCAATATGTGATCGGTACGGATCAGGGTGCAAAGCATGATAATCGATATGATGTAACGATCCTTGTAAACGGTCTTCCCCTTGTGCATGTGGAGTTGAAGCGTCGGGGCGTGCCTATCAGAGAGGCATTCAATCAGATAGACCGGTATCAGAGAGATTCTTTCTGGGCAGGTACCGGTTTATATGAGTATGTGCAGATATTTGTTATAAGCAATGGAACGAATACCAAGTATTATTCCAACAGTACCCGTTTTAACGCAATCAAGGATGCCAAGTCCGGAAAGACCAAAAAAGAAAAGACCAGCAACAGTTTTGAGTTTACTTCATTTTGGGCGGATGCCAATAACCGCATCATCCCGGATCTGATTGATTTTACAAAAACTTTTTTTGCAAGGCATACGATCTTAAATATCCTGACGAAGTATTGTGTATTCACGTCGGAGGATATTCTTATGGTTATGCGTCCGTATCAGATCACGGCTACGGAACGCATCATCAATCGTATCGAGATTGCCCATAATTATAAGAAATACGGGGATATTGCCGGAGGCGGCTACATCTGGCACACCACGGGCAGCGGCAAGACCCTTACATCATTTAAGACAGCACGTATCGCATCAACACTGGATTTCATAGACAAGGTGCTGTTTGTTGTGGACCGCAAGGATCTGGATTATCAGACCATGAAAGAGTATGACCGCTTTGAAAAGGGAGCGGCCAATAGCAATACCTCTACGGCAATACTTACGAGGCAGCTTGGTGACAACAAATCCAGGATCATTATTACGACAATACAGAAACTTTCGACCTTTATAAAGAAAAATAAAGAGCATGAAGTCTATAATAAGCAGATCGTCCTGATATTTGATGAATGTCACAGATCCCAGTTCGGAGACATGCATGCTGCTATCGTAAAGAGCTTTAAGAAGTATTATATGTTCGGATTTACCGGTACACCGATATTTCCGACCAATGTTGGAAGCAGCGTAAAAAATCCATGTTTTGCCACTACGGAACAGACCTTTGGGGATCAGCTTCATACGTATACGATTGTTGATGCCATCAATGATAAGAATGTGCTGCCGTTCAGAGTGGATTATATCAAGACTATGGATACCGATGCGGATATAGATGATGAGCAGGTATGGGATATCGACCGTAAGAAAGCTTTTGAGGCTCCGGCAAGAATATCTCTGGTGGCGAACTATATATTGGACCATTTTGATCAGAAGACATACCGCGGTGACAGGACCTATGTATTTAATGCACTGACAAATATCAAAGAAGTGGCGTCTGCGGACCGTGGTAAGGTAGAGGAGATTAAGAAAAAACAGCGCTTATCCGGTTTTAATTCTATTTTTGCGGTGGCATCCGTGCCGATGGCGAAGCTGTATTATGAGGAATTCCGCAAGATTATGAAAGCGGATCCTTCCAAGCAATTAAAGATTGCTGTGATATACAGCTACGCAACCAATGAAGAGGAGGCGGACGGCATACTCGACGAGGAGAATCCGGAGGACACATCTGCCCTGGATCAGAACGCCAGGGATTTTCTTGACAGTGCGATCAATGATTATAATCTGATGTTCCATACGAATTATGATACATCCAGTGATAAGTTTCAGAATTATTACAAGGATGTCTCGCTTCGAATGAAGAACAAGGAACTGGATATGCTCATCGTGGTAAATATGTTTCTGACCGGTTTTGACGCCACCACCTTAAATACTTTGTGGGTGGATAAGAATCTCAAGATGCATGGGCTTATCCAGGCATTCAGCCGGACCAACCGTATCCTGAACAGTGTAAAGACCTTTGGTAATATCGTATGCTTCCGTAATCTGCAAAAGCGTGTAGACTCCGCAATATCTCTGTTTGGAGATAAGGATGCCGGTGGCATCGTCCTTATGCAGAGCTTTAAGGATTATTATAACGGTTATGAATCCGTGGATGGAAAGTATATGCCGGGATATGTGGATATGATCGAAGATCTGACCACGAAATTCCCGCTTGATGAGCCGCAGATCATCGGAGAGCAGAAACAAAAGGAATTTATCGCATTATTCGGGTCTATCCTGCGGATGCGGAATCTTCTTGTGTCCTTTGATGAATTTGCCGGAAAAGAGATCATATCTGAAAGAGATATGCAGGACTACCTTGGAAGATACCAGGATCTGAGGGATGAGTGGAAACGGAAGCGTGAAAGCGGCGAAAGTACGGATATCACGGATGATATTGTATTCGAAATAGAACTGATCAAACAGATAGAGATCAATATTGACTATATCTTGATGCTTGTAAAGAAATATCATGACAGCCATGGTGAAGATAAGGAAGTACTGATCACGATTCGCAAGGCTGTGGATGCAAGTCCGGAGCTTCGAAGTAAGAAGGCACTTATTGAAACTTTTATTGCCGGAATAAATGATATCGAGGATATCATGGATGAATGGCGGGATTATGTGTTGGAGATGAAAGAACACGATCTGACGGTCCTTATTGAAGAAGAAAAGCTTAAGCCGGATGAAACCAGAGAGTTCATTGAAAGATCCTTCCGTGATGGCGAGCTTAAGACCATCGGAACGGACATTGATAAGATCATGCCGCCGGTATCCCGCTTTGGCGGTTCCGGCAGAGCGGATAAGAAAATGAACCTGATCCGCAGGCTTATGGCATATTTTGAGAAGTTCTATGGATTGGGGTAAATAGGAGGTTACCAAAATCATATCTTAATGGTTATTTTCAAAGAAGTGCCGAGATGAAAGAGGCAAATCATACAATTCCGGTTTAAATGAATTAGAAAACCGCTTACCAAGGAGATGTTGGATAATGGACACTGGAAAGCTCAATGATTATACTTACTATGAAGGTTACGAGGGAGAACCGGAATTTATACTATCTGCCGGAGACGAGTCTATTCATATATGGGATGGTTATATAAATGACATATTTGGAACCCCGGTTATGGACGGTACAGGATGGAAAGGGTTGACCCGTGATTTTAATGAAGTGACCGGTCCGTTTGATGCTGACGAACCCTGTCTGATAGATGTTAAAGAGTATCTGGATGATGCGATTAAGTACAGGGACCGGACGATGGATTATGAAGAAACTCCGAATGTATTAGAAGCGTTGATCAACTGGCTAAATGAGCATGCAGACGTTGAGGTGTTCGCTTCGGTAGATTAGTATGCCAGGAGGTGCCTTTGGGTACAAACGAAAGAAAACAGGATGGACAGGAGATAAAGAACGAAACAAAATGTTGCGATTTTGAATGAAAAACGAGAGATTTTACCGCTTGTACGAGATTGTTAAAAGAATTTGAGTAAACAGGCCCGCGAATCGCATGATTAAGCAAGAATAAATCCCTGCAAATCGAATATACAGGATTTGCAGGGATTTTTTGTGTGCAATCTATTTGTCGCCGATTGCGTCTTTTATTTTATATACCGATATAGTAAAATGATATCATAAGGATTATAAAAAACTGATCAAATGGTGTCCCTTATACTTATTTTAGTGGACTTTTTATAGGAAATAAGTTATAATATCCGTATTGTGTACGAATTGTGAGGAAATATGAAAAGGTCGGTTTGGCAAGCACTTGCATTAATAATGCAATTGGGGATCAGTATTATCGTTCCGGTAGGGCTTTGCGTCGCACTTGGCGTATTCCTTGACAATAAGTTCGGCTGGTATTCCACCGTCCCGCTTATGATCCTGGGTATGGCCGCCGGAGTCCGTAATGTATATAAGATTCTTAAAGGTTTCATCCATAAGGATGACAGGAAAGATGAGGATGGAAATGGGCTATCTTAGAAGGCAAACACAGCTTCTTCACAGAGAACTTGAGATAATGGATGAAGAAGATTCCCTGATAGATGATGTTATCGGGGATGCTGAAGGAGACGGGAACAACCCTGTTTATAAGGGGGACGGGAAAGCCGCAGACAGAACGCTTCTGATTCTTGTTCTCGGCATAGCCGCCTATGTGCTTATTTTATCGGTTCCCGTACTTATATTCTCCTCGGACAAGCTCAAAGGCGAACTCGGGCTTATAAGCGGCGGCATATATGCGGCTCTTATGGCACTTCATATGAGATATACGATTGAGAAGAACCTCTACCGTGAGCGCGGACACAGGGCGTATTCGGTATGGAACAGCATTCTTCGAATGACGGTTCTGGTAGTTATACTGGCTCTTACCGCATGGTCGGGCTGGGCCAATGTATACACCATGATGGCAGGTGTTTTTGGACTGAAGATATCAGCGTATCTGACGCCTTATCTTCAAAGGTTCATTAAACATAATAATTGATCCGGTAATTATGCAGGGTCAGCAAATTTATCAGTAAAGAAGGTGAGATATTGACAGGAATAATATCCGGCATGATGATTACAGTGGAAGATGTTGACTTTTATATCAAAGGTCTTTTTAAGTTCATGCTGTTTGGTCAGGAACTCTGGATTACGACAACGCATGTTGCTCTTCTTTTGTTGTCGATCGTTCTGATCGTATTTATGATTGTCGGACACAATGTTATCAAGAAAGCCGATCCGATGGCCAAACCGAAGGGACTCCAGAATCTCTTGGAATTGTTCATTCAGTTTATTGATAACATGACTACAGGAATCATGGGCAAGAATGCTCCCCGTTTCCGCAATTGGATCTGTGCGATCTTTATGTTTATCTTGTTCTGCAATATATCGGGCTTGTTTGGTTTCAGGCCGCCGACCGCCGACTACGGCGTAACGCTTCCACTTGGACTTATAACATTTTTCCTTATTCAGATCAACGGTCTCAAGGCTAAGAAGATGAAACATATCACAGAGCTTTTTAAGCCGTCGCCGATCCTGTTTCCGATTAATCTTATCGGTGAAGTGGCGGTCCCACTGTCTTTGTCACTTCGTTTGTTCGGTAATATAATGTCCGGAACTATTTTGCTCGGTCTTATATACGGACTTCTTCCGACGGCAATCAAGATGGGCATTCCGTCGGTAATACATGCGTACTGCGATTTATTCTCAGGAATAATACAGGTGTATGTATTCAGTATGTTAACAATGGTTTACATTAATCAGAAAATTTCAGATGAATAAACGAAAGAGAGGATTCAAATCATGGAAGGAATTACAAATGAAGGTTTAATTTTAGCATGTTCGGCAATCGGTGCCGGTATCGCAATGATCGCCGGTGTAGGTCCCGGTATAGGACAGGGTATCGCAGCAGGTCTTGGTGCCAATGCGGTAGGACGTAACCCCGGAGCTAAGTCCGATGTTACATCTACCATGCTTCTTGGCCAGGCCGTTGCCGAGACAACCGGTCTGTACGGTTTTGCCGTAGCTATTATTCTGTTATTTGCCAATCCCTTACTTACCAGGTTCCTTAACCTTGGCAAATAAAGCAAAGGCATCGCATTTAATATGCGGATCTACAATAACAGAAAGGAGGCTACAGCTTGGACAGAATATTTAATCTGGATGCCCAACTCCTGTTTGATGCGCTGATTACAGCTGTCAATGTGTTCATACTTTTCGTGCTGGGAACGTACCTTCTATACAATCCTGTGCGCAACATGATGAAGAAACGCCAGGATGCGATAGAAGCGAACATTCAGGCAGCAGAGAAGGATAAAGCGGATGCGGCACTTCTTAAAGCCGAATATGACAGTAAAATAGCATCTGCCGAGAAGGACGCTGATGAGATTCTTACACAGGCACGCAAGAAGGCCATCCGGAGAGAAGAAGATATTGTTGCGGAGGCTAATGCCGAAGCAGGCAGAATCATAGAGAGAGCCGGCGTCGAAGCTCAGCTTGAGAAGCAGAAGGCAGCCGATGATATGAAGAAAGAAATGATCGCTATTGCAACCGCAATGGCAGGCAAGGTCGTATCCGCTTCCATCGACACCAATGTACAGGAGTCTCTCCTTGAGGAGACCCTTAAAGAAATGGGTGATTCAACATGGCAAGATTAGTTACTACAACATACGGCGACGCGCTTCTTGAACTTGTCAAATCCGAAAACAAAGTTGACAAAGTCTTTGAAGAGATTTGCGAGGTACAGAAGATCATAGCCGATAATCAGGACCTGATGGATTTTCTTAATCATCCAAACATTGATAAGAATGAGAAGATTGCGGCCGTTGAGAATATCTTCGGCAAAGCATTTTCTAAAGATGTAACGGGATTTCTTGTAACCATAGTGAGCAAGGAAAGAACGAAGGAGATCCCTGATATTCTTGATTATTTTATCAAGGATGTTGAAGAATACAAGGGAATCGGAACCGCTTACGTGACTACCCCGAGTGAGCTTACGCAGGCGATGAAGGACAAGATCGTTCAGAAGCTTCTTGCTACGACCAAGTACAAGGAATTTAAAATGAACTGGCAGGTTGATGAGAGCCTGATCGGAGGAATGGTAATCCGTATCGGCGATCGCGTAGTCGATTCAAGTGTTAAGACACAGCTCGACAAACTTTCCAGACAGCTATACGGTGTAGATATAGCATAAAATATTCAAGAAAGAAGGTGCAAAAACCCTATGAATCTTAAACCTGAGGAGATCAGTTCGGTAATCAGGGAACAGATCAGCAGATATAAGACACAGCTTGATGTATCGAATGTCGGTACGGTTATTCAGGTTGCGGACGGTATTGCACGTGTTCACGGATTAGAGAAGGCCATGCAGGGAGAACTTCTTGAGTTTCCCGGCGAGGTATATGGAATGGTACTTAACCTTGAGGAGGACAACGTTGGTGCGGTTCTTCTCGGAAATGCCAATAATATCAGTGAAGGTGATATCGTTAAGACAACGGGACGAGTTGTTGAGGTACCGGTAGGAGATGCTCTTACGGGACGTGTTGTTAACGCCCTCGGACAGCCTATTGACGGCAAGGGACCTATTGTTACCGATAAATATCGTCAGATAGAAAGAGTTGCTTCGGGAGTTATTGCAAGAAAATCGGTTGATACACCTCTTCAGACGGGTATCAAGGCTATCGATGCGATGATCCCTATCGGTAGAGGACAAAGAGAGCTTATAATCGGTGACCGTCAGACCGGTAAGACCGCTATAGCGATCGATACCATAATCAACCAGAAGGGCCAGGGCGTACATTGTATCTACGTTGCGATCGGCCAGAAGGCTTCTACGGTTGCTTCAATTGTCCAGACTCTTACGGAATATGGCGCAATGGCTTATACAACTGTTGTTGCAGCTACTGCCAGTGAGCTTGCTCCCCTGCAGTATATCGCTCCTTATTCAGGATGCGCTATCGGAGAGGAATGGATGGAGAACGGTGAAGACGTTCTTGTAATTTACGATGACCTTAGTAAGCATGCTACGGCATATCGTACACTTTCGTTGCTCCTGAGAAGACCTCCCGGACGTGAGGCGTATCCCGGAGATGTATTTTACCTCCACTCAAGACTTCTTGAGAGAGCGGCAAGATTGTCGGATGAGCTTGGCGGAGGTTCGCTTACTGCGCTTCCTATCATCGAGACGCAGGCGGGCGATGTTTCCGCATATATCCCGACTAATGTAATCTCAATTACAGACGGTCAGATATATCTTGAGACAGAGATGTTTAACTCCGGTTTCAGACCTGCTATTAACGCCGGTCTTTCGGTATCCCGAGTCGGTGGTGCCGCACAGATCAAGGCTATCAAGAAGATTGCTGCTCCTATTCGTACAGAGCTTGCTCAGTACAGAGAACTTGCGGCATTCTCGCAGTTCGGATCGGAACTTGATAATGATACCAAGGAGAAACTTGCACAGGGCGAGAGGCTTAAGGAGATTCTTAAGCAGCCCCAGTATAAGCCTATGCCGGTTGAGTATCAGACTATTATCATCTATGTTGCGACTCATAAATATCTTCTTGATATTGCGGTTGACAGAATCGCAGATTTTGAGAAGGAACTCTTTGATTATATAGATGCCAAATGTCCCGAGGTTCCTAAGGGTATCTCAGAGACCAAGGTTCTTTCGGAAGAGAACGAGAAGCTTCTTGTTAAGACGATAGAGGATTTCAAGGCACAGTTCAAATAGACATACGAGGTGATTTATTATGGCTTCAATGAAAGATATAAAGCGCCGCAAGATGTCGATACAAAGCACCGAGCAGATAACCAAGGCCATGAAGTTGGTTGCTACTGTTAAACTCCAGAAGGCCAAGGGAAGAGCAGAGAACTCGAGGCCGTATTTTGATGCAATGTATGGAACGGTTTCATCCATGCTTGCAGCAAGCGGAACGATCAATCATCCGTTCCTTAAGGAGGGCGAAAGCTCCAGAAAGGCGATCATAACCCTTACCGGTAACAGAGGCCTCGCAGGCGGTTACAATGCCAATGTCGAGAGACTTGTTACAGGTTCCGGTTTCGATAAGGATGACTGCGTTATATATGCGGTAGGTACCAAAGGTCGTGATTATTTAAAAAAGCGCGGGTACAGCATTGCAGCGGATTATTCCGAGGCGATAAATGCTCCTATGTACGCGGATGCGATGGAAATCGGCAAGAAGGTTCTTGAGGATTTCAAGGCGGGAGAGATCGGTGAGATTTATCTTGCATACACATCCTTTAAGAATACCGTCGTACATGAGCCCAGGCTCCTTAAATTGCTTCCTTTGAAGGCTGAGGATATCCTTGCGGATGCACAGGAGGAAGAAGTATCGGCTCCTCTTACCTATGAACCTGAAGCTGAGGTTGCGCTTGACCATATCATTCCCAAGTACATTAACAGCCTTATATACGGTGCTCTTATGGAGGCCGTTGCGAGTGAGAATGGTGCGAGAATGACAGCAATGGACAATGCGACCAATAATGCGGACGAGATGATAAGCGATTTGTCGCTTAAGTATAACAGAGCGCGTCAGAGCTCTATTACACAGGAATTAACAGAAATCATTGCCGGAGCAAATGCGTTAGCATAGCCGAGGTATATAGAAGGAGACATAAGATGGCTGAAAATAAAGTTGGTAAAATTACCCAGATCATCAGTGCGGTCATTGATATCAAGTTCCCTGAAGGGGCGCTTCCCGATATCAACTCGGCGATCGAGATTACCAGAAACAACGGTGAAAAACTTACAGTTGAGGTCGCACAGCATCTTGGTGACGATACCGTAAGATGTATCGCCATGGGTCCTACCGACGGACTTGTAAGAGGAATGGATGCCGTTAATACCGGTAATCCAATCTCCGTACCTGTCGGCGAAGAAACTCTCGGCAGGATTTTCAACGTTCTCGGTGAACCTATTGACAATAAGCCCGCACCCGAAGTGAAGAAGCGTATGCCGATTCACAGACAGGCACCTACCTTTGCCGAGCAGGCAACGGCAACCGAGATTCTCGAAACGGGAATCAAAGTCGTTGACCTCCTTTGTCCTTATCAGAAGGGTGGTAAAATAGGTCTCTTCGGTGGTGCCGGTGTCGGTAAGACAGTCCTTATTCAGGAGTTGATCCGTAACATCGCTACCGAGCACGGCGGATATTCGGTATTCACCGGTGTCGGAGAGCGTACCAGAGAGGGTAACGACCTGTATTACGAAATGAAGGAATCAGGCGTTATCGATAAGACTACCATGGTATTCGGGCAGATGAACGAACCGCCCGGAGCAAGAATGAGAGTTGGTCTTACCGGACTTACGATGGCAGAATATTTTCGTGATGAAGGCGGTAAGGATGTGCTTCTCTTCATCGATAATATTTTCCGTTTCACACAGGCAGGTTCAGAGGTGTCGGCACTTCTCGGACGAGTTCCCTCGGCCGTTGGATACCAGCCCACACTTCAGACGGAGATGGGTGCTCTTCAGGAGAGGATCACATCTACCAAGAATGGTTCGATCACTTCGGTTCAGGCCGTATACGTGCCCGCCGATGACCTTACCGATCCCGCGCCTGCAACAACTTTCGCACATCTCGACGCAACAACCGTTCTTGATCGTGCGATCGTTGAGCTCGGTATTTATCCTGCGGTTGACCCGCTCGGATCTACATCGAGAATCCTCGATCCCAGAATTGTCGGAGATGAGCATTACAAGGTTGCCAGAGGTGTTCAGGAGATTCTTCAGAAGTATAAAGAACTTCAGGATATTATCGCAATCCTCGGTATGGATGAGCTTTCCGATGAGGACAAGCTTGTCGTAGCAAGAGCGCGTAAAGTGCAGAGATTCCTTTCACAGCCTTTCTTCGTAGCGACACAGTTTACAGGTCTTGACGGAAAATATGTTCCTGTCAGCGAGACAATACAGGGCTTTAAGGAGATCCTTGCAGGTAAGTATGATGACATACCCGAGAGCTACTTCCTTAACTGCGGCGGCATAGAAGATGTACTTGCAAAGTGCAAATAATGCAGGGAGGCGTTATGGCTGACAAAGTATTAAAGCTTAATATAATGACACCTGACAGAACGTTCTATGACGGCGAGGCTTCAATGGTCGAGTTTACAAGCACCGAGGGAGAACTTGGTATATATCCGGGACATATCCCTCTTGCCTCAATTGTAGCGCCCGGCGTTTTGACGATACATGAGGCGGGCGGTGAGGTTAAGAAAGCCGCGCTTCATTCAGGCTTTGCTAAAATATCCACCGATGAGATCATGATCCTCGCGGAGGTTATTGAGTGGCCCGATGAGATCGATATAAACAGAGCCAACGAGGCGAAGGAAAGAGCTCAGAGACGTTTGTCAGGCAAGGACTCCGGTCTCGATATTCAGAGAGCGGAACTTGCACTCAAAAGATCCCTTACAAGAATTTCTTTAAAGGGATAATAACAGCATTAAACAATGTATATAGCCACTGACCTTATGGGTCAGTGGCATATGTGCGTAAAAGGACAGTTGTGAAAACCAGATTCAGAATGATCTTATACATCGCTACTTTTGTTGTAGCATGCGTATTAACATATATATTCGCGATTGACAGACCGGTTTATCAGGCGAGCAGTATGACTATGACCGCTCCGGGTCTGCCTGTGGTTTATTTTACCTCGGAGGGAGGAAATAACTACAACTATATTAACGGTTATCTCTCGGATGTCGATCTTACAGGCTTTCATGGCCCGATAACCCCGATAAAATCGGACAGAGAGCTTACCGTTATGATCAAGAAATATACCAATGTGATTTCAGGAATATCATATGACGTAAGAAGTCTTGACGGAGAAGAGCTCATTGAGAGGACCGAATTGTCGGATTATACCGTAAATGCCCTCAAGGACGGCGATGTCGAGGCACATCTTTCCATCAGAAATCTTATTGAGGAAGGCAAGCAGTACCTTCTTATAATCAATGTTACGACCGAGCAGTACGGAACGGCCTCATTTTACACGAGAATTGTGATAATGGACAATGCAAATCTTGATGACAAGCTGGATTACGCATTCGCTTTTAACGGCTGGACTTATGGTATCGGCGATACAGAATCGCTTATAAATTACATCACTCCGAATAAGACAGCGGACAATACCGATCTCGGCTATGTTACCCTTAATAATAAATTGGATCAGATCTGTTACGGCGATCTGTCCATGACGCGTATCGGTAATATATATCCCACGATCAACGAGATCAACGGCAAATACGTATCCATGACACTGCGCCATATGGCAAAGGACAGCACAGGATGTGAGTATAATATCAAGGAATATTTCAGGTTTAATCAGGCAGATAAAGACAGCACGACTTATCTGTACAATTACAACCGGTGGATGGATCAGATTTTTAAAATAGCCGGCAGCGTATATTCAAACGGCGAGATATATCTCGGAATCTGCGGCGATACCGAGCTTAACGCGGCTTCATCGACGGCCGGTGATGTGGTTTGTTTTGAGAGGGATAATGCGCTTTATTCTTTCAAAACCACGACGGGTAAGTATGTGAAGATCTTCTCGTTCGGTGATATTGAATCGGATGAGGGGCTCAGAAGCAATTACGGTGAGCATGGTATCAAGATCCTTTCTGTCGACAGTGACGGCAATGTCAGATTCCTGGTTTACGGATATATGAATGCAGGCATCAGAGAAGGTAAGATGGGGATTTCGGTTTATGAGTACGATGCCACCGATAACAGATGCGATGAGCTTATTTTCATATCCAGAAGCGACAGCCTGTATATGATCGAAAAGGATATAAATGCACTGTCCTATGTTAATGATAAAGGGATTTTATATGTGTATTTCAATGGTTCGATATACTATCTTAATACCGAAACCAAAGAATATATGCTTGTTGCCGACTACGTAATTCCCGATTCCTGTGATATAAACGCTGCCTGTGGAGTGCTTACATATCAGGCACTTACAGAGAATAAGAGCTATGAAAACATTTCCGAAAAGAAGTATTCACAGTCTTCGTTTAATCTCCTTAATCTGGAAACCGGAGAGATAATTTCTTTTGATGCAAAAAGCGGCGATAATATAATAAATCTGGGCTATATTGACGATAATATTGTATATGGCTTCGCCCACACCAAGGATATTTATGAAGACTATTCCGGTACCACCGTCTTCCCGATGTACAAGATCGTGGTTGCGGATTTTACCGGTAAAATGATCAGGGACTACGCATATGACAATACATATGTTACGGGACTTGCTTTTGAAGATAATATTATCAAATTAAAGCGTGCGATGTATAATGAAGAGGGCAAGCTTGTTGCGATGGATGATGACAGACTCCTCAGCAGTGTGACGACTACGGCTAAAGAAGCCACGCTGGATACCCTTGTAACGGATGTGAGACAGAAGGAGTATATGATAAAGCCTGTCATCACTGCATCTACAAGGACGACAACGCTTGTTGAGCCGGTTATCAAATTTGGCTCTGACAATCTTATATATATCAATCGTGATGATATACACCTGTATTCGGATTATTATTATGCGTACGGATACGGTATGCTGAGACTTGCAGACAGTTCTCTCGGAGATGTTATCACCGCAGCTGCGGAGAGCGGCGGATGCGTTGTGGATTCTGCGGGAGATGAGATTTGGAACAGATACAAGGTCACTAAGGGTGAGATAACGCTTCCTGAGGTTGTGACAGTGCCGGATGCCGAAGATGTGTTGGATATTACAGGTGTACTTGTGGATTATGCACTGTATTTTACCGGAGAAGGCAAGATTGTTATGGCGCAGATGGGCGAGGGTGTATATGAACTTATCTACGCATACAACACAACGGAAGTGTATACAAGAGTACTTGAAACCGGTGAAACAAAGGGATATACCAAGACGAATTTTGATACGCTGTGTGCTGCGTCCGGCGGTAAAATAGTCGTGTTTGACATGCCAAAGTAGGCAGCGCGGACGGCAAGAGCACTTTCGCACCTTCGGGGTGCAGCTGCAAATAATCTGTTCGGAGAAACACTATGGAAGAGGAAGTTAAGAAGAAAGGAAAAGGCGGTAAAGTAGTCTTTATTATCGTGCTTTTTATACTTGGCGTGGTTGCTTTGCTGGCGGTTGTCTATATTGGCAGCCTTCTTAAAATGCGCAAAAATGCGCAGGAAATTGCCGCAACGATAACCGAAGATACTTTCAGGCAGAGCCAGACAAGTATAGTATATGACATTAACGGTAATGAGATCGCCAATTTCTCCGGCGTTAAAGAGAGCTATTATGTGGAGTTTGAGAATATACCGCAGATTCTCAAGGATACATTTATTGCGATTGAGGACAAGGATTTCTATTCGCACGGCGGAATCGATTTCTTCGCGATCATAAGAGCATCGCTCGCAAACCTTAATGCAGGCACGATTACGCAGGGTGCAAGTACCATAACCCAGCAGCTTGCCAAGACTATGTTCCTTACGTCCGAACAGACCTATGAGCGTAAAATAACCGAGATGTTCCTTGCATTCGAGCTTGAAAGCAAATTCTCCAAGGACCAGATTCTTGAATTTTATATTAATAATATCTATTACGGAAACGGATATTACGGAATTGAGGCAGCAGCGCAGGGATATTTCGGCCTTAGCACGAATCTTCTGGATATAAGCCAGACCGCCTTTGTTGCGGGCATTCCCAAGAGTCCGCTCAAATACGACCCCATAACCAATTATGATGCATGTATAAATCGAAGGGACAGTATCCTTATGCAATTGTTCGCTTCCGGACTGATTTCGTCGCTCGATTATTATGCTGCGATTGAGGAAGAACTTACGATAAGCGGAGATACGGATACTGTCTATAACTATGTGGAAACCTATGTTATGTACTGCGCGACCAGAGCGCTTATGGAGAATGAAGGTTTTATTTTCCAGACGAGCTTTGAGGATGATGATGCCAAGGCGGTTTACGAAGAGGCTTACAATAACAAATACGCAGAGTGTCAGCAGAAGCTGTTCAACGGCGGATACAGGATCTATACCGCGATAGATATGAGTAAGCAGAGTATTTTACAGGATTGTGTAAACAAGGCTCTGAATGCATTTACGGATACCAATGAAGAGGGCATATATAAAATGCAAGGTGCGGCGGTCTGCATTGATAATGATACGGGCTTTGTGACCGCAATCGTTGGAGGCAGGAGTCAGGATTATGACGGATATACGCTTAACAGAGCATATCAGAGTTATCGTCAGCCCGGAAGTGCGATAAAGCCGCTTATCGTATATACGCCTTATCTTATGCTTGGGCATAACCCGAATGATACCGTACTCGATGCTCCGATAGACGGAGGACCGGTTAATTTTACCGGAGAGTATCTTGGGGAGATATCTCTGACACATGCGCTTGGTATATCTTCGAATGTTGCTGCATGGAGAATTTTTCAGGAAGAGACACCTGCATATGGAATGAGTTTCCTTCACAAAATGAAATTCGCAAGGGTGCAGGTGGATGATAACCGGCAGGCTGCTGCGATAGGCGGATTCACATATGGTGTATCACCTGTGGAAATGGCATCCGCTTATGCAACACTTGAAAACAACGGTGTATACAGAACCCCAACTTGTGTTGAGATGATCACGGATTCAATAGGTAATAAAGTGATCGATAATTCAACGGCAGAGACCGTTCAGGCATATTCAGAGACGGAATCCAAGATGATCACCAAGATGATGGAGTATGGTGTAAATCATTACATACTTACAGGCGCCAAGATCCCGGAAGCAATAGTAGCCGCCAAATCAGGTACCACTAATGATTCCAAAGACGGCTGGCTCTGCGGCTACTCAAGATATTATACAACCGCTGTTTGGTGCGGAATGGATATGCCGGCGAGTGTAGAGGGATTGTCAGGTGGATCTTATCCTCTTGAAATATGGAGAAATTATATGAGAGAGATACATAAGGATCTTGCTCTCAAAGAATTCCCTCCTTATGACAGCAGCAGCGGTATCATAGATGACAGCGAGACTCAGAATGAGAATGAGACAACAGGCGCTCACCCCGGACATCCTGACGGAGAAGCAACACCCAATATGGACGGACCTGACGCGGATGCCAATATAGACGGAAGAGGGGACCAGGACGCAAGGTAAGAGCGACTTGTAACAGGTGATAACCGGGAACCCGGATATTATATATAGGAGGAACGAAGGTTGAAGAAATACAGGAGATCGGCGATCGTTGCCGGGGGAATTATTTTATGTGCAGGTTTATTTGCCTGCAATAAAAATGACAGCGCAGGAGAAGCTACTACGCAGGAGGTAACAAGCAAAGAAGACGCTTCACAGACTCAGAAGGAAACCGAGAAACAGACCGAGAAGGAAAGCGATGCGTCCTTAAGCAGTGATAATGTTCTGGGAGCAAACGATCCCAATAAAGTTGATATCATAGATATCGAATCGAATATCAGACCAATCGTGATTTCGGTTAACAATATAGATGTTGCACAGATCGTGCAGAGGGGACTTAATGATGCATATATGGTCTATGAACTTCCCGTTGAAGGCGGAATTACAAGGTGCCTCGCGTTTTATAAGGACCCCACGATCGATGTTCAGGTCGGTTCGGTGAGAAGTGCAAGACATAATATGTTTGATATTGCAATGGAATCCGATGCCATAATATGCCATTACGGTGGAAGTACGATAGCTACGTCGCAGGAAGCCGATGGCGTTATAGATTATATAAGTGGTATGGAGGGTGGACCTTTTTGGAGAGAAAACCCGGAAAATATTGCCAGTGAACATACCGTAAATACTTCAACCGCACAGCTTTTTACTTATGCGGCGCAGAAGGGATATGTAACAAGCGCAGAGACTGCAGAGCAGACAATACTTCTTAATTATGACAATGGGGATGTAGATCTGTCCGGGATGGCTTCGGCAATCAAGGCCGATACAGTCACGGCGACATTCAGCTCGGTGCAGAATTCCGTTTTCAAATATGACGAGGATGACAGCTGCTATTACAGATGGAACGGAAGCAGAGAAACGATAGATTACGGAACGAAGGAACAGGTTAACTGCGAGAATATTATTATTCAGTATTTTACATATACGCTGATCAATGATAAACTTCTGGATTTCAACAATATCGGAACCGGAACGGGATTCTACATCACCAACGGATATGCGGTTCCCATCAACTGGTCCAAGGAGAGCCGCTCTGCCAAGACCGTTTACACATATGCCGATACGGGCGAAGAAATAACGGTTTCGGACGGAAGAACATTTATAGAACTTTTTCCGGCTCAGGCTGCACTTGGAATTGAGTAGCAAGAGGTAGGCGGTAATGAGGTATTTTATCGAGACCCTGTGCTTTACGGTGATATTTGAAGCATATCTTATCATTCTGTCGCGTGTGCAGGGCAATCTCAGACAGGCATATAAATATCCGCCCAAGGTAGTTGAAACGGTAAGAAGCAGAAGACTTATCAAAGAATCGCGATTGCAGGAGATTTCCCGTATCAATAAAATAATCGGGTTCTCTTTGCTGCTTTTAATGCTGTATGTGATCATTGCGGTGATCAACAAAGAAACGGTTTTCGGATACGCTTTGCTGCAAAGCCTGATGATGCTTTCATTTCTTGCGATCGTCGATCTTGTGGCGATCAGGTGCTTCTGGATGTGCTACAGTGATATCTGGATAATACCGGGAACTGAGGATATTAGGGGTAAATACAGCGATATGATGTACTACCTTAAGGAATCCAAATTTCTGTTTGCCGGAGTGGTGATACTTTCACTGATATCCGCCGGAATAATCAGTTTGATATCGAACCTTTTTTAACTCAGTCGGAGAAATCCCCCACCTCTAAGCGTTAGCGTAGGTGGGGGTTATGATAAACTATACTCAGTCGGGGTACAAGCTCCGACTGAGTTAAACGCTCCGCGAGGATGCGCACGGATTCGGACAGGAATTTGTCTGCTGAAGCAGACCCGAATCCGGCGCGCAAGACTCGCGAGCGAGTCTTGACATAATATACGGATACAAACAAACCGAAAATACCCTCTTTAGCGGCTGTATGGACCGATAAAGAGGGTATTAGTGATTTATAAAATATTCATTCGGTAATGCCCTGTCATCTGTAATTATTCGGAGAGGTCCGATGTACAGAAAGGACACTTGGTTGCCTCGATATTGATCTCGCTCTTGCAGTGAGGACAAATCTTGGTTGTAGGTGCTGCTTCCTCTTCTTTCTTCTTACCGATTGTGGTCATCTTGTTGAATGCCTTGATGATAAGGAAAAGAACAAATGCAGTGATCAGGAAGGTGATGATCGCCTGAACGATATCACCGAATTTCATTGTAGGATATGATCCGTCTTCCGCAAGCTTAACCCAGGGAAGCTTGATCTGTACGCACCATGCCGATGTCATGTCAAAACCACCGAGAATAACGCTGAGGAGCGGAGTAAGGAAGTCGGCTACGATCGCATTGATGATCGCGGTGAATGCACCGCCGATGATGATACCGACTGCCATGCTCATAACATTGCCCTTTGAGATAAATTCTTTGAATTCCTTAAAAAAATTCTTCATACTTACACCTCACTTATGTTAGTTCTCATCCGGCTCGTCCGGATGGATTATATATGCATGAACCTTGGTTATCCGGTTCATATTGCATTCGTCTACAACAAAGGTCACATCGTCGAATTCGACCGAGTCACCGACATCGGGGAATCTTCCGAGGTAGCTGATCATCAGACCGCCGATGGAATCGTATTCCTCATTCTCTTCGGCATCGGGAGGAAGGTTGATGAAATCGGTCAGATCGTCTATTCTCACCTGCCCGGATAAAATATATTCCTCGGGAGAAATCTCCACGATCTCGTCTTCCTCGTCATCATCGTATTCATCACGAATCTCGCCCACAATCTCTTCAAGCATATCCTCAAGCGTTATCATACCGACGGTGGAGCCGTACTCATCAATGACGATCGCAAAATTGTTGGAAGTCTTACGAAGCTCATCCATCAGCTCGGAGATATTCTTGAATTCATATGTAAAATATGGCTTTCTGATTATATTATGTACATCAAATTCATTGGCGTTGTCAATGAGAAGTAAGTCCTTAACATTGAGAATTCCGATTATATTATCAACCGTTTCCTCATATACGGGAAGTCTGGTATATTTGTCTTCTCTGTACACATCGATTATATCTTCATATGTGGCAGTGGCAGGGATGCAGCTCATATCGATCCTGGGGATCATTATGTCCTTGGCCTGAAGGTCGTTAAAGTCAAAAACATTGTTGATCATCTTGCGCTCATCGCTTTCGATCACGCCTTCCTCGTGTCCTACATCAACCATTGTACGAAGCTCATCCTCGGTTACGGTTGCCTGCTTGTCACCGCTTCTGTATCCCATAACATACATAAGCCCAAGCGCAATCTTGTTAATAACGAATATAAAAGGCGTTAACACCACCATAAGTATTTTAACATAGCCACTGTAAGCCATTGCGAGCGAATCGGCCTTGATCGTGGCCATATTCTTAGGCGTTATCTCACAGAAAATAAGCACCGCGAATGTAAGAATTCCTGTAGCAATACTGACTGCCGTATTTCCCCACAGATTCTGGGCTATAGTGGTTGTAAGTGAGGACGCGGTCAGGTTAACAATGTTGTTGCCGATAAGAACGGCACTGAGCATTTTGGAAGTGTTATTAAGAACACAGAGGGCTCTTGCAGCCTTCTTATTACCGTCTTCAGCCAATGACCTGAGTCTTATTGCATTGGCGGATATAAAAGCCGTCTCTGTTGATGAGAATAGCCCTGACAGAACCAGGAGAACTATCAGTACTACTATTCGGATCACCGTTTGGGGGTCCAAGAAACCAACTCCTTTGTAATAGTGTTTTTCATTTAAAAGTGCTATAATAGTTTAACACGATATCGGCTATTAGTAAAGAGAACGGAGATTTAAGGGATGTATTTGATCGCAGGACTCGGCAACCCCGAGAACAGATACGAGGCAACGCGCCATAATATAGGCTTTAGAATGATAGAGGTACTTGCGGCCAGACACAATATCGACTGGACGCACGATGCCAAGCACAAAGCAAGCATCGGAAAGGGTGTGATAGCCGGCGAAAAGGTCATACTTGCAAGGCCTCTGACATATATGAATCTGAGCGGTGATGCCATTGCTCCTCTCGCCGATTATTATAAAATCCCCCCGCAGAACATAATCGTATTATATGATGATATATGTCTTGATGTGGGCAAACTTCGCATACGCAAGAAAGGAAGCGCCGGCGGACATAACGGTATCAAGAGTATAATCGCAAGACTTGGAACGGAAGATTTTCCCAGACTCAGATTCGGTGTGGGCGATAAGCCTGCGAAGATGGATCTTGCGGATTATGTGCTCGGTCGTTTTGACAATGATGACGAGAAAATAGCCGCTCCTGCGGTAGAGAAAGCGTGCGATGCAGTTGAAGTGATGCTTTCGGAAGGCATCGATCGCGCGATGAATAAATATAACTAGCGAATGCGGCCGCACCCGGGTGGGGAGGCGTGCAGGATGGATATAATATAATCAGTGGTACGATATGAAAAGTATTTCCGATCAGATCAGACAAATTCCATACTACAACGATATAAGAGACTGTGTTAAGAAGCCGGGCAAATGTGCGGCTGTTTCAGGCTGTGTGGATCAGGCAAAGCCCTATGTCATGAGCACTCTTGCAGAGGGATATAAGCGAAAGCTTATCATCACGACAAATGAAGTCAGGGCGAGAAAGCTTTATGAGGATTACAGGGCAATCGATAAAAAGGTCGTATTTTATCCGGCAAAGGATTTTATATTCTATAGCGCGGATATTCACGGTAATCAGATTGTCAGGGAGAGACTCGAGGCAATCAGCAGGCTTATATTTGATGATGAGATCACCGTGATCACGACGATTGACGGATGTATGGACAAACTTATGCCGCCGGAGTATTATGCGGCGAATCTGATAACCATTCGCGTCGGTGATGATATAGATGTAAATGAGCTTTCAAGAAGGCTTACAGAGCTTGGATATGAGCGCTGCGCACAGGTTGATTACGGAGGACAGTATGCGATAAGAGGCGGGATCATAGACATTTATCCGCTTACATTTGAGAACCCTTACAGAATCGAGCTTTGGGACACTGAGGTGGATTCGATGAGAACCTTCGATGCGGCGAGCCAAAGGTCGATTGAGAATATAGAAGAGGTTACGATCTTCCCGGCAGCAGAGATCATCGTGGATAACAGCGCTCTGGGCGAGGGCTGGAGTAAGATCGAAAAGGAAGCCGGCATACAGGTCGAAAGCCTAAGAAAACAGGGCAGGGCTGAGGCTGCGGGCAAGACGCTTAAGAACGTCGAGATGCTTAAAGAAAGGCTTTTTGTGCTTGAGGATCATTCGGCGCTTGAGAGCTATGTGACATATTTTTACGAGAATGCATCTTCTTTTATCGAATATTTCGGAGACGATGCGATCATATTCATGGATGAACCCGCCAGAATAAAGGAGAAAACCGATCTTGTTTTCAAGGAATTTGCCGACAGTATGCAGCACAGACTTGAGAGCGGAAATGTCCTTCCCGGGCAGGCAAATGTGCTTCTTAATGAAGGCGAACTCTATTCTTCCATTGCGAAACGAAGATGCGTATCACTGTCGTTTCTTGATGTAAAGCTTCCTGATCTTAATGTCTCGGGAACTTATGATATCTATTCCAAGAGTGCGTCTTCCTACAACAATTCTTTTAAGACGCTTATAGAGGATATTGCTTCCTGGCGTAAGAAAAAATACCGGGTCGTTCTTGTGTCCGCATCCAGATCGAGAGCCGAGAGACTTGCGGAGAATCTGCGTGATAATGATGTGACTGCCGTATATTCCGAGGATCCCGACAGGCAGCCGATAGAGGGTGAAGTACTTACGGTCAGTGGAAGGCTCAGCGCCGGTTTTGAATTTCCGCAGATAAGATTTGTATGCATCACCGAAGAGGATATTTTCGGGACCATATCCAGAAAGCGTAAAAAGAAAAGTGAATATAACGGAAGATCGATCTCGGATTTTAGCGAGCTGAGTGTCGGTGACTATGTTATACACGAGAATTACGGGCTCGGCGTATATAAGGGTATCGAAAAAATAAGCGCCGAGGGGATCGAGAAGGATTATATCAAGATCCAATATGCCGATAACGGCAATCTCTATATACTTGCGACGCAGCTCGATCTTATTCAGAAATATGCGGATTCCGAGGCCAAGAAGCCGAGACTTAACAAGCTCGGAACAAGCGAATGGTCAAGGACCAAGGAGAAAGTTACCAAGAGCGTGGGCGTTGTTGCGCGTGAGCTTGTAGAACTGTATGCTCACAGGCAGAGCAGGCAGGGCTATGTTTTTGATGCGGATAATAACTGGCAGAGAGAGTTTGAGGAACTTTTCCCGTATGAAGAGACGGAGGATCAGCTGAATGCGATCGCCGATGTTAAGGCAGATATGCAGTCCGATAAAATAATGGACAGACTTATCTGCGGTGATGTCGGATTTGGCAAGACCGAGGTTGTGCTGAGGGCTGCTTTTAAGGCGGTTATGAACAGCAAACAAGTTGCATATCTTGTGCCGACCACTATACTTGCAAAGCAGCATTTTACAACATTTGACTCGAGGATGAAGGATTTTGGGATCAAGGTAGCTATGTTGTCGCGCTTTTGCACTCCGACGGAGATCAAACAGATCCTATCAGGGCTTAAGGATGGTTCTGTTGACGTTGTTGTCGGTACTCACAGACTTCTCTCGAGTGATGTTAAATACAAGGACCTTGGGCTTCTTATAATCGATGAGGAGCAGAGATTCGGTGTGAATCACAAAGAGAAGATAAAGCAGATGAGAGAAAATGTAGATGTTATCTCCCTCTCCGCAACGCCGATTCCAAGGACCATGCATATGAGTCTTATAGGCGTGAGGGATATGAGTGTGCTCGATGAAGCACCTGTTGACAGGCTTCCGATACAGACCTTTGTAAGCGAGTATGACGAAGAGATGATAAGAGAAGCAATAAATCGTGAGATGGCAAGGGGCGGTCAGGTTTACTATGTCTTCAACAAAATTCAGGGAATAGAGGATATCGCAGCGAGGATTCAGAAGCTTGTGCCGGATGCCAGGATCGAGTATGCGCACGGCCGAATGAACGAGAGGCAGCTTGAGAATATAATGACGGATTTTATCGAAGGGGAGATTGATGTGCTTATTTCCACGACGATAATAGAGACCGGACTCGACATACCGAATGTAAATACTATTATAATCCATGACTCCGATAAATTCGGGCTTGCGCAGTTATATCAGCTTAGAGGGCGCGTCGGGAGATCGGGCAGAACCGCGTATGCATTTCTTATGTACCGCCGCGATAAGCTTTTGAAAGAGGTGGCAGAGAAGAGACTTGGCGCTATCAGAGAATTTACCGAGCTTGGAAGTGGGTATAAAATTGCGATGAAGGACCTTGAGATCAGGGGAGCCGGTAACCTCCTCGGAAAAGAGCAGTCCGGACATATGGAAGCGGTCGGGTACGACCTCTATTGTAAAATGCTGAACGAAGCGGTCAATAACCTCAAAGGTATTCCGATGACGACATCGCTGTATGAGACCACGGTCGACCTGGTTGTAGATGCTTTTGTTCCGGCGACCTACATAAGAAGCGAGAATACGAAACTTGATGTATATAAGAGGATCGCGGGGATTTCGACGAGAAGTGAGCTTGAGGATATGCAGGATGAACTTACCGACAGATTCGGTGAACTTCCGAAGGCTGCGGACAATCTTCTCGGGATCGCTTATATCAAGTCAATTGCGAGAAATTCTTACATTACCGAGATTAAGGGAAACAAGAGAGAGATAAGCATTGCAATGTATCCCGGCGGCAAGATCGATCCCTCAAGGATTCCGCCGCTTATATCGGCGACTAAGGGACTTAGATTTGTAAACGGTGCGCAGCCGTATTTTACATATGTTTTCGGAAAGGGCGAAGCATCGAGCGACAAAGCATTTCTCGATTCGGTGATGAGGATTGTGGAGTGCATTGCGACACTTAAGGACGAAACACAGTAGAGGCGGGCTGATAGTAGTTGTTTTTGGCAGCACGAGATGTTACACTGATAAGGTAACATATCTCGTGGATGCAGTGATATTTTACGATGAATATGATCATTAAAGGAGGGTTTTGATTATGTTTGAACAGATTAAACTTGATTATGCATTTGACGCATTGGAGCCGTATATCGATACTGCAACAATGGAGACTCATTACGGAAAGCATCATGCGACCTATACCGCTAATTTCAATGCTGCGGCAGAGAAGGCAGGACTTGCGGATAAGAGTGTTGAGGAGATCCTCGCCATGGTTCCTTCAATGGACGATCCTGCGGTTAAGAACCCGATCAAGAATAATGGCGGCGGATATTATAATCACAATCTATATTTCGGTACTTTATCTCCGAATCCCGTTAAGGAGCCTTCGGGTGTTCTTCTCGACAAGATCGTTGCAACCTTCGGAAGCGTTGATGCGCTCAAGGAGAAACTTATTGCGCTGGCAGCAGGACAGTTTGGCTCGGGATGGGCTTTCCTTTCAACCAACAAGAGCGGCGAACTTATCGCAAGCAGCAGCCCCAATCAGGATAACCCCATAAGCGAGGGAACCGGCAATATTCCCATTCTCGGTATTGATGTTTGGGAGCATGCATATTATCTTAAGTATAAGAATCTCAGAGCTGAGTATCTTAAGAACTTTTTCGAAGTGCTTGACTGGGGTAAGGTTGCGGAGAACTATAACAAAGTTGTCGGTTGATCGTTATGAATAAAATAATTTTTCATGTTGATGTTAACTCGGCGTTCCTTTCATGGAGCGCCGTAAACATTTTAAGAGAGAATCCGGATGCAGTGGATCTTAGGACAATACCTTCGGCGGTGGGCGGTGATGTAAGCAGCCGTCACGGTATAATTACCGCCAAGTCCATCCCTGCCAAAAAATACGGTATAGTGACCGGAGAGCCGGTTGTTAAGGCGCTTGAGAAGTGCCCTTCGCTTGTTCTGGTTAAGGGGGATTTTACATTGTACCGCGAATGCTCGGCAGCGTTTATCGATATTCTCAGGGAGTACGGCAGCGTTGTAGAGCAGGTTTCCATTGATGAAGCGTTTGTCGATATGACGCAGATGTGTAACTGTATCCGTCTAGAAAGCGACAATATCGAGATTGCGGACACGGCCTTTCGGGAGGTATGCGTAAGCATCGCTACCACGCTTAAGAATGAGGTCAGAGAAAGACTCGGATTTACGGTTAATGTAGGAATCTCCGTCAATAAGCTGCTTGCGAAGATGGCGAGCGATTTTGAAAAGCCTGATAAAGTGCACACTTTGATGCCGGATGAGATTTCGAATAAAATGTGGCCCCTCCCTATCGGCGAACTTTTCGGCTGTGGTAAGTCCACCGCTGCTGCACTGAAAAATGTTGGGATCCGAACTATCGGTGACGCCGCCGCAATGGATATGAGCATTCTGCAGGGAGTGCTCGGAAACAAGGCGGGCGAGTATATTTGGAGAAGTGCGAACGGATACGGAAGTGACGAGGTCAGCGATGATGTGGAGCAGGCCAAGAGCTATTCCAATGAAACGACTTTGCCGTTTGATATTGATGCGTCGAATTATTCCGATAAAATGCCGGACATTACAGAGCGCCTCGCAGCAAGCGTCAGCAGGCGTATGAAGCGCGACGGAGTATTCGGAAATGTTGTAAAGGTGCTTATTAAAACGAATGAATTCAAGCGCCATTCAAAGCAGATCACGATCGATGAACCGACCAATGATGAAGAGGTTATCCGCACGATAGGCGCAAGGCTTCTTGATGAACTTCTTATGGAAGATGAAGATGCGATTTTGAAAATGGGCAAGGCAATACGTCTTGTAGGCGTAGGCTGTGCCGGAATCGATGACGGTAAATATTCACAGACCAGCCTTTTTGCGTGGGCGGACAACAAAGCGGCCATAGAAGAAAAGTCCGCAAATGACGCCGCCCGACGCGAAAAAACCGATAAAATAAATGCTGCAATACGTATTCTCAAAGAAAAGTACGGGGACGATGTTATCCAACATGCCTCTCAAAACGAGTAAATCCGAGGATCTCTTCAATTCTCTTCATGGCATCATCCGGAATAACAAGGTCAGTTGCCTTGATATTGTTAAGAAGCTGTGATGTCTTGCTTGCTCCCGCGATCACACTGCTTATTTCGGGATGCTTAAGTATCCAGGCCGTTGCGAGTATGGACATATTGGTGTCAAGCTCTGCGGCTATTTTATCGAGTTTTTCCACCTTATCAAGATTCTCATCGGTAAGAAGATTGTTGATCTGCTTATCGGCCTGATGTGTTGCTCTCGAGCCTTCGGGGTAGGCTTCACCCTTCTTGTATTTACCGGTAAGAAGTCCCTGCGAGAGCGGCGAGAAGGATGTGATCCCTATTCCATATTTGTTGCAGGTTCCCATGATCTCGTGCTCGATATATCTGTCAACCATATTGTACTGCGGCTGTATCACTGTAAGCGGATGAAGGGAATATTTCTCGATTATTCTTTCGGCTTCTTCAAGCCTTGCACTGCCCCATTCTTCACTGACACCGTAGTAAAGTATTTTACCGGAGGTCACGAGATCCGAGAGCGCGCGGAGTGTCTCTTCCATAGGCGTTGTCGGATCGTAGCGGTGGCAGTAGTAGAGATCAAGATAGTCAAGCTTCATATTTGCAAGACTTCTGTCAATGCTTTCGTTAATATGCTTGCGCGAAAGCCCCCAGCCATTGGCATCCCTGCTTGTAGGGAAAAATACTTTACTGGAGATAACAAGTTCGTGTCTGGGATAATCCGAGAGGACATTTCCCAGAAAACGCTCTGCAGCTCCGCCGCTGTAAGCATCGGCGCAGTCGAAGAAATTGATTCCGTTATCATAAGCAGCGCGAACAATATCCTTTGCAATATCTTCCTGCGCGCTTCCGCTAAGGTCGGTCATCCAGCTTCCAAGGCCGATTTCGCTTATTTTGAGGCCGCTTCGCCCCACGTTTCTGTACTTCATGATTTTTCCTCGTTTCCTGATTGTTTATATTTTATATGGTTTGATCGCTACTGAAGATGCATCGGGTTGACTGCTACTGAAGGTGCATCGGGTTGATCATCACGTAGCGGTTGTGATCGCGGTATTCGCCGTTAAGCAGTATTACTGATCTGGCAATGCTCTCAAATTCAAATCCCAGTCTCAGAAGGAGAGATATTGAATCGAGATTGTCCGGCAAAGTAAATGCTTCAATCCTGTGTATACGATCCTCCTCAAAGAGTGCGGAGATGAGCTCGGATATTCCTTCAAGCGCATATCCCTTTTTCTGAAAGCGTGGCAAAAGCTTATATCCGATTATGCAGGAATTATAAGGCGCGTGCCGTATTTCCGCGAAGGAACAGGTACCGATTATGGTATCGGGATCGGCCTCTTCAAAGAAATAATAGCGCATATAACTGCCGGCAAGAAAAGATTTGTACTCGGCTCTGAGCAGCTTTCTCTGATACCCCGTAGTGCAGTAATTATCGGGTTTCTTCGCTTCGACACGGTTGAAGATTTCTGCCCCTTCCTCGTAGAAACGCTTACTTTTGGCGGCGCTTCTTTCGTCCAGAGATCGGAAGAGCGTCGTG
>CAKZZH010000037.1 GCA_937885345.1 uncultured Lachnospiraceae bacterium | reverse complement strand
AGATTCATGGATGTCTTATATTCTGTTAATTCCTACAGTAAATTTACCCGACCAATACATATTATTCGGTTGTAAATATATCGCAAGTTGGTGTAAAATATAATATATAATTCACGGGGAGCATTTGATGAGGATTCTGGTTTACAGGTGGAAAGCGTACAATCAATACGATCTGTTTCTGGCGCTTGCGATGCGCGGACACAAGATCGAGGAGATCCCGTTCTCACTTTCCAATTACGAGATTGACGAAGAATTCGCCCGAAAGCTTACGGCTTATATCGATGAACATCCTTGCGATATGGTGCTTTCGGTTAATTATTTTCCACCGATATCCGAGGTCTGCCACAATAAAGGGATTTCCTATGTGAGCTGGTGCTGCGACAGCCCGGTCCTCTCGATGTATGACCGTTCGGTTTTTAATGACGTCAATACGATTTTCACCTTTGACAAGCTTAATCAAATAGAGTTCGAGACGATGGGTGCGAGGGTGTTTTACCTTCCGCTTTGTGCGTGTACGCCGAGGACCGATAAGACGATCGCCGAGACTGACGGCGCACCTTATGCCTGCGACATATCCTTTGTCGGCAGTATGTACAGGAAGAATCAGTACGATAAGCTCTGCGATAAAATGCCCGAGTACCTGCGCGGATATTTTGATGCGGTCATCGCGCTTCAGGCGGGCTGCATCGATGAATACCTTCTTGATGATGCGCTTAGTGCTGACATTATGCGTGAGACGCAGAAGGTATTTAACCTCTCGAAGGCTTCTGGCTCGATGTCGGACCTCTCGCTTATATTTGAAACTACAGTGCTTGGCTTCAAGATTGCCCGCGAGCGCAGATACAGCATTTTGCCGGATCTTTCCAAGCGCTATGAGGTAAATGTGTATACCGATGATGAAATCGAGCCTGTACATGGTAAAAACAAAGGAACCTGCGATTATTGGAGCGAATCGCCTCTTGTTTTTAATAACAGTAAGATCAATCTGAACCTGACCATTACCAATATACGAAGCGGAATCCCTTTAAGGGTGTGGGATATAATGGGATGCGGAGGCTTTTTGCTGACGGATTATCGCGCCGAGATGCCGATGTATTTTAAGGAAGGCGAGGATATGGAGATGTTCCGCGATAAGGCCGAACTTCTTGACAAAGTGCGATATTACCTTGGCCATGAAGATGCGCGCAGAAAGGTTGCGGCAAGCGGCTACGCCAAGGTCAAAGCGTTTCATAATTATGATAACAGGCTTGATGAGATGGCTAAGACTGTTCGGGGAATATAGCGCAGCTCGGAGAATATTTTACCGGAGAGGTTAAGATATTACGGTTAAATGCCGATAAAATAATCAGGGTAAATTTTCGTAAAGGAGTGCGAATATGAGTGATATGAATACAGAAGAAATGGATTACAGAAGTCAGCAGATTGAGGCTCTTCAGGTTATGGTCGAATATAACGAGAAATTGATGAAGGGGATCAAGACATCTGCGGAAGAATTTGGCGGAGAACGTAAGTCCGATACGGACGAGTTCTTCAAGCAGGTTATCGACGGCATCAACTGGATGTTGAATGTTCTTAATGCCTGCCTGCCTTTTATCAATGAGAAACAAACCGTTATTGATAAGGATGCCGCAAATGCTGTTATTAAGAAACTTGAGGCTGCGATACAAGGCAATGACGATGCGGCCAAGTCGCGTGTATTGTCTGAAGATATGCTTCCTTTTGTTTCCAAAGTGACTGAAGCGGCGCAAGTGACCATACAGTAGAATGATCCGGAAATCAGAATCCAATTGCCCTTACGGGCGGAGACCGGATTATATCCTAAACCTTCAAAGTGTATATGTTATTGGCGGGTGCCTTAACATAAAGCGATCAGCTGCACAAAACGGCGACAGGGTTTCGCCGAACGGAGGTAAGGGATGAAATATTATGAAGTTTATCGCAGGTATGCAAGAGCGGTAGAGGAAAGAGCGACCGCCAGGCTTATTGCAGAGGATGACGTTTATGATGTGGTCATGGATGTTTTTTTCGACGAAAAAGTCGTAAATGATTGGTTTGGCAAACAAAAACCATCGTATATCATCAGATATCTTTTTTTTATTTGCGATAAAAAATGCGATGAATACAATGAACAGAGAAGCAAATATATCAGCTGCCCATTTGAAAAGCTTGAAGAGCTTGAAATGGGCAGTTGTTTTTGTGAGAGCAGATCCGTTTATGAAAACATTGAGCTTAGGGTGGCGCTTGAAAGGTGTATCGATGATCTGAGGATGCCGTACAAAGATATAATCCGTTTGAAATATATTGGCGGATATAATAATGATTATATCGGCATGAAGATCGGAATGGCGCCGAATACGGTTTCAAAGGCAGCGTCGAGAGGCTGTGATATGCTTGCAAAGATAGTGCGCAAAAACATCGGAGATCTGTAAGATCGCAGATGCGCAGCGCACTTTGCGACCGCGTGTTTCATTTGGATTATGCACATAAAAGAACCGCTGTCTGATTATTTCAGTTCAGCGGTTCTTAGCAATATCCGTTATACATCATTCCGGAATATATCGAAGTTGTGTATGTATCGCCGGTCGGCCTTGCCGGATTCTTGTAGCTGACGACGGATTTGTTAATATATTCCATCGGGTCAAGCATGATGTTGCTTGCTTTATTCTGTAAGGCATTCTTGAATTTGCCGATGTCTTTAAGAGTTGCAAGCATTTCTTCGGCGGAGGAATTCTCTTTGAGTTTCTCGTCGTCGACAGTTATCGCTCCGGTTTCGCTGTCTATATCAATACCGTTATTGACCAATGCTTCGGTGTAGGTGTTTGCAATGCCTCGAAGGTCGCTGTACAATCTGTGCGTACTGGTGTTGGTTCCGTTATGAGCAACACTGAGAATGTGATTGTAACTGTCGGCAAGCTCATGCAGTGAATCGACAAGGGAATCCATATTCTGCTTCATGCTGACGGTAACGGGCGTATCGTCTTCGCTCGTATCCTTGAGATGGATCTCAAATTCCTTATCAACGGTAAATGTATTGGAAGAAGAAGTCTTCATATCACCGTTAAGTTCGAATACAGCATTGCTGGGATACTGTGTCGTATTATTGAGACCAAAGGCTTCAACCACGCCGCTAAGGTCCGTTGTATGATCGTCGTTGACATCGAATATCGTGGGCTTGTCGCCGATACCCGTCATATTGGAAGTGAGCTCAAGTGCTGTCCTGCCTTCCGGATTAGTAAGAACTTTTGCGGAAAGCCCGGTATTGGAGTTGTTGATAAGACGTGCGATTCGGTTCTGTATATCCTGATTATTCTCATTGTCCCTAACCTGGAACTGAAGCTCATAGGTTATGGATGAAATATCAATATCGAAAGAGTAGGTACCGGTAAAAAGATTACGTGCTCTCGGATTCACATAATTACCGGTATTGACCTGCGGGCTTGCGAGTTGAGCGACCTTCAAAGTAAAGGATTTACTGGTGCCTGCCGATTTGTTGTCACCGACATATTCGGCGGTAAGCACATCCTCGTTGCTCGAGGTGGCAATGTTCTTAAAAGTCATATCACCACTTGCAGCGTCAGTTAAGTCACCGGTAATATCGGAAAGCGCACGCGCACTTTCCTTAATATCAATTGCTTGCTTCTGGGATTCTTCAGAGACATCAATCTTATAAAAAGGATTGGACCTGTTAAGCTTAACAATATTATTATACAGATCCTTGAGCTCGCTCTTCTTGTGAGCGCTATGTTTGTTGTACGGGCGAATGCCGTATTCAGCCATATAATAGCTGTAAACATTGCTAATCATAACAGTCACCTCCTTGTCCGGTTATGATCGATAGATCTTGACGAAGGCCTCATTGCCTTCCGCCGGGGTACACTTCTCCCTATAAAATCTATTCTTACATGTTCAGTTTACAATAAAATTCAAGGGAATGCAAGCGCATTTTATCGGAAATTCGAGAAAAAATTGTATTTTATCAAAGGCAGATTGTACAGTGCAAACCCCCAATAAATATCAAAAAAACCAAAATAAGTATCAAAAAATAAGTTGACAACCCTTGGCCCTCGTGATATATTATGAGGGCTAGAGGGCAAGTACCCTTTTTTTTGTGCTTTAAAAAACGCATTTTATATTTGATGGAGGTGGCAATATGCGTACCAAGATTACACTTGCATGTACAGAGTGCAACCAGCGTAATTACGATCTTACAAAGGATAAGAAGACTCATCCCGACAGAATGGAGACCAAGAAGTATTGCAAATTCTGCAAGAAGCATACTATGCATAAGGAGACCAAATAATCAGGTCATAATTGCAAGGAGGTTACGATGAGCGATACGGATAAAGAATTAGAGACCGGCGCTGTTGAGGCTGAAAAGACAGTCACAACCGGCAAAGGCGATGATATAACAGTAGCCCAGGTTACCGATCAGGCAGAGAAGACAGCAGCAAGCAAGAAGCTTAAGACCGGTAGGGATGGCTTCTTCTCGGGCGTTAAAGCTGAGTTTGGCAAGATCATATGGCCCGGACGTCAGATGCTTATTAAGGGTAGTGCGGTTGTTATCGTATCAACAATTATTCTTGGGCTTCTGATTACTGTGATCGATCTTATCATAAGGTCCGGACTTGAATTAATAATAAAATAATGAGGTGGACACATGGCAGAAGATTTAACACAGGATACCGAACTTAATGAAGAGCAGCCTGTTACCGAGACCAATCCCGATGCCAATTGGTATGTTGTTCATACTTATTCCGGCTATGAGAAAAAGGTCAAGGATAATATAGAGAGTACCATTAAGAACAGAAAGCTTCAGGACACGATCCTTGAGGTTTCAATCCCCCTTCAGGAAGTTGTTGAGATCAACAAGAAGGGGCAGAGAGTTCCTGTATCAAGGAAACTTTTCCCCGGATATGTTCTTGTACATATGGTAATGAACGATGAGACTTGGTACGTTGTTCGTAATACAAGAGGTGTGACCGGATTTGTAGGTCCCGGATCCAAGCCGGTTCCTCTTACCGAGAAAGAGATGGAGAATCTCGGCATCAACTCTGAAACCGGTAAAGTTGCGGTTGAATTTGAGGTTGGTGATACGATTATTGCTACGGCAGGCGCATGGGAGAACACCGTAGGTGCGATCCGAAGCATTAACGAAAGCAAGCAGACGGTAACCATAATGGTTGACATGTTCGGCCGTGAGACTCCGGTTGAGCTTAATTTTATGGAGATCCGTAAAATGTAATTTTATCGATTGATGATCGCGAAAGCGGTTTCAATAAATATGATGACAGCGATCGGTCGTTAAAACGATGATCGCGATCAGTCATCGGATCGACGGTCACATGATCGTCAGGAAGTAAGCATCGTTTAGTTTGGTGCTGTGGGAGGGAAATCCCCCGATTACCACAATATTTTCAGGAGGTGCCAAAATGGCAAAGAAAGTAACAGGTTACATCAAATTACAGATACCTGCCGGCAAGGCAACACCGGCTCCCCCGGTTGGACCCGCACTTGGTCAGCATGGTGTCAACATCGTTGAATTCACTAAGCAGTTCAACGCAAAGACAGCCGATCAGGGTGATCTTATCATCCCGGTTGTGATCACAGTATACGCAGACAGGAGCTTCAGTTTCATAACAAAGACTCCTCCGGCAGCAGTTCTTCTTAAGAAGGCTTGCAAGATCCAGAAGGGATCGAGCGTTCCTAACAAGACAAAGGTAGCAACAATCACAAGAGCTGAGGTTCAGAAGATTGCAGAGCTTAAATTGCCGGATCTTAATGCAGGTTCAGTTGAGGCAGCAACAAGCATGATTGCCGGAACGGCAAGAAGCATGGGCATTGAAGTAGTAGACTGATAAGAAACAATAATGCAAAGAAGTGTGGGAGGGAATATCCCGCAAATACCACCAGGAGGTTTTATTTTATGAAGAGAGGTAAAAAGTATGTCGAGGCAGCTAAGTTAGTTGACCGTGCGACAACATACAGCAGTGCTGATGCGGTTGCTCTTGTTAAGAAGACCGCAGTGGCCAAATTCGATGAGACCGTAGAGGCTCATATCAGAACAGGCTGTGACGGACGTCACGCTGAGCAGCAGATCCGTGGAGCAGTAGTTCTTCCTCACGGAACAGGTAAGCAGGTTAGAGTTCTTGTATTCGCTAAGGGCGCCAAAGCTACCGAGGCAACAGAGGCAGGTGCAGATTTCGTAGGAGCTGAGGAACTTATTCCCAAGATCCAGAACGAAGGCTGGTTTGAGTTCGACGTAGTTGTAGCAACTCCCGATATGATGGGTGTTGTAGGTAGACTCGGACGTGTACTTGGACCTAAGGGCCTCATGCCCAATCCCAAGGCCGGAACTGTTACCATGGACGTAACCAAGGCAGTTAACGATATCAAAGCCGGTAAGATCGAGTACAGACTTGATAAGGCAAACATCGTACATGTTCCCGTTGGAAAGGCTTCCTTCACAGAGGAGCAGCTTAAGGATAACTTCACGGCAGTTATGGAAGCTATCGTTAAGGCTAAGCCTGCAGCAGTTAAGGGTACTTACATTAAGAACATCACTCTTACATCAACGATGGGCCCCGGAATCAAGGTTGATTCCAAGGAATTCATCGGCTAATGACCACAGGGCCGGCCGGTCCGATACCGATAAAACAGTCTCGGACATATTCCGATATCATCCGGATCAGATCGCATATCCCGATTGGTTATTGACAAGCTTCAAACATCGTGTTATTCTATGGCATGGTTTGAAAATATTTTACCGTAGACAGCAGGTGCCCGAGAGGGCGTAAGCGAAGCGCCTGCCGAGGGACAAACAGGTTTGCATTAATGCGCCTCCCGTGTCTGCGGGGGCGCTTTTTACTAAAGTCCCCTCATTATTATTCTGAAAAGGAGGAAAATAAAGTGGCAAAGGTTGAGATTAAGAAGCCTATAGTAGACGAAATTGCTGAAACACTTAAGGACGCTAAGGCACTTGTCCTTGCTGACTATCGTGGACTTTCCGCAGAGCAGGAGACCGCTCTTCGTAAGGAACTCAGAGAAGCCGGTGTTACATATAAGGTATACAAGAATACTTATATCAAGCGCGCGATCGCAGGCACCGATTTCGAGTCGATAGCAGAGCAACTCGAAGGACCTACAGCTATCGCAGTATCTAAGGTTGATGCAACAGCTCCTGCAAGAATTCTTTACGGATTCGCCAAGAAAGCGGAAGCTCTTGAACTTAAGTGCGGCGTAGTTGAAGGCCAGTTCTATGATTCAAAGCAGATCATAACGATCGCTTCCATCCCTTCAAGAGACGAGCTTCTTTCAAAGCTCCTCGGAAGCATCCAGTCACCTATCACCAACTTCGCTCGTGTGGTTAAGCAGATCGCCGAGAAGAAGGAAGCTGAAGGCTAATATTTATTTTAAAATAACACATAGGAGGAATTAATAATGACAACTCAGGAAATAATTGAAGCAATCAAAGGTTTATCAGTATTAGAGCTTAACGATCTTGTTAAGGCATGTGAGGAAGAATTCGGCGTATCTGCAGCAGCAGGCGTTGTAGTAGCAGCAGCAGGCGGCGCAGCAGGTGCAGCAGCTGAGGAGAAGACAGAGTTCGACGTTGTGCTTGTTGAAGCAGGCGCTGAGAAGGTTAAGGTTATCAAGGTTGTTCGTGAGATCACCGGTCTTGGCCTCAAGGAAGCTAAGGATCTTGTTGATGGCGCTCCCAAGGCAGTTAAGGAAGCTGCAGCTAAGGATGAGGCTGAAGATATCAAGAAGAAGCTTGAGGAAGTTGGCGCTAAGGTTGAGCTTAAGTAATTTGCTCTTTGCATCCAACCTCATTTCAAACATCAACCCGCAGGGCGACCTGCGGGTTTTTTGATACCTCGGCCACACTTCCCGCGAGGGTATTCCATAATCACACAATGCGCCTGATATATAAAATAATCGTATGCAAGGTATCGGTTATTCATACGTAGTGTGATAATAGCATTGTTCATATCACAATTGAACACACGCTCCCGCTACATGCTTACATAGTGTATAAGAGCAGTGGTAACATTATAATTGAACACACGCTCTCGCTATATGCTCACGTAGCGGTACATAAGGCCGCAAAAAACGCGGCCTAAGTACCGACGCT
>CAKZZH010000036.1 GCA_937885345.1 uncultured Lachnospiraceae bacterium | reverse complement strand
AAATATTGAATTTTCAAGGCTCAGCACACCATTTGGGTGTGGGAAGTTTTAGTAAATGTAATGTTCAAATAATTCTGTTTTTCGACATCAATAATACACATATTTTTCACAGAATGAATTTATAATTGCAGAGGTTTATAAGGAGCCTCTGCAATTTTTATGCGTGATGCGGGCGCGCGAGGCCAAAGGCCGAGCGCCGCATAAAATAAGGAACCGCTGCGTGCAGCGGGCGGGGACAATGGGCGCGAGGCCAAAGGCCGAGCCGCGAGGCTTCATATTTTCGAAAGGAGAATGAAACGTGATTGAGGTAAAGAATCTGGTCAAGAAATATGGAGACAACGTTGCAGTAAACGGAATCTCTTTTAAACTTGAACCGGGCAGGATCTACGGTTTTCTCGGGCCTAACGGCGCGGGCAAATCAACAACGATGAACATTATGACAGGCTATATCGGAGCAACATCCGGTGATGTCATAATCAACGGACACAACATACTTGAGGAGCCGATCGAAGCAAAGAAATGCATCGGTTATCTTCCTGAAATTCCGCCTGTTTATCCGGATATGACAGTTAACGAATATCTTCATTTTGCGGCAAAGATCAAACAGATTCCCAAGAAGGATATTGAGGAAAATGTTGTTAAGGCAAGACGTCTTGCAAGGATCGACAATGTTCAGAACAAACTTATCGGAAACCTTTCTAAAGGTTATAAGCAGAGAGTCGGTGTTGCATACGCAATCCTCGGTTTCCCCGAGATCATCATTCTCGATGAACCTACGGTAGGTCTCGATCCCAAGCAGATCATTGAGATAAGAGAGACTATAAGAGAACTTGCTCACGAGCATACAGTTATCTTAAGTTCACATATTCTTACCGAGATCTCGGAGGTCTGCGATTATGTGCTTATCATTAATCACGGTGAGATCGTAATATCGGATACAATGGACAATATCAGCAAATTTATGGCCGATACCGGTAAGATCGAGATCAGATTCGAGGACGATCCTGCGGCTCTTGAAAAGGCTATCGATGGTATTGCAAATGCCAAAGTGCTTGATTACAAGAAGAGCGGGAATACAGGAATCGCCGTGATCGGTTACGATGATACGGATGAGGGCGCCGAGAGTATATTTTATGCGCTTGCTGCAAATAAGCTTAAGGTTACCGGTTTCTCCAAGATTTCCAAGACTCTTGAGGATGTCTTCATAGAACTTACCGATTCTGCGGATGAGATTGATAAGGCTGCGAAAGAGATTAAGGAGGTCGAAGAATAATGGGTGCGATATTTGCCAAAGAATTCAAGGGATTTTTTAATTCGGCTCTTGGATATGTATACTGTGCGATCATGATAATTTTGCTCAGTGTTTACTTTTATTTTAACAATCTTGCAGCGGGTACGATGTCCGGTATCGTTGTAGGATATCCTTATGTATCCTATGCGTATGGTTCGGCATCCCAGCTGCTTATGCTTATAATGCCGCTTATAACGATGAGAACCTTCTCGGAAGAGATGAAGAATAAGACGGACCAGGTGCTTTTTACATCGCCGATTTCGCATATTAAGATAGTTATCGGTAAATTCTTAGCCTGCGCCGCTATCTACGCCATTCCGATGGCATTTGCAGGTCTGCTGCCCGTTATTATTAAAATATTCGGACAGTACAGCGCGCTTGCATCGGATTATATAGCGCTCTTGTTCCTCTTTATTTACGGACTTGTTTTCATTGCGATCGGAATGTTCATTTCATCCCTTACTGACAATATCGTTGTATCCGCACTTATTTCATTTGTTGTGGTATTCATCATGTCCTTCTGGGGAACACTTTTCGGACTTATTCCGGATACACAGATCGCAACCGTAATTGCGGTGATTGCTTTATGCCTTATCGTTTGTGTGATCCTCTATGTGATCACACGTAATTACATTGTTCCGACGCTGCTTTTTATCATTGGCTCGATTGCGATCATCATTCTTAATTTTACCAATTATGCAGCGCTTTCAACCTTCCTCTCAAGCTTTAAGAATGAGCTCGATTTCGGTACTCAGCTGAGAAGTGTTATGGGATATTTTATATTTGATATAAAGTCGCTTGTATTATACATTTCAACAACAGCGATCTTCCTTGTGATGACTGTTCAAAGTCTCCACAAGAGAAGCTGGAATTAGGAGGGCACTGACATGAATAAATCTAAAATATTTAAATCGGCTGCCTTTCGTAAAGGCACATATTCAATAATTTTAACGATCATAATCGTTGCGGTTCTTGTCGGGATCAATATATTTGTGAGACAGCTTCCGGCATCGGCAACCGAGTTTGATATGAGCGAAGACAAACTCTTTACGCTCGGCGACACAACCAAGGAGGTTGCATCATCGCTTACACAGGATGTTGTACTCACGGTTACCGCAAACGAGGATGATGTGGACGCAAGGATCGTATCGCTCCTTAAGCAGTATGAAGCACTTTCAAGCCATATCACCGTAAAATACGTAGACCCCGAACTCTATCCCTCGGTTCTTACCGACCTTGAAACCAGTGCCGGCTACATTGTTGCTCAGTGCGAAGCACTTAATAAGATCAATTACATAAGTCTTAATGATATTTTATATTATGACTCATCATACAATTATTATTTCGATGGTGAAGGCTCGATCACATCGGCCATCAACTCCGTTGTGACCGACACGATAAAATATATATATGCTTTATCGGGCCATGGCGAGAGTGCTGTCGGAACTGCCGTAACTGCTGCGCTTAACAAGAGCAATCTTATGTATCAGGATTCGTTTACGCTTCTTACAAGCGATATTCCCGAAGACTGTGACATACTTATCTGCAACGGCCCCACATCCGATATTACCGAGGATGAAGCAAGTACGATCGCTGATTATATCGATAACGGCGGCAATTTTATCGTGCTGTTCAACTATGAAGCCAAAAGTACGCCTAATCTCGATGCTCTTTGCAACAAGTACGGAATCGGTGTAAATCATGCGATCATCGGTGATCAAAAGAATTATGCAGGAAGATCCTATTACGCATTTATTCCCGAGTATAATTCTTCGTCCGATATAACAGGCGGATATTCAACGAGTGACGGAAATCAGCTTGTGCTTCTTCAGACAACGATCGGTTTTGAAACACTTGAAAACTCGGATGTGACAGTGGATGAGTTTCTTACAACATCTTCAAACGGTTTCGAATATGTCGAGGGTTCAAGTGATGTAACGCTCGGAACATATGCGGTTGCCGCCAGAAGTGCTTTATCATCCGATAACGGTGGAAGTGTTACCGCTTACGGTACATACTATATGATCGATGACGCGATCGTCGGACATTATTCGGTGATCAATACCGAGATCTTCGTCAATTCCATAATCGTTGATTTTGACGATATCAGCAATATTTCGATCGATCCCATCGCGATCAGTGCCAATTACAATTACATTGCAAGTAGCGGGCTCATTGCGGTATTCCTTATTGGAATCATCCCTGTACTCCTTATTGTGATCGGTATTTTCAGATGGAATTACAGAAGGAAATTATAGAAAGGCAACGCTATGAAGAAAAAATATATTTTACCGGTAGCGATACTTCTCGTGGTGCTTGCCGGCGTTATAATTGCCAATGTCGTGCTTAAGAAGAACCAGAAGGCGCAGGAGGAAGCAGAGTCGATCAAGGCAGAAGAGGAATCCCTTGCTGCAATAATAAATGTCATGGCCATGCGGCAGGTCATGTTGTCGCTCTTGAAGTTGCCCACCTTGGTGGTCA
>CAKZZH010000035.1 GCA_937885345.1 uncultured Lachnospiraceae bacterium | reverse complement strand
GGTCGATACAACAAAAACTTGTAAATGTCAACCTTAAATTGATGCGTTTATCCTAGCATAAAATATTTTACCCCTTGACGAAATAACCGTGCAGGTGTATTATCATACCACACCCGAACAAGAGTTCGGAATAGTTGCCATTTGTTTTTTTTGGTCAGGAGATGCTATAGGATGCATGAGATGATACAGAGCATTGCCGGCGTGAATGTGATCGCTGAATTTACTTCCGAAGGTAAAATGATTCCGCTTGCGATCCGTTGGAAGACCGGCAGAATATACAAGATTGACAAGGTTACATATAATTGCGACTGTGTCGGTGTAATGTCGAGTAAGAACGCTCAGCGCTACCTGATCACAATAGGTTCCCAGCAGCGACATCTCTTCTATGAAGCCAACGGCCGATGGTTCATTGAAGATAAGAAGCATGTTCTTGAGGCTTGATATATTGGCAATGGCCTTTTGAAGCAGTATCAGTAAACATCGACAATGATTGTAACTTTACTGTAACTTAAGTGGGTTATACTTCTGTCTGTAAGGGTAAGAATGTGCCTTGACGCAGGTCGGGGCGGTAGAGGTAGAATGCACACTTTTATTGTGAGGTAACATCATGCAAACACTTAAATGGGTGAATTACATTGTAGGCATCATATTTATGGTATGCTATTTGTATCAGTTTGTATATATTCCTATTTCTTTGTTCGGAGCAAAGGCTCATAACAAGAAGAAAAAGGATAGACATGACTCACTTGAGGTTATTTATCATAATTATGCTGTTCTTATTTGCGCAAGGAACGAGCAGGTTGTAATTACGGACCTCATCGACAGCCTGCATCAGCAGACTTATCCCCAGGATAAAATACATATTTTCGTATTGGCTGATAATTGCACCGATAAAACAGCCGAAGTGGCTGAGAAGGCCGGCGCAACGGTTTATAAACGTTTTGACAGGACGAAGATCGGTAAGGGCTACGCTCTTAACAAACTTTTACATGATATCAAGGATGACTATCCTGAAAGATTTGACGGATACTTTGTATTTGATGCGGATAATGTTCTCTCAAGCAGTTACATCGAAGAGATGAACAAGAGCTTCTGCGCAGGCAATGATGTGATTACAAGTTACCGTAACAGCAAGAATTATGGTGACAACTGGATCAGTGCAGGATATGCATTGTGGTTCCTTCGCGAGAGCCGTTACCTTAATCAGGCAAGAGATATTATAGGTGCAAGTGCCAACGTTTCCGGTACCGGTTTTATGTTCAGCAGGACTGTAGCAGAGGAAATGGACGGCTGGCCTTTCCATATGTTGACCGAGGATATCGAGTTCTCTTTCAACCAGATTGCCAAAGGACGTAAGATTGCATATTGCCCTACAGCTGAACTCTTTGATGAGCAGCCTGTCAAATTCAGCCAGAGTTTCCGTCAGAGACTGCGCTGGGCAAGAGGATATTGGCAGGTACTTCATGGCTACGGCCTTCAGATGATAAAGGGTATTTTCCACGGTAGTTTCGCATGCTTCGATATGGCGATGAACCTTTGCCCTGCATTCATCCTTTCATTATTCTCAATCGTAAGTAACGTTGTTCTGACCGTATACGGAGTTATGGTAGGAGACAATATCCTTGATGCCGTATTCAGCTTTGGACAGTTGATCTTTAATGCATTCGGCGTACTGTTTATAATCGGTATCATTACAACGATCACCGAGTGGAAGCATATACGTACTTCGAATGTGAAGAAGATTCTATATGCCATAACCTTCCCGCTTTATATCACGACTTATATTCCGATTGCGATCGTTTCGATCTTCCATAATCCTTCATGGAAGCCAATCGAGCATAAAGTATCGATGAGTCACGTGAGAGCCAGCGGCGTGGATCTGACTAAATAATGATTTCTATTCAAACTGTGCGGATACAGAGACCATGTGGTCTCTGTATTTTTTATTGACATATGCAGGCGGACAGTGTAAACTAACTCTGGTTAGTGAACACTGTTCACTTATTTTACAGGAGTGCATATGTCAAAGAATGGAAATGATTCGCGTTATAAGGTGATGGCAGCAGCTCAAAATGAATTTCTTGAGTACGGATTTACTGATGCTTCTATGCGAAGGATTGCGCAGGCGGCCGGTATGACCGTGTCTGCAATTTACAAGCATTTTAAAAGTAAGGAAGACTTGTTTGCGGCTTTGCTTGAACCTCTGTTAACGGAGTTTGACAGTATTTACGCTGAACGCGAGAAACAGAACTTCGAATTTGCGGATAACACCGATAGTTCGAGCTCACAAGATGCGAATAGCGAAGACTTGCTGGGCGATATGGATATATCGGTTCAGATCATTAGTTTTATATACGATCATTATGACGAATTCAGGCTTTTGATCTGTAAGTCCCAAGGCACAAAGTTTGAGGATTTTATACACAATTTCGCTATTTGGGAAGAGGACAGCATCAATCAGTATATGCGCCGTATTAAAAGGCGAGGCGTGCCGGTCAAGGCGTACAGGAAGAATGAGTTGCACCTTCTTGTGACAGCGCATATTGATGCGATCTTTCAAACGGTAAGGCACGGATACATGCGTAAAGAAGCGTTGCATTATGCAAGGACTCTGGACGAATTCTACCGTCCGGCATGGCATCAATTCTTTGGAATATAAAATAAGTCCCGCCATCCGGATTATATGATCTGATCTCATAAAGTTTCGGAGACGGCGGAAAGTGAGCATAAGGCTCGAAAGTGTGAAGACATGTTTATTGAATGGTTGAAAGAAAATATAGGATCCGTTATTGCGGGAGCAGTGCTTGTGGTGATTCTTTTCTTTACGATAAGAAGCATTGTTAAGAGGAGAAAACAGGGTGTATGCAACTGCGGATGCCCCGGATGCAGTGGGTGTATGGGAGCCTGCGGACATTGCGGCGCGGATGACAAGGAGGATAAGAATGAAGCTGAGTGAAATGAAAGCCGACCAAAAAGGAAAGGTAAAACTGCTTGACGCCGATGTGCATTTTATGAGCAGGATCACCTCGATCGGAATGACTGAAGGGACATCGTTTCAGGTCGTTAAGAACGATCGTAAAATGCCCGTACTCATATATGTAAGGGAGACTTTGCTTGCGCTTAACCGCAAGGACTGCGATAAAATAGAAGTCGAGGAGGTAGGCGCATGAATTCGATCGCACTTCTCGGACAGCCTAATTCAGGCAAGTCCACAGTTTTTAATCAGCTTACAGGGTCGCGTCAGCACGTAGGTAACTGGCCCGGTAAAACCGTTGAGAAAAAAGACGGATCGTTCACTTATAACAACATCAAATACAATCTTACCGACTTGCCCGGAAGCTATGGTCTTACAGGCAATTCCGATGAAGAGAAGATAACGGTCGATTACATCAGATCCGGCAAGGCCGATCTTGTCTGCGTGCTTGTTGATGCTTCACAGCTTCAAAGAAGTATGTACATGCTTGCTGAATTTGCCGAGATGAACGTCCCTGCCGTTGTGCTTCTTAATATGATCGATGTCGCCAAGGATCAGCACAAAGAAATCAATGCTGAGCTTATCGAGAAGAGGCTTGGAGTACCGGTAATTCCTTTTGTTGCTGCTGATAAAAAATACTACGATAATTTAAAAAATCTTCTTGTAAAAGAATTGAATGATCCTCACATGCTTACAAGCAGACCCGATCTGACAGAGTCTCAGCCTGATCAGGTGCAGCCTGCAAAGGGCGGCTCCGCGGGCGATGCAAGCGTTGTGATGGATGCAAGTAATAAGAAATATGAATGGGTCAACAATATTCTTGACGGCGCTGTAACAGGTGAAGGGACGAATTATAAATTATCCAAATTCGACCGGATCGTGACTCGTCCTGTTCTCGGTAAAGTAATATGCCTTGGAATCATCCTCGCGGCATTTCTTGTTGCGATGCTTATATGTGCACCTTTTATGTCACTTGGAGGAATGATCCCGGGACTTATCAGCGGTCCGATTGCAAGTCTGCTTAACGGCTGGAATGTACATCCCTGGCTTGTTTCGATATTCAGCCTGATCATTCCGAACACTCTATATTTCTGTATTTCGATGGCAGCGTTTGTACTTGGCGTAAACCTCGTGTTTGGACTCCTTGAAGAGGTTGGTTTTATCGCAAGAGCCGCATATCAGTTCGATAACGTACTATCCAGACTCGGACTTCAGGGCAAGGCGATCGCTCCGATCCTTATGGGCTTCGGATGCACCATCGGTGGCGCTTCAGGTACCAGAGTTATGGATAACTGGGGACAGAGAATGCTTGCAATGGCTGTTGTATGGGCTGTTCCATGCGGATCGATCTGGTCGATCATCCCCGTTATTTCCGGAATGTTCTTCCCTTGGTGGGGCGTGCTCCTCATCTGTGTCGGAATTCTGGTATATGTTGTGATCCTGATGTTTATCGTGTCCAAGATCTTCGGAAAAAAACTTTCTCCCGAAACAGGCAGAAGCGGTATGGTTATGGAACTTCCTCCTTACCACAAGCCGCACTGGGGACATATCATCAAAGAAGCATTTTATAAAGCAGGCGACATTTTTGTAAGGGCGCTCAGAACAGTCTTTATCATGTCGATCATTTTCTGGATTTTCTCGTACACATCAACGGGAAATATCGAGAACAGTTTGCTTTACCGTGTCGGAACTTTTATCGAGCCCGTCACCAAATTCTTTGGACTCGGCTGGCAGTCGTTTATGAGTTTTATAAGTTCCGCATTTGCAAAAGAGGCTGTACTTGGCGTATTGAACGCAGTCTTTGTCGGACAGAGCAATGTTGCGGATGTCGCATTTAATGTTTCCAACGCGACGGTTGATAACGGAATCCTTGCTCAGGCTATGACTTCAACAATTTCACAAGCCGAGGCGCTTGCTCTGATGTTTGCATGCACCTTCAATGTACCTTGTGTTATGGCTCTTTCAACGACCTACCGTGAGTCCCACTCTTTCAAGTGGACCGCAGCGGTTGCCGTATTTTATGTACTCAGCGCGCTGCTCTTGTCATGCATCGTCTACCACATTGCTGCATTGTTCCTCGGCGCGTAGACACCGCAGATATAATTTTTGAGATGATTTGGATCCCACGGGATACTTAAATATATTGATATGAGGTGAGCGCATGCCCATACTTGCGGGCTACATCCTTCCGCATCCGCCCATCGCCGTTAGCGAGATCGGGCGTGGCGAAGAACAGAAAATAAGCAAAACTCTTGCTTCCTTTGATGAGGTAGCAAGGGACATTGCGCTTATAAAACCTGAAACGATAATCCTTGCGTCGCCTCATTCGATCATGTACAGTGACTATTTTCATATTTCCCCCGGTTTTCACGCGATTGGTGATTTCGCCTCTTTCGGTGCACCGCAGGTTACTTTTTCGGTTGACTACGATGCCGAGCTGATCTCATCGATCGCAGAAAACTCAATGAAGGCGGATATCTCAAATCTTGCAGACACTTCAAAACGGTTCCCTGCCGGTACTAAAGGCGAGCGAGATCCTGCGCTTGATCACGGAACAATGGTTCCCTTGTATTTTATAAATAAAAGATACACGAATTACCAACTTGTCCGAATCGGTCTGTCGGGGCTTTCGATGGCGCATCATTTTATGCTGGGACGCATCATTTCCAAGGCGGTTTGCGAGACCGGGAGACGCTGTGTTTTCGTGGCAAGCGGCGACCTTAGCCACTGTCAGAAGCCTGACGGTCCTTACGGCTATCGTCCGGAAGGCCCTGCTTACGACAAAATGCTTATGGACGTCTTAACTCGCAGTGACCTTCAAAGCCTGGTGGACTTTGATCCGGCTCTCCTTGACGCGAGCATGGAGTGCGGCCACGGCTCTTTTACAATGATGGCCGGCGCGCTTACGGGCGAGACTGCCCGTGCGATTACGGGCGAGACTGCCCACGCGCTTACGGGCGAGACTGCCCGTGCGATTCAAACCAAAGTGCTTTCGCACGAAGCAACTTTTGGTGTAGGATATGGGGTGTGCATGTGTCATTTTATGTAGAAATGACGCGAAAAGAGGGAGGTTATATGGACGAATACATCAGACTTGCGATTAATTCAATCAATGCGTATGTACAAAGTGGTATTCGATATACGCCGCAGCCATGGGAACTAACGAGCGAAATGAGAAACGGCAGGGCCGGGGTGTTTGTATCAATTCATGAAAACGGTTCACTTCGCGGGTGTATAGGCACTATCGCGCCTGCCCGGAATACGATTGCGGAAGAAATCGTGTCTAACGCAATCTCTGCTGCAACAGAGGATCCGAGATTTCTGCCGATAACGGTGGACGAGCTTGTGCGTCTTACTATCAGTGTGGACATTCTTGGCGAAGCGGAACCTGTTTCATCGACGGATGAATTAAATGTAAAACGCTATGGAGTTATCGTTGCCAAAGACAACCGCCGCGGCCTGCTCCTGCCCGATCTTGACGGTGTCGAAACGGTTGAAGATCAGGTGATGATCGCAAAACGCAAGGCCGGAATCGACGCTTTTGAAAAGGGTGTTCTGCTGTACAGATTTGAAGTGATAAGACACGAGTAAGAGATAATACGTATAATACATAGCTAATTCATAGGTCGAAAATAGTCTGTTAAAGAAATTTTACCGCCAGTTTGAAATTATTTTCATTCTGGCGGTACACTTTTTGACACTTTTAGGGGGGTACCGCCAAATTTAAAAAATGAAGTTTCTGGCGGTATGCGAAAAAAGATGCTTTTTACCGCCGGAAATGAAAAAATAGTTTCCAGGCGGTAAACTGAAAATTTACGAAAAAATCTCATATCAATTTTTCTCATTTTCTTACCGCTGATAGTAAGATTTGAGTGTGCTGGCGGTAAGATTTCCAAAACGAGTTTTTTTAGACATCAAAATGACTCGTTTTTCTTACCGCCTGGAAAGCAAAAACAAGAATTCTGGCGGTAAATCAGCCCAAATTGGCTAAAAAACGCAAAATCAACCGGAAAAATCAAAGTCAAGTTCCGGAAAGCCGAAAACTGCGCTGTGATCTTTCTATTGACTTAAAGCTTTGCCCGATCTATGTTAGAGATAAGGTGTCACGCGCGCCGCAGCACCGCCAATTAGCCGCGCGCCGCCAATTAGCCGCGCACCGCCAATTAGCCGCGCGCCGCCAGCAGCCACAAAGGAGGGTAATTAAAATGCAGGTATACAATCCATTTCTGCCGCTTGATGAGTATATTCCGGACGGGGAGCCGCATGTGTTCGGCGACCGCGTCTATTTGTTTGGTTCGCATGATAAAGAAAGAGGCGAGACGTTCTGCATGCTCCCGTATGCAGTGTGGTCCGCACCGGTCAATGATCTGCGCAATTGGAGCTGTTCCGGCGTGATATTCGATCCCAAGCAGGATCCGCGTTATGACGCGGAAAAAGCGATGCATGCTTACGCTCCGGATGTAGTGAAAGGAAATGACGGCAAATTCTACCTCTATTACTGCCTTGCCGGTTACAGAGGTGTGGGTGGATACTCACAGCCGATAAGTGTCGCAGTATGTGATAAGCCCGATGGACGATATGAGTATTTGGGAACAGTCAAAAATCCTGACGGAAGCACCTTTATGAAGTATGTTAATTTTGATCCGGCTGTAATAAATGATGACGGAGTGATCAGGTTGTATTCAGGAACATGGTACGGATTTGAAGAGCCTTCGCAGACACGCGCGAGGGGCGATATTCTCGCTCAGGAGAGCGAAATGTTTGGTAAGGATATGAATCATATAGAAGAACTTTGGAAGGCAAATGATAGCGTTTTTGGGCCGTTTCACATGACTCTCGCCGATGATATGATGACACTTACTTCAGAGCCGGTTCGTGTTCTTCCCCTTGTTCATGAAGGCACCCCGTTTGCAGACCACGGCTTCTTCGAAGGAAGTTCGATCCGTAAAATAAAAGACACCTATTATTTTATATATTCTTCGGTCAACAATCACGAGCTCTGCTATGCGACGAGCAAGAAACCCGATCGTGATTTTGTCTATGGCGGAACGATTGTTTCAAACGGTGACATCGGGTATGAGGGCAGACACCCGGAGGATCGTCTGAACGCGACCGGTACTACTCACGGCGGAATCGAGCAGATTAACGGTCAGTGGTATGTTTTCTATCATCGCCTTACGCATAAAACAGACTATTCAAGGCAGGCATGCGCGGAGCCGATTACGATTGCTGATGATGGCAGTATTGCGCAGGTTGAGATGACGAGTTGCGGCCTGAACGGCGCCCCTTTACTTGGGTGCGGGGAGTATCCTGCGCCTGTTTGCTGCAACCTCACTAACGGTAAAATGCCCCATGGCACTAATGTCAGTCTTGATGTCGACATCCCCTGTGTGTCCAGTGAAGGGGATGAACGATATGTACATGATGTCGCGAATGGAACGTGGGTAGGATATAAATACTTTGATTTTGGCGAAGGAGCGAGCAGCGTTACATTGACAGTGCGCGGAACCGGTCATGGTGAGTGGAAAATATACACGAAGATGGACGCTCCGAAATCTGTAGGTACTTTGGCGAGCGCGGTTCCTGAAACAAGCGCGAACCCCCCCGTAGGCACTGCGACTGCAGAACCATCGGAAGCGTGGAGCGAGGTGAGGATTGAAACAGCCGGTCTTAAAGGCATCAGCCCGTTGTACATTAACTACAATGGCGACGGAAAGTTCGATATCAAACTAATTAAGATCGAGAAATGAAGTCAGTGATATAGTTCGATATCAAACCAATTAGAAACAATATGATCGAGAGGAAGCTGCAATGATGATCAGAAAGGCAACCTTGAACGATGCAGAGGCGCTGCTCGGAATTTATAAATACTATGTTGAGAATACGGCGATAACTTTTGAATATGAGGTTCCGACACTTGAAGAATTCAGAGCTAGGATTGAGAAAACCCAAAAGAAGTATCCGTATATTGTCGCAGAGGAAGAAATCGGTGGAGTATCAAGAATCCTTGGCTATGCTTATGCGAGCTGCTTTAAAGATCGCCCGGCGTATGATCATTGCGTTGAAAGCTCTATTTATGTTACACCCGGCAGCAGACGTACGGGAATCGGAAGCAAGCTGCTTGATGAGCTTGAGATACAGCTCATGCAGCAGAATATTTTGAACATTAACGCTTGTATCGCTGTCCCCAAAACAGATGACGATGAGTTCTTAACGAGAGACAGTGTGTGTTTTCATGAAAAGAAAGGCTACCGTCTTATCGGGACTTTTCATGATTGCGGATACAAATTCAACCATTGGTACGATATGGTTTGGATGGAGAAAATGCTTGGCGATCATGTGACGATTCACACCGCGAAGCCGCTTCCTTACGGTAAATACAGACTCGGCGAGTCACCTGCGTATGATGAGAAGAGTGATATTTTATCGTGGGTGGACATAATCGACGGGACGCTGTATATGACGAAATATTCTGACGCATCCCCCAATAAAATATCCGCCGTCCGGTTTGACAGGATGATCGGAGCTGTGGTGCCGCTTCCTGATAACAGAATTGCCTCGGCTGATATCGCGGCCCGTTCCGCAGTGGCTGATATCGCGGCCCGCTCCGCACTGCCGAGCGTTCCCACATATGTCGTTGCAGCAAGCGATGGGCTCTATATCTATGACGGCGAGAAGAGGAAAATACTTGATCTTAGGAATGAGTATGAAACATATCAGCGCTCTAATGATGCCAAAATAGATCCGGCCGGGAGGTTGTGGTTCGGCTCGGTTGTTGAAGGAAATGAACATCCGCACGGCGGGAATCTGTATTCATTTGAGTCGCCGGCTCTCAGATCAGACGCCATACCTGACTGTAACTTTGGCGGTGCTGACACCGTATCCGCCGGCGATTCAGACGCCATATCCACCTCATCCAACAACGCCGGAATCCTTAAGAAAAAATGGTTAGGAACCAAACTATCTAATGGAATGGCATGGAATAAGGCTGCAGATAAATTCTATTTCTCGGATTCGGTTGAGAAGTCGGTATTTGTTTTTGATTATAATAAGGAGAGCGGCGATATTTCGAATCGACGGGTGCTCAGAAATATTCAGGTTGGAGTGCCGGATGGAATGTGCATAGATGAGGATGATAATATCTACCTTGCGATCTGGGGCGGAAGCAGGGTGGAACATATAAATACGAGCACCGGTGAATTGCTTGATTTTATCGAGGTTTCCGCAAGACATGTGTCTTCCTGTTGCTTTGCCGGCAAAGGAAGACTTGTGATCACTTCGTCAGGCGAAGGACTCGAGGGGGATGATGATGGCAAACTTTTCATAGCCGATGTGCGCGTCTAGTATCCCAGTTTCTCGTGAATAAAATTCGTCATATACGTGAATAAAATCCGTTATATACTCCCTGTCATAAAATAACTCATACGGGCATGATATTGTTGTCGATGGCTCCGATATGGTATAATTGTATTAAGATTTTGCCGATATATATGACGCAGGAATTTTGCGAGCGGCACAGCGTATGGTGCGGCTCTTATATCCACAGCGCGGCTTTCTAAGCTGATTTTACAGAAAGGATGGACTATGAAGCGAATTGTATCTTTGTGTGTGATAATGCTTCTCGGTACGTTTTTGTCAGGGTGTTCGCTGGACATTCGGGCAAAAGTCCGGGAGGGCATAGAGAATGCGATGCAAAGCGAATCCGGAATCAAAAGTGATGAGGATTATATAACCGCGGAGAAGCTCGAGGCTAACGGTGAACTTGAAAACGGTGAATATAACGGCGAAGTGGAATATGCCGAAGAAGCAGAAAACGTAGAAAACGGTACGGTTAATGTTTCCTTTGCCGAGAATAAATATATTTCGGTTTCATTTTATCGCGACAGAGAGCTCAAGGATCCGATCGATAACGATAGTTGTACGATCAATCCCGGAGACACGATTTATGCCCGTGTTGATTCGGTGACCAATCCTTACACCGACTGTTATAAGTTCGATTCGATCAGGGTTGTCGAGTACAGTGAGTCCGGCGAGAAAGGCAACAATATAGGTGGTTTTGAGGGCAGTGATATTTTATCGTTTACTTTGTCTCAGTTCTACTCCGGTACGGAGCTTTCTTTCGAGACTGTCGGCAGATACGAGAAGCAGCATGTTGTGCTTACTGCTTTTTGGGATAACGGAGCCGGCAAGGAGAATGTTAACGGCAAGTGGTACATTAACCAGGATCCGGTTGTAAACGGCGATAATGAAGTGGACTCAAGCAGCGATTACACAGTTGTTTTTAAATACGATGCGGATGAATTTTACTTCGTAGCATCGGATCCGCAGGACGTCTTCAGCAACAAGGATGGCAGGATTGAGTTTAATAAAGAGAGCAGGATAGGCGGAATCAGGGAGTTTGAGGTCGAACTTTATCCGTATGTGACGATGAGCGTTCAGGATAAAAAAAGCGCCGTGACTCATGTGTATGTCAACGGTGAGGAGCGCGATGCTTCTGATATCAGCAAGCTTAAGAAGGGTGATACGGTTGAGATCTATACCAAAACCGATTATAAAATAACCTCCGCTTTTGACTATGACAGTTACACCGAGAAGGACGGCTCTTATGTATTTAAGTATACGGCGGATGCTTCCGGCGAGAGAAATATCGAGCTTAACGTAGAGAAATGGGAAGAGAAGACCATTGAAATAGATATGGATTCCAAGAACTGGTTCTTCATTATTCTCGGTAGAATACAGGATTGGTTCTCGGGCAATAATACTGCAGAGAACAGCCCGCTTGTGATATATGCGGGAGTTGAGGCGTATACTTTATCGGATCTTGAGAATAACAAGAAGATCAAACTCAGAGAGGATGAGGAGCTTAGAATCTCTGTCAACAAAGAACTTCTCGGTGAAGACGTTCTCGTGGTTACGGTAAATGGCGAGACGACGAGATTCTCCGGAACTTCTGATTTTACCGAAAAGACGTATGAGTACGAGGACATCAGCACTATCAAGATAGAAAAGGAGTAGGATGGTATGAAAGCTTTCAAAATTATACTTGGTATTTTCCTTGGAATAATCCTTATGGGCGCCGCTGCTTTTCTGTTTATGGTTGCCATGCCGATACATAACGGTGCCGATCATATGGGCGAAGACGTCGGTCAGAGTGTAGGGCAGTTGGTCGGATATGCGGTCGGCACATACAAGGGTATAACCGAAAAAGCCGCAGAAGGCTGGGAAGACGGCAAGGAGAAGGGACTCAGCGCCGAGGATACGGATGTTACGATTGATGAGATTAAGACGCTTGGGAAGGGCAAGCTCGAAGTGCTTTCAGCGGATATCAGCATCAACAATATCCCTCAGATCAGTGACGATTACGCCGCACTCTACGTGAGACCCGGCAATGTGATTTTCTCGATTGACCTCAGCCAGACGGTCGTAACAAAGAACAGCGACGGAACATATACAGTTACGGCGCCCTCTCCCGAAGCTGAGCTCTTCCTCAAGGAAGACAAGGCGGAGAAGATTGCCGAATATATAAAATATCCTTTTACCGGGAAAGTTACGGATGGCATTGAAGCAAATGTCAATGCCAGAGCAGAGGTTTTAAAGAGGTCCATCGAAGAACTCAGCAATTATGCGCAGCTGCTTGAGGATGCAAAGGAATTTGCCAAGAAGCAGATCGTGCTTATCTTGGGCCCCGGCACACAGGTTGTTTTTAAGGAGGGCGAATAAATGGCAGATGAAATATACAAAAGCGATGACATATACCGCCCCGCAGCGCCGACAGGCGGCTCTGCGCAGCCGATTGCAAATGACGGCGCGCAACCCGGGACATATGCGCAGGGGAATTCGTCAGCGCCCGCGCAGGGAGGCTCCGCAGCGCCCACGCAGGGGAATTCGTCAGCGCCCGCGCCTCGCAAGAAATCACCGGTCGGAACGATCATCCTCATTGCGCTCGGCATTCTGGTGATCGGAACCATAGTGTACTCCGCGTATCTGCTTCGCGATACCGTAGTTAACGGCGCCGACAATCTCAAAGACAGTTACACCCTTACCAAGGACGAGATCATTCAGGAGAAAGAAAACGAATATTATCTGACCTGGTACGATATCGCCGAGGAGAAATATCACATCAAAACAGTTGCAAACATCAACGTGATCGACGAGCAGGAAATATCCCGCCTCGAGGTAATGAAGGTCAGTGATGTATTTTACCTCACTGAGAACAATGACGACAACGATGTAAATGTGATCTACTGGGTAAAATACACGACCACAGGCACCTTTTTCATCGATATGATGCAGGCGGAATACATTGTCGACGACCGTCATAATACCGTTACCGTAAGGGTTCCCGAACCCAAGGTTGACAACTTCAATATCTCGGATGAAATCCTCCTCAACAAAGTTGTCGGTCTTAACGGCAATTATTCCGAGGGCAACGACTATGCTGAGGCAAAGAGGCAGGAAGCATATGCAACCATAATCGAGAACATCAGGAACAATCAGGAATTTATACTGACCGCAAAGCGTCAGACCGAGCTCATAATAAGCAATTGGATCTACGAACTGAACCCCGAAAGAGATGACTTGCAGGTGATACTTGAGTTTGTAAAATAAAATGCCGGCGCCCGGTGGTGCAAGCATTTGCGATTCGGGCATCCGGTGTGACGTTTTTTGAGGAGGAGCATAGGATAGTGGGTAATGAAATAAATGATAAAGAGGCTAAGGATCGGGGCGCAAATGCAATCGGCGCAGATAATACAGGCGTCTCAAATGGCGGCAAAGGCGGCTTGAAGGACGGCAAAGGCGACCGCTACATCTTCTTCTGGGAAATGCTCAAACGAACTGCGCTTATGTGGGCGTGCACTCTTGGCGTGATGATAGGCTTTGGCCTGCTTCTCGATAAACTTGAGCAGGTGATCAATGGCAGAATGTTTTGGAACGGCGGAAGATGGCTTGTTATCGCATTCGCCGCGGTCGGAACGCCCATACATGAACTCTCGCACGCACTGTTTTGCCTGATTTTCAGATTCCCCATACGGGAGATTCAACTCTTCAGACCCCAGGGGTTTTATTCAGACGGAGTTCTCGGCTATGTAAAATATTCCCGCCCTTTGCAAGGCGGTTTCTTTACTACAATCGGAGAATTCTTTGTGGGCTTCGGCCCCTTGATTCTCGGCGGACTTGTGATAATACTGATGATTCGTCTGCTGATTCCTGAGATTAGCGAGGCCATCGATGAAAAACTCGATGCGATTCCGCTTGGCGGCACACTCGGCACATCGGGAACATCAAGCAGTGCCGGCGTATCAAGCACAGCCGGTACATCAAGCAGCGCACTTACCGCGGTCGGAAAGTCAGGTGGCAAGAGCACTTTGGGTTCTACGCTTGGCGCGGTTTTCATAGGCTTCTGGAAGGGCTTATTTTCCGTTCGAAAGTGGGGAATTCTGCGAGCATTTATATGTTTCTACCTGTGTCTCTCCATTTCGATGCACATGACGCTCAGCCCTGCGGACATAAACAACTCGCTCGCGGGCCTTGGACTCATTACCGGACTGATGTTTATCTACGGTATTATCTCGGCTCTGCTCAAGGCAAAGTACGTCAAAACAACTCTCCAAATAGGCGTGTTTTTCGTATTTTACTATCTGATCGGGCTGATCTGCGATTTGATCATACTTGCAATTTCGTTTTTATTTCAATTGGCATAACATTATTGGGGAGGTATCATTATGATTTTTATTTGTTATCCGAAGTGCACGACTTGCCAAAAGGCGCGCACATGGCTTGATGAGCACGATATAAAATACACTTTCCGCGACATTGCGTTGGACAATCCGTCCTACGATGAACTCAAGGAATTGCACACGAAGAGCGGCCTTCCTTTGAAGCGATTTTTTAATACAAGTGGCCTTATGTACAAGGACCTTCAGCTAAAAGACAAGCTTCCCGGAATGAGTGATGAAGAGCAGCTTCGTCTCCTCGCAACGAACGGAATGCTTGTTAAGCGACCGCTCCTCATAAAGGGCAAGACGGTCCTTGTCGGTTTCAAAGAGCCTGAGTGGGCCGCGGCTTTGCTTGATTAAGGAGGTTTAGTATGGATGATTTTTTAGGTGGAATGTTTGATTTCAACGGTGATGGAGAGACAGACGACCTTGAGGCCGCTACCGGCTTCGCTATCCTCGATGAATTCGAGTCGGAGGACGAAGATGGCTCGGATGAGGATGAGTTGGATGATGATGACTTAACCGATGAGTCGGATGATGACTTAACCGTTGAAGACCTTATCAAGAAGGAAAATGTAGTTATTGCCATGACTAAGCTTGGTTATATCAAGAGAATGACTATCAATAACTTCAAGAGCCAGAACCGTGGCGGTAAGGGAATAAAGGGTATGCAGACCATAGAGGATGACTTCATAGAAGACCTCTTTATGACAACAACCCACCATTATATAATGTTCTTTACCAATATGGGTAAGGTATACAGACTTAAGGCATATGAGATACCTGAGGCAAGCAGAACCGCAAGAGGAACGGCAATCGTTAACCTCCTTCAGCTTATGCCGGATGAAAAGATTACAGCCGTTATACCTATCCTTAAGTACAGAGAAGACAGATACTTGTTTATGTGTACAAAGAATGGTATAGTAAAGAAGACCAAGATTACGGAATATGCAAATGTAAGAAAGTCCGGTCTTGCAGCCATAACTCTTAAGGAAAATGATGAACTTATCGAGGTTAAGGCTACGGATAACAGAAAGGATATCCTTCTTGTTACAA
>CAKZZH010000034.1 GCA_937885345.1 uncultured Lachnospiraceae bacterium | reverse complement strand
TTGCATAAAACAGCAACCTATTAAGAGGCATCTATGATTGATGCGTTTGTCCTACATATGTCTGCGAATAAACTAACGATTTTTGTTATATATTATTTCAAGGCCTTCAAGAAGAAGGTCGTCGTCTATTATGATATCTCTCTTACACTGAGGGATAACAAGATTTGCCAGTCCTCCGGTTGCGACAACGGTTGCGGGATATCCCAGCTCTTCTTCAAAACGGTCCAGCATTCCGTCGATCATTGCTGCATTTCCAAGTACTATTCCGCTGCCCATACCGTCTACTGTATTGCGGCCAATAGGCTTCTTGGGAGCGATAAGTGAAATCCTCGGAAGCTGTGAAGTCGTTGAAACAAGGGCTTCAAGAGAGCTTCTGAGTCCCGGCATGATAGAACCTCCGAGATAATTACCGTCCTTATCTATTGCGGCAAGCGTTGTTGCGGTTCCCATATCGACCATAATAACAGGCGCGCCGTATCTTGCAAGTGCTGCAACGGAAGCAACGATAAGATCCGCGCCGACTCCCTTGGGATCGTCGGTTTTGATATTAAGTCCCGTCTTGATCCCGGGGCCTACGATCATCGCATCCTTGGAGGATATTTTACGGATCGCGCCCTTGATATATCCTGTAAGAGGGGGCACAACCGAAGAGATTATCGCGCCTTCGATATCGCCGGGCTTGATCTTGTAGAGGTCAAATGCGCCTTTAATACTCATTGAATATTCGAATTCAGTCTTGGAAAGATCCGTCGAAAGCCTTTCGGTAAATACGGTTTTACCCTTATCGATGCACCCAAGAACAATATTTGTATTACCCATATCCACTGCAAGAATCATAATTTACCTCCGGATTATTTTATAATATACGAGCGCGATATCTCGCGCCCGCTTTCTTAGAATACTCTGTATCTTTCTCCTGCCTCAAACGCGGCATTCCTGGCCTCAATAGCCCTGGAGAAATACTCGTTAAGCGGAATCGCCGTATCGTTTATCATTGACACCCCGACGCAAAGCGAGAGATCCACGCCGTCCGCAATCGCATTCGCCTTATTTGTAAAATCACCGTTAAGTACATCAAGCATACTTGCGCTTATTGCATTTCCTCTCGAATCAAACTGATTAACAAGCGCGATAAAATTGTCTGCGTTGATCCTGGCTCCGATTATATATACTTCCTCCTGAGCCTTTATTGAACGGCTGTATAATCTGAGCACCTCATCACCGACATCATATCCGTACAGATCGTTGACTTTGGGGAATTCCTTCATCCTTGAATACAGGACGGCAAATTTACCGCCCCTGTTCTTACGGATATAATTCTTCGCTTCTTTCATAAAATCATTGAATTTATACAGGCCCGTAAGCGAATCATGCGTAACATAATGCTTGTTGACCAGAAGCATTTCCTCATAAGCACGCATGTTAAGAAGGAATGCCGATATCAGCTTGGTCATGAATTTGAAGGTTTCAATATCCGCATCGTCCCATTTACGGGGCTTTACAAAATCCTCAAAAAGAACCGCGCCGACTTTGTTCATACCGTCACTAAACATACAATGAACATATGCCTGCACTTCAAGCTCGTTAATCCTGCTCATCATCTCAGCGGATTCGTTGGCATTTCGAACATCATCACATACCACAACCTCATGATTATCATAATATGAAATCATATATTCATAAGGCATGGGGGTTATAGTGGAGAATTTGGCCTTGATGCGCTCATCGTTGGGATCGATCCATACATACGAATAAATGGCGGTCTTGGACATTTTATCGAGCTCGGCAACGGCAATTCTCCCGAGTCCGTATTTGTGACCGAGCTTATTAAGGATCATATTTACAGCACCTTCAACATCGCCCGTCTGTGAAATAATATCAAGTGATTTCTCGATAAGATCGTGATCGAAAAGAGCTTTCTGATAAGTCTCTTTGTAGCCTTCGGAAGGCATCTCGCCGGAGTTGATCCTCTCTAAGTCCGCGCTGTATTCAACAACCTGGCTCTTACCATAATAACGCGAGGTCTTAAAGGCAATTCTGACCTTGGTAAGAATATCAAATTCCTCACCTTCGTTAAATGTGAATCTGAGCATACCGCATGCAATCTTAACTTTACCGGCTTCGTTAATATGCAGTATACGTATTTTACCGATGAGGTCGTCAAGCTTTCCGATAAAATCGGGGATATCCTCACCGAAATATATAATGCCGAATTCGGAATAATTGATTCGTCCGATAACAACATCAAAGCGGTATTTATCCTTGATAAGCTGCGCGACCTCTGTCAGAAACTGCTCGGCCTTAATCCCACTTAGCTCGTTGGCATAGTCGTTGATCCCAACGATTCCGAGCAGAACCAGAACGCCCTCGCTCTTCGCGCGTTTGATGCACTTATCACCAAAATCCCTGAGAAAATAGGTCTTACGAAGAACACCGGTAACATCCATTTGATTATCATCGGCAACCGTCGCCGGCTTCCTACCCATTCGCTCATCTATATTCTGCATATGTCCGACAATGGCAACAGGGTTGTTGTCGTCGCCATACACTGCTTTACCGCTTACTTTGTACCAATGGGGCGCACCCATCGGATTGGTTATACGGAGTTCATATTCAAAGAAACTGGGTTCTCCCGTAAGAAGCGTATTAAGATACATCTCCTTAACGGACTCATCCGTTCCCGCAAGCATGTGCGTTGTGCGAGCAGTCTGAACATAATTGTTAAACTGCGATCCATATCTGCTTAATGCACCGCTGCCATGAAACATCTCCATCATTCCGGACTGCATATTATAATAAAATGCAACCGACCCCGTCATTCCGATGACATCACGGTATATCTGTAATTCTCTGCTTTCAGAACCCATACTGTACCCCCGTAAAATATATGTTTCCACCCTTCGGCATATCTGTTATGCCTTACTCAGTGGCGGTTGTAGTCTCTTCTTCAACAGTTACCATTTTATTTGCTTCCATAAGCATATCAAGGACATCATCATACACAAGGCTCTCCATTATGTATGTTTTACCGTACTGTGCCTCGAATGCTTCAAGACTTTCATAAGAGTAGTTGGTAGCGATCTCGGTCGCTCTTGTTGTATACTCCTCATCCGTAATAAGCAAATCCTCTTTTTCCGCAATGAGCATGGAAACCATTATGTACTTAACCTCTGTCTCGGCCTGAGCCTGAGCATAGCTTTTAATGTCATCGTCGGTAAGACCGTACATTGTAAGAAGATCCTCATAGGTGAAACCATACATCTGAGCCATGTATGTGTACTGGCTCACATATGCATTATAATACTGCTCATAGCTCTCGGTTACTTTACTCTCGGGAAGACTGCTTATAGTACAACCGTTGACAATAGTAGAAAGAAGATTGTTGGCATATTCCTTCTCCTGCTCTTCAAGCTCAGCTGCAAGAAGCTCTGCTTTGAGCGCTGCCTCATATGATGCGGTATCCGTGTATTCACCGCTTGTATATTCCTTTACAAAATCATCATTCCATTCGGGAACGATCGCATCGCCGTAAATATAATTTACCGTTACTGTAAATACGGCATCTTTACCCGCATAGTCAGCATTCTGATAATCATCCGGGAAAGTAACATCCAGATCATATTCTTTACCGACTTCAAGTCCGATAAGCTGATCGTTGAGATCGGATATATATCCGCCACCGATAGTGTAATCCTGACCGGTTGCGGTTCCGCCGTCAAAAGCAACACCGTCCATTTTGCCGCAGAAGTCAAGGTTAATTCTATCGTTCTCTCCTACGGTTCCTTCGGTCACATGAACATAATCAGTCTTTGACTGTATAATGGTGTTAACCCTATTCTGAAGTTCCTCATCGGTGACCTCAACCGCATCGACTACGATTTCAAGTCCCTTATATTCTCCGAGTGTAACGTATTCATGATAATCGATGTTCTCGGTCTCACTGCTGTCTGCTGCACTTGTGGCCTCGCTGTCTGATGATCCCGAAGCGGACGAACCGCCGTTACATGCCGTAAAAACCATTCCTGCCGCCATAAAAGCCATAACGGCAACTGCAATAAATTTCTTTTTCATTTTAATTAAAACCTCTCTTATAAAATATATATTACTCCTTATGCAAGGTCGCATTCATCGAGCCTCATAAGCTCGTCCTTATCCGTAATGCCTTTTGCGATAACACGCCCTGCCTGTGCGGAAATCGCGTTTTCAAGGTAGTTACGGGCATCTCTCGCATTCGCAAAATTCTCCGATTTATTCTCACATCGCATTTTAAAATAATTAAGCGCCTTCTCGCATGCCGCCTCGCTGAGTACATAATCCTGTTTCCCGGCCATGCCCTTCATTATCTGAAGAAGCTGCTCGGGCTCATAATCGGTAAAATATATGAATTTGTTAAAACGCGACCTGAGTCCCGGATTGGAGCTTAAAAATTCCTCCATAAGATCCGTATATCCGGCAACGATCACAACAAGATCATCCCTGTTATCTTCCATCGCTTTAAGAAGAGTATCGACGGCCTCCTGACCGAAATCCTCCTTACTCTTGCCCGCAGTCAAGGTATATGCCTCGTCGACAAAAAGCACGCCGCCCATCGCCGAATTCACAACCTCCATTACTTTACCGGCTGTCTGACCGACATAACCGCTGACAAGACCGCTTCTGTCGACCTCGACCAAATGCCCTTTGGAAAGAGCCCCAAGGCTGTTATATATTCCCGCAAGAAGTCTCGCAACCGTTGTTTTACCGGTTCCGGGATTGCCTGAGAATACCATATGCTTGGAAATCGAAGGCTCCTTCATGCCTTTCTCTCGTCGTATTGCCTGAACCTTCATAAGATTGACAAGACTGTTAACTTCTTTCTTAACAGCATCGAGCCCGACCAGAGAGTTAAGTTCTTCAAGGGCTTCCTCGACAGTTTTCTTCTCGGTCTTAACCTCACGGATATTGCCGGCGGGAAGGAGCAGTCCGAAATCCTTCGCAAAACTCTCCATTGTTCCCACATATTCCGTAAGCATTGCAAGTTGCTGCGCCATCTCGTTTTCGTTCGAAGCGATATACTCCTGTCCGAGACTTCTGAAGGTATTGATGAGCTTGACTGTATGGCGGTGGCTGTTGTGTATTTTATCACCGGCATCCGTAAGTACAAAGCACTTGAATGCAAAGCTGACATCGTCGGGCGAGTAATTCATAACAATACTTCGCATCATTCCATCGGTGACTTTGTAGCCGAGTGTTTTCATTATAAAATCAGCTTCGCTCGCGTCAACATGGGGGTCCGCGCTGTCGATCACAGCGATCAGTCTGAGGAATTCATATCTGAGATTCTCCCTCAGCGTAGTATTAATACGGTCCTTTACAACCCCGGCCTTCTCTATTTCATCTGCCATTGCAAGGCATTCTTCTATTTCGGTTTTGATATCTGCCAAGATCTCATACCTTCCCTATTTTCTGTGATAAGCCTAATTATTGTACCACCTATTGACATATAAATCAATTTTAAGTAAAATGATAATGATTACTAATTCTACTACGAATTTGTGATCAATATGTTTACATTTAAGGATCATTTATGGCAGTGAAGTATAGCCGCCAGAGAGAGGCGGTAAGAGAGTATCTTAAATCAACCTATGAACATCCGACCGCCGAGATCGTTTATGAGAATCTTCGTAAAACGAATCCCAAAATAAGCCTCGGAACAGTTTACCGTAATCTTACATTTCTCGTTGAACAGGGCGAGGCGATCAAAGTGATCGGCGCCGACGGATACGATCATTTCGATGCAAAAACGACCCCGCATTATCATTTTATATGCAGGAAATGTAATTCGATCATCGACATGGATATGCCGATACTTCCGACACTCAACAAGAAAGCGATGGAGCATTTCGGTGGAACGATCGATTCTCACGAGCTCACTTATTTCGGAATATGTGAGAAGTGCATGAAAGAGAAATAATACAGTCGGCGCATAGACGCCGATGCGGTATACAGGATGATAAAACGGCATTTGGCACCGATACAGGGTACGGCCACAAACCGTGAAGAGATTGGTAGTGTGATGCATATGCATCTTATTATATTTTTATATTAAGGAGAATGATGACAATGGCAAAATGGGTATGTAGTGTATGCGGTTATGTTTATGAAGGTGAAGAGGCTCCGGCAGAATGTCCGGTATGCCACGCTCCCGCATCCAAATTCACAAAGCAGGGCGGCGATATGGTATGGGCCGCAGAGCATGTAGTAGGAGCAGCTAAGGGTGCTCCCGAGGATATCATCGAGGACCTCAGATCCAATTTTACAGCTGAGTGCTCGGAGGTAGGTATGTATCTTGCAATGTCAAGACAGGCTTACAGAGAAGGATATCCCGAAATCGGAGAATATTATAAGACCGCTGCATTTGAGGAAGCAGAGCACGCTGCCAAATTTGCAGAGCTTCTCGGAGAGATCCTTACCGACAGTACCAAGAAGAATCTTCAGATGCGTGTGGACGCAGAAAACGGCGCTACCTTGGGTAAAACAGACCTTGCAAAACGCGCCAAAGCCCTCGACTTGGATGCAATCCATGATACGGTTCATGAGATGGCTCGCGACGAGGCAAGACACGGAAAAGCATTTGAAGGTCTGCTGAAGAGATACTTCGGATAAGCACAGACATCGCCCGAGGTCGCGCTTAGCGGCCTCGGGCGTATACGCTTAGCGGCCTCGGGCGAATTCCTCTTGACGAATCGCCTCAAATTTATTAAATTATATCTCGGACACATCGTCTAAGGAGACGTATCGAAGTGGCCATAACGAGAACGATTCGAAATCGTTTTGTCGGGAAACCGGCACGTGGGTTCGAATCCCACCGTCTCCGCGCAAACTAATAGAGAGGTTTCACCCGAAGGTGAAACCTCTTTTTCATTATCTATTTTCTCCCTCTTCTCTCTTTCTGTAAAATACACTCTGTTGCGTCATACTAAACTATACCCCAGATAATGGACACGGCTTTTGGTTAGGTCGGCATCACATCC
>CAKZZH010000033.1 GCA_937885345.1 uncultured Lachnospiraceae bacterium | reverse complement strand
AAGGTTTTACTTCCTAAGAAAGTCTTAGAGAAAGCTGAGACACTTTCTAGAGAAGGAAAGACCCCTGTTGCATTTTGCTTAGGCGAAGAATATTTAGGTTTAATAGCATTAATGGATTCCATAAAGGATGATTCTTTTAATGCTATAAATGAGTTTAGGAAAATGGGCTTTTTTGTTGCAATGATTACCGGTGACAATGAAAATACAGCTCAAGCCGTAGGAAAACTTTCCGGTGTAGATAAGGTTTATGCAAATGTCTTGCCAGAAGAGAAAGCCTTAATTGTTCAGAGCTTAAAAAAATATGGTAAAGTCTGTATGGTCGGAGACGGCATAAATGATGCGCCGGCGCTCGTGAGCGCGGACGTTGGCGTTGCGATCGGCGCGGGTACGGATGTTGCGATCGATGCGGCGGACGTAGTGCTGATGAAGTCGAGCCTGATGGATGCGGTGAATGCGTACAGGCTCAGCAAGGCGACGATCCGAAATATTAAAGAGAATTTGTTCTGGGCGTTTTTCTATAATGTAATCTGCATACCGGTTGCTGCGGGCGCGTATTATCACGCATTCGGACTTTCGCTCACGCCAATGATGGGCGCGGCAGCGAGGAGGTTATCAAGTTTCTTTGTGGTGATGAATGCGCTGAGACTTAATTTCTTTAAGCCGGAGAAGATTTCGCCGGCTGTAGAGATTTCGCCGGCTGCGGAGATTTCGCCGGCGGCCGGGAAGGCTTATGTAAATACGGATGCTTGGCAGACTGCCGAAAAGGGCGGCTGCGATAAGGAGGATAAAATGAGTACGATGACAGTTAAGATTGACGGAATGATGTGCCCTAAGTGTGAGGCTCATGTGAAGGAGGCGCTTGAGAAGCTTGACGGCGTCACGAGCGTGACGGCCAGTAGAGGCAGCGCAAGTGCGTGCATGGAAATAACAACTGCGCCCTCAGAGGAAGCCGTAAAGGCGGCCGTTGAAGACGCAGGATATACTTTTATGGGAATTGAGTAGTGTATTTTACCCTTGGAACGGTGTTGTAAAATAGCCGTAATACGATACCTTCTCGCCGACCGCGCGCAGGTGGGAGGTGTCGCCGAGACACTGGCATCTGAAATATGCCTCGCCCGGAGTGCGCTCTTCGCTGCAAAGTACGGTGACTGACGAGGTTGCGACGAAGCAGCCGTGCCAGATTACGGCTGGGCTGACGTTCATAAGGTGTGCGAGGAGCACGCTCATCACGCCGAGGTGGCAGAAGAAAACGAGCGTGGTCTCGTCGACTTTGGCGTCCTTCATGTGCTCGAGCGTGTTGCCGTCGTAGACCATATAGTGGTTGGTCGGAAGGGCGGCCGCGGGACAATTGTAAAATGCTCCGTTTCTGATGTAGCCGTGCTCGGCCATCAGTGCGTCGAAGCCGGTGATGACTTTATTGTGATACTCGGCGACGGGGACGGTGTGCATGATCTCGTTGTCAAGCCACGCGTCTTTGTCGAAGAGCTCGGGGTGCTCGTCAAGATAGGACGGCAGAAAGTCCCAGACAATCCTTGCTTTATCGATGTCGTCGGTAACCCAGGGTATCGTGAATTCTTGAAGCCACTCGCGCACATCCGCTTCTTTGCCCCATTTCTTAAGGGAGGGCGCTGCGGTAAAACGCGCACGTTCAAGCGGTGACGAATAGACTTTGGTCACATCCCAGTTCTTTGTTCTTTCCGAGAGGATCTCGGCCTCGCGAAATCCCTTCTCGGTCAATGTATTATTCTCATAATCAGGCTCAGCATGCCTTATAAAAATTAGTTTCATATCGAACCTTTCCGGATGCCGCAGGCATCCTTTTTTGATCGCGTAGCGCAGGTCTGCGTAGGGCTTGATTGTTGCACAGCAGTCTGCGTAGCGCGGGTGCATACGCTAATCATAGAGTATATGAGCGTTTGTGTCAAATTTAATGCTTTTTATATACAATTTCGTGGGTATTATTATGCGGGCCGTAAAGTTAGAGTGATGATGTGAAGGCGCATTGATGCGCGTTCACATATGCAAGATAGTTTGATATAGAACGATTTTATGTGAAAAGTTTTAGGGGGCAATGATTATGAAAAGAAGTTTGGCACTGATCCTTGCAGCTTCGCTTGCGGCTTCATCGCTGTGCGCTTGCAGCTTTACAACGATTAACAGGCCTGATCATTCGGCTGACTCATCCGATTCGTCGGCAGGTTCGAGCGCTGAGTCGGATGATTCGTCGGCAGATCAGGCGGTTATTTTATCGAAGGAAAGCGGCGTATACGATGAGGCGATAGAACTTGAACTTACGGGCGATGGGGACATTTATTATACGCTCGACGGGACGGATCCGAGGTACAGCGAGACCAGGATACTTTACACGGAGCCTTTTACCGTGAGTGACAGAGGCGATGCGCCTAACGTGTTTACGGCGGTTTCGCCGACTTTGTTCTCGGCGAATTATTCATATGTTAAAGATGGCAAGAACATTTGCGAGAAGAGCGCTCCGTCCGATGAGGATGTTGATAAAATAAGCGTTGTCCGCGCGGTTGTCGAGGTTGGCGAGGATACATTTTCCGCTGAAACGGTGGGGACTTATCTGATCGGTGGCATTACTGAGCACATCCCAGGCGCGCTTGAAAGCGCCGAGGCTGCGGGCGAGGGCCTTGCGGTCATTAATATCACGATCAATTACGACGACATGTTTGACCCTGAGTACGGCATTTACGTTAAGGGCAATATTTTCGATAAAGCGCTTGCTGACGCGATTGCGAGCGGTGAGAAGGTTGACGGCGAGTATTGCCGTAAAATAGAAGCAAATTACAATCAGCGCGGTAGAGACTGGGAGAGAAATGCGTATATCGAGATGCTTGAGGTGGACGCTTCCGGTGCGACTTCAGTGATTTCTCAGAACGCCGGCATCAGGATTCAGGGCAATTATTCGAGATCCGATCTTGTAAAGGGCTTCAGGTTGTATGCACGTAAATCCTATGGCGACGGCAAATTCAGATATGATGTTTTCGGTGAGGAGTGCGTTGATGCAAGCGGCGCAATGCTCGAGACGTTCGATACTCTTGTGCTTCGTGCGGGCGGCAACTGTGCCTTCACCTCCAAATTCAACGATACCTACTGGCAGCAGCTCAGCAGTTCGCTTGAGTGCGCGACCAAGCGCTCGCGCCCTGCGGTTGTCTACATCAACGGCGAATACTGGGGCCTGTATGTGTTGGAGGAAGATTTTACCGATGATTATTTTAGCGACCACTACGGCGTGAACAAGGACGATGTTATCGTCCATAAGGGCGATGCCGAGAAATACTCCATCGGCTACAGTATGGACGAGGGCGAGGTTCCTGAGGGTGAAGATGTAAGCTATTATTTTATGGATCTTCTCGATTTCTTCGCTTCGCACGATTCACTCGATGACGCGGGGCTTGAGGAGCTCGGCGAGTTGGTCGATCTTGAAAGTCTTCGCGACTACTTTGCGATGGAGGTCTGGATCAACAACAAGTGGGACTGGCCCGGCAAGAACTGGTCGATGTGGCGCACGCTTACCGACGAGGAAAAGTCAGCACTTGGAATGGACATTTCGGCGGACGGCCCGGATTCGGCAACTGCTGCCGACGGAAAGAATTACAGCGATTCAAAGTGGCGATTCTGCATCTATGATGTTGAGTTCGGCGGCGTGAGCGGCAGTGGCGATGCCACCACCAACACCATCAAAGAGGACAACTATAAGCCAAACGGCCTGCTTGATTTTGACACCAAGAATCCTGCGGTGCTCTGCTTTGCATACGCAATGACCAATGAGAGCTTCAGAGAGGATTATCTTGCAAAGCTTGTTTCTCTCGGCGAAAATGAGTTTGCCAAGGACAAGGCGCTCACACTTCTCGAAAACTTCGAGAATGAGTACAAGCCCCTCTATGAGCAGTTTGCAGATCGTTTCCCCGGCGTAACTTCAGTAAGCGATGCTTTCAGCGGTGGCTACGCCTCATCGAAATGCATCCGCGATTTCCTTGCTAAGCGTTACACCTATATTGAGAAAATGGTGACATGGGTTAACAACAAATTCAAATAAATAAAACAGCCGTATTTTACCCGGCGAGCCAGCGGCCGCTGGCTCCGCAGGGGAGCGAAAGGTCGGTGCCTTCGATGGGCAGGCCTATTTCGTCTGCGCATACGGTGCCACCGCGGTCTTTGGCAATCGCTGTTTTGATCATGTGTGTGAGCACGCCGGGCTGCAGGCCGGTCGTGTAGGAGTTGATCAGGAAGAAGAGTGCGTCGTCGCTCAAAAGTTCGCTGCAGAGCATGATGAGCGGGTAGATGGACTCTTCTATTTTCCACACTTCGCCGCCAGGGCCTCTGCCATATGATGGCGGATCCATTATTATCGCGTCATACCGGTTGCCACGACGAATCTCGCGCTGGACAAATTTAACGCAGTCATCAACAATCCATCTAAAAGATTTTTCCGGAAGCGCACTGGATGCGGCGTTTTCTTTGGCCCATCCGACCATTCCTTTTGAAGCGTCAACGTGAGTGACATGTGCTCCTGCCGCCACGCATGCGAGCGTTGCCCCGCCGGTGTACGCGAAGAGGTTGAGGATCTTCGGGCGTGAGGCGGGCACATCGGCAGCCTCTCTGCCTGGGACTTCAGTGGTTTGGTTGCCGGGGACTTCAGCGGATGCGGTTGTTGCAGCTTTGGCTGCCTTATTATTTATGAGGCGCTTTCGGATGACTTCACTCATCCAGTCCCAGTTAACCGCCTGTTCGGGGAAGAGCCCTGTGTGCTTGAAAGAGAAGGGTTTAAGATTGAAGCGCAACTTGCCGTATCCAATCTGCCATTCATTCGGAAGATTGAAAAATTCCCATTCTCCGCCACCTTTACTGCTTCTGTGATAGTGAGCGTTGGGATGCTTCCATTCGGGAAGTTCCTTCGGCGTGTCCCATATTACCTGGGGATCCGGGCGAACAAGCACATATTCTCCCCATTTTTCAAGTTTTTCTCCGTTTGATGTATCGAGGACTTGGTAGTCCTTCCAGTTATTTGCGATCCACATATCTTACTCCGTTTTGATCGGCGATGTTTTGCGCCTGTGTTTGTAGATATCATAAGTCATTTTTGGGTTTATGGCAATAGTCGGGCTTGCCCGGTGGTTCATACATACCAAGAGGCTTAAAGCACAGAAAAGTATGCAATATTCCTTGAACAAACGTATTGTAACCGGCCGCGGCACGATATATAATGATTAAACGCCCTGTGGGATGTCGCGCCGCAGCATATTTGCGCCTCGACCACGGCCCGTTACCGCCGCTATCGCCGGGCCACCACACACCGCGTAGAAAGTCAGGTAATATATGACAAAGAATATGACAGAGGGCAAGCCTTTACCTCTTATACTTCAATTTGCACTGCCACTGCTTTTGGGAAATCTGTTGCAGCAGACTTATAATATCGCCGATGCGGCGATTGTCGGAAATATACTTGGTACGGATGGCCTTGCGGCTGTCAGTGCCTCTTCGAGTGTGCAGTTTCTGGTTATCGGGTTCTGTATCGGTATATGCTCGGGATTTGCAATTCCTGTGGCACAAAGGTTTGGGGCAAACGATCATGTTAATATGAGGGAATATATATTTAATGCAGAATTCCTCACTGCTATATTTGCCGTTGTGATCACAGTGATATGCGCGATTTTGTGTCCTACGATCCTGCATCTTCTGAAGACTCCGGATAATATATATGATGATGCTTACAGATATTTGTTTGTTATTTTTATGGGGATACCGTTTACTCTTCTCTATAATATTCTGTCGAGTGTGCTCAGAGCGGTCGGTGATTCAAGGACACCGTTTATTTTCCTCGTGATCTCAACGGTGCTTAATATAGGAATGGATTTCCTGTTTATTGCAATTTTTGAATTGGGCTGCATGGGTGCGGGACTTGCGACGATCATCGCACAGGGCGTGAGCGGAATTATCTGTTTTATCTATATAAGATGTAAAATTCCTGTTCTCAGGTTTGACAAGAATGAGAAGCGCCTTAACGGACATATCATGGGAAGACTGATGATCATGGGCGTGCCGATGGGGCTTCAGTATTCGATCACCGCGATCGGAAGCATGGTTATGCAGTCGGCCAATAACGGCCTTGGAGATATTTATATTTCGGGATTTGCTGCAGCTGCCAGAATAAAACAGCTCTCGATGAGTCCGTTTGATGCGCTTGCTACGGGAGTGTCGACTTTTGCGAGCCAGAATCTCGGCGCGGCCAAGCTTAGAAGGATCAATCAGGGTATAAGGATCGGATATGTTGTGGGCGTTGCTTACGGTATCGCGATCGGTCTGGTCGTTATATTCTTTGGAAGAAATATGACAATGCTGTTTGTTTCCGGTGAAAAATCAGAGGCCGTTCTTGATGCATCGTCCAAATATCTGGCTGCGCTCGGTAAATTCTTCTGGGTCATCGGACTTCTTAATACAACGCGTATGACAACGCAGGGCATCGGATATTCGATGAGAGCGATCCTGTCGGGGGTGTTTGAGATGGTAGCAAGAATATCTGTAAGCCTGATCTTTGTACCGATCTATGGTTATACGGCGATATGCTATACTGACCAGAGCGCGTGGATCAGCGCGTGCCTCTATATCATTCCGACGATGTTCTGGTGCTTGAACAGAGAATATAAAAAACACGACGCGCGGAATCGGATCGACGCGGCGTGACAGCCG
>CAKZZH010000032.1 GCA_937885345.1 uncultured Lachnospiraceae bacterium | reverse complement strand
AATCCCCAATCCCCAATCCCCATTTTTATATATTATTTTATCATTTAATACTAATATTATAATTAAATAAACAATAAAAAATGATAATTAAAATAAATAATATAAAAACTGATAATTTATTTATATACATACAATAAGTGAAAAGAGCCCCCACTTCTTTTGAATTATTATTATTTATATTATTAAATGATTCATCATCTTTATCCAGATGAAATAAATAAATATTAAAATCTACATTATCATTTTTAATATTTTTAACATAATATTCAATTTTTTTTTTCATTATAATATAATATTTTGGAATTTCATTTATTTTTGAATTTACTATTAAAATTAAATTAATATTCTCATCCCCTAAAAGCATTTTAATTTCGAGAAATGCACTTCTGAATCTAAAACTGTTTTTGATAAAGGTCAAAATAATACTTTTTTTATATTGAGCATTTAGATTATCATTATCATCAAAAAAATTTTCTTTATTTAAATTGGTTTTTACTTCAAAAAATGAGATTGAATTCTTTTTAATTTCTATTGAGTTATCACTATTTAAAATAAAATTTACATTATTTTTTTTTATTTCAAAAGTAAATAATAGTTTCAAATTTTTTAAAGTAGCAATATATTTTCCATTTTTATTATATAAGACTTTATCTAGCTCATTATATCCAAAAAAATTACAAAATCTATTATATTTAATATTCATTAGATATTTAATTTGAAAAGACAATAGCTCATCCCAAATATATTTTTTAAATATATTATTATTTAATAAATGATTATATTTATCTATATAACAATCATTAAAAGGATGTAACTCTTTTTTTAAAGCCATAATACTTTTTTCATTTTTAGCATTTTCTAATAGTTCTTCGGCAAATTTAATTTTATTTTTATACATTTCACTAATTGAATCAAAGAATTTATGATTATATTTATTATTATTATTTTTATCATTTATAATTTTCTTTACATTTGATTTGAATTTATTCCAATCTTCCCCTTTCTTATCTTTATCATCAATATCAATATCATTATAAAGTTCTAAAATATTATTTTTATCTCTATTACTAGTTTCTTTTATATTTTCTTTAAATGTAGTTATTATATTAGGCAGATTTCTAATAATAATATCATATATTTTTATGATAATTTCATAATAATCAATTTTTATATCTTCAACTTCATTTAAAATATTTCTTTTTTTTTCAATTAGATTTATTAACTGAATAGGAGAAGTATTATTTTCACCATAAATAATAGATTTAATGTCAGCAAATATAGTAAATATTGAATCTTTTATTTTTTCATATTTTTCTTTAATTTCCAACTTTTTATTTATAATTCTCTCAAGAGTGTGAAAACATGGAAAAAATTCTATAGGATTTAAATTGCCATCTTTATCTTTATAATAAGAGTCTACATTTATTTTATTAAACATTTTAAATGCATTAATATAGATATAAATATTCTTTATTTTTTTTTTATCACAATTTTCATATTTTAAAATAAATTCTTTCAAAATTTGAAAACAAATTATTTTTTCAAAAACCTCTTCTGGTAAATAATCTGGCATAATAGTAGAATGGGAAATTAAAAAAGATTTTGTATTATACAAAAGATTTTTAAATTTTGATATATAATTTGACCTTTCTTTAAAATATTTTTTTGAAATTTTTTTTTCTTCTTTTGTTTCTTTATAACTATTATCTTTTTTATTTATATTATTTTTTATTTTATTCTCAAAATTAATCAATTTATCTTTAATTAATGAGTTATCTTTGTACTTTTTTTTCAATTCTTCAGCTTTATTGATAATTAAGGAAATTTTATTATTATTAATTAATTTATGATAAAAACGAATTTGAGTAATTTGCTCTTCATTTAATAGATAAAACATGATATGCTGCTTTTCTTCAAAATTAATATCATGAAAATTTTTTTTAATATTATTATATGCAATATTTTCTAATTTTTGGCCCCTTAAAATAGAATCAGTTCTATTCAAGCATAATTGTATAATATTTTTATTATTTTTTTCTTCTTTTTTTTCTTCATAATTTGAATTTGAATTATAAGTGAATATCTGTATTTCTGAATTATTATAGCTTAGTAATTCATCATATTTTTTGAAATCTTTTTCATCACTAAAATATGTTATATAATGATAATCAATTAAATCATCAAATATATATGGATTTGTTAAATCTTCATCTCCAATTTGACAGTTATATACAATATCATGATTTTTATAAAATATATATTTTTCAATTGATTCATTCTCAGGAACTAACATAACAGTATTTCCATCTATTTTACTAAAAACAATATTACTTTTATTTAAGTATTCAATTATTATTTTTTTAATTTTATTTAAACATTTTTCAGGAAGATTACTTTCAATACCAACTTCTTTCTGAATTTTTTGAATAATCTCTATATTATAAATCAAATACTTGTAAAAGCGAGGAGAAAGACTTATATTGTAAAACATTTCAAAGTAATATGGTTGAATTATTGTTGTGAGCAAAAAATCTGGCAAAGACATTTATATTATAATAAAAAAATATCCCTTAAATATATTATTATAATTAATTTATTTTAAGCTAAATAATAAAAAATATTATTTTTACTCATAAATACATACGAAGAAAAAAACACAAGATAATTACCCGGATGTGCCACTGCCGTCTTCACAATATATCCGGCAATTCTGCCAAACATCTCCGGGCCCCTCATAGTATAACGGCTCGTAACATCTCTGCCCACAATGAGCAGCCTCTTGGAAGTATCAAAAGGAGAATGGGCGTATATCGCATAATCCTCTTTGTCACCCGAGATAAGCTCTTTGTAATAATTGATCGGAAGGAGAGTCGCCGAAAAGAATACGGCACTCCTGCCGTTTTTCATCCTTTCACGAAGATTTGCCGACGGATCGACGCAGTAGAGCCTTATCATAAATCCGTCGTCAAAATTCTCCGTATAGATCACATAATCATCTTCCATAACGCTGTGCATATTGAGATAATGATTGACCTCAAAGAAAAACTCCGACAGATCTTTCATTTCGGGGTAATCCCTGTGAGTTTGCATAAATCTGATCATATCCTCGGAAAGAGCCGCCAGATGCACATAGAATTTGTCATCATTCTCAATTACCGTGTATTCACCCGCATGCCCCTTTTTAAGTTCAAGAAGATCGTGATTACATCGCTCAAGGCTCCTTATAATGTATTTGGGCGCACCGGCCAGAATTTTCTTGATCCTCAGAAAATCCTCCTTAAAGAGCTCTGCCGAATACATCTGCATCGCCCTGTCCACAAGGTTATGCGCCTCATCCACAAGGAAGACATAATCGCCTCCGCCTCCTTCAAAATACCTCTTAAGGTACACCGTCGGGTCAAAAACATAATTATAATCGCAAATAACCGCATCCACCCAGTAGGAAGCATCAAGTTCCATTTCAAAAGGACACACGCAGTGCTTCTGTGCATATCTTTCAAGTGTTTCACGGTCGATCACATATTCATTCGTGACCAGGTCATAAACAGCCTCATTAACCCTGTCAAAATGGCCTCTTGCCCTCGGGCAAGCCGATGGATTGCACTCAGGGGAGCGTGGTCTCATTATTTCAGACGCCGCATAAGCCTCGGTCTCCTCGCTCAGATCACCATTCGCGACGGCCGTCTCACCCCGCATAAGCGGGCAGAGTTTCTCTTTCGCGGTTATCACGATCGTCCGTGCTTTAAGGCCTCTGCCTCGCAGAAGAGAAAAAGCCTCCGCGGCGACAGTCCTTGTGATGGTTTTGGCCGTAAGGTAAAATATTTTACTCACGAGTCCCTCACCCATTGCCATCACCGAAGGATAGACGGTCGCAATCGTCTTGCCGACGCCGGTCGGAGCCTGAATATAGAGCCTTCTTTGCTGCTCAATCGTCCTGTAAACACTTACAACAAGGTCTCTCTGCCCCTCTCTGTAAGGGAAAGGAAAAGGGAGTCCTTTGATGGATGCATTTCTCTCCAGCCTTGAATCAAGCAGAAAGTCAGACCATTTAATAAGTTCATCCATTATCCCTTTAAACCAGTCTTCAAGTTCCTGTCTACTCTTTGTCTCGGTAAAATACCTGATTTCCTCGGTATCGAGATTCATATATGTCATTCTTATTCCCATAGATTCCGGAAACACATCCTCAGAAAGCCCGTAGAAATAAGCATAGCACATAGCCTGAGCTTTATGTACATACACCGGTTCGTTGATGTATTTCAGCTCACGATATGTGCTCTTTATCTCGTCTATATATGTGATATCGTTCTCAACAAATATACCGTCGGCGCGTCCTTCCACAACTATCCTGTAGCGTTCGTAGTCCCTGGTATACTTAAGTGGGACCTCAGACCTGTAGTCGGGCCCCATTGAATTTTGTATTTTCTTATGTGCTCGGCTTCCTGCCTCCATCGCATCCGATGTTGTCACTCCGCCGAATCTGTTATCAAGATTACCGCTGCGACATATGAATTCAACCAGATGTCTCACCGAAATCTCAAGTGTATCATCAATAATATCAAACATTTAAGGCTCCGAAATGTAGTCTGTTACAACAATTATCATCGGCACTGCGGCATACCCGTTAGCTGAAACGATATCACCCATAGGACTTCCTACTCCATCGTGATAGACATACATAGTCTGCATCGTGCTTGCACCGGAAGTGCTGAGCCAATATTTGGCATATCTGTCTTCGCCGTTTGTAAGTGCACCTCTGCTAATAGCATAATCCGTCAATTCGCGCAAACGATTCTCCGCAACATACGGGAATCCGATATCATACCCCGCAAAACAGTTAACAGATATCTGTAAATATGACATGATCGATACCTTATCCTCGCAATCCGCACCCATATACGGTATATCTGCGATGGGATTAACCGAAGGAGTGTATTTGAATACGGCTATTTGTTCCGTATCATTCTCAGAAAAGGCCATTTCAATAAATTCCCCATTCAAGAACTCTCTCAGATCAGAATCAGCCCAGGCATAGTCACCGTATACATAATTGAACGGCATCGAGTCTATCGCTTCCTTGGCATACAAGAAAGTGCAATTGGAATATTCGTCGTATGTAAGAGGAGTCAAAACCTCCCAGCAAAGTTTCTCAACGATAAAATATTCCGACGTATCATCATCCTTAATATACTCGTAATATACTACGCCGTCCTTCTCGGCAAGATGCGAGGAATTAAAAGTAATGTCTTCAACTGTATCTGCATCCACCTTGGTTCTTGGATACCAGCCGAATTCAACTTCAGTCTTGGTATCATCCGTATATCTGGCACCGTCTTCAAAACTGCCGAAAATGATGCTTTCATCCGCTTCCTTCTTCTCTATTTCTTTTTCAAAATACCTCTCATAGAAACCGGGGATTCTCTCTTCCGCCTTCTCTGCAAGCACCTTAAGAGTTGCGGCATCATTGGTATCTTGGAGAAGCGTTGCATAATCGGTACATATCTCGTCATATAATTCATCAGATACTGTTACTCCATCGTCGATAAAAGCAAGCACTTTCTGATAGTATCCTTCAGCATTGCCCGTTCCGCCAAGAGCAAGATAAGCATCGATAAGTTCAAGATAGACTTCAATCTCAGAAGATGTCATCGTATCAGGCATATGCTCGATCGCACTGTCATATTCACGGATAGCAGATTCATAATTGTGCTGTTCCATCTCTGTTCTTGCGGCAGACAGTAAACTCTCATATGTAGGTTCGGACTGAAGTCTGTTAAGTATCACCGTAACAACAATCATTGCAATAATACCAAGCAACAAAACTCCCGCAACGATTGAACCGATTATTTTTACTTTCTTGCTCATATATTCCTCCATGCAACGCTTGGGGTATAAATGCCCCGGCAAACGCAATGTATTATAGCATACAACCCATCGACAAAAAAGTATCAAAATAACTATATATAACTCAAATAATTATATATTCTCCTCCGATCCGTCCACGGACATCGTCCCCTCCGTCGATCCGTCCAGGCCGTCCATAAGCTCGGAGGCATCTATGCAATATTCATTGGCTGCGGCCCTGCTGTGTTTTTCGTCTTCACGCGCGATTGCCTCATCAAGCCCCTTAACGGCCGAAAAAGGCATAAACTGCTTTGCTCTGTGTTCAATTGACATCGGAACTCTTGTATTTGAATTCATAACGCCTCCGTCATTCTGCGTAGTACCGCTATTTCTTATGTCCGCCTATCTGATCGTTTCTCTCCATCGCCGTAGCTTCTTCCTTAAGGTCCATTCCCCTTAAGATCGCATTTGCCCCGAATCTCTTCTTAATGGATACCACGGCTTCCTGAATATCTTCGTCCCTCTCCTGCACCTCAGGCTTGAGAGCCAAAGGAGTATCAAAGAGCGATGTCTGTATATATCGATGCTCCGGAGCAGGAACCGTATTATTACAATTGACGTATATCCTTCTGATCATTTCGCCCGGCTTCATAATATAGTCATATAACCTGACAACCGCCGGAACTATCACGGAGTCCGCGCTTATAGGCTCTTCGAATCTGACGGTACCTTTTTCGCCGCCAAAAGCAGAGCCTTTGGCATACCCGACATATATCGTAACGGAATGCGTCACTATATGCTTTGCGGTCAGATCAAGGCAGGACTGGATCGCCATCTCCTTAACGATCGTGCGTCCTTCCTCAACCGTATAATCACGCATAAGAACCTGTCCCATTGAAATACAGTTGGTTGAAGGCTTATATGCCTTGATATCAGCCATGGTAACAGGCTCCCTGCCCCATGCATGATCTATCATAAGCTCCGCATCCACACCGAACTCCTTATACAGAATATCCTCATCGCACTCTGCAATATGCCTCATGGTATATATGCCAAGCCTCTCAAGTCTCTGTGCTATTCCTTTTCCGATACGCCAGAAATCCTTGATCGGACGGTAATCCCAGAGCTTTCTCTTATAACTCTCCTCATCCAGTTCTCCGATAAAATCCGGAGCATGTTTGGCCATTATATCCAAAGCGATCTTGGTAAGGTAAAGATTCGTACCGACTCCCGCCGTCGCCCTTACTCCCACCTCGGAAGAAATGGCATCCATAAGAAACAGTGCCATCTCCCTTGCGTTTTTGCCGTAAAGCTTTAAATAATGCGTAACATCAAGGAAGCACTCATCAATGGAATATACATAAATATCATCCTTGGAAAAATATCTCAGATAAATACTGTATATCTTCGCAGCATAATCTATATATTTCTGCATTCTCGGGACGGCCATTATATAATCAATATTCTTAGGTATCTCAAAAACCCGGCACCTGTTCTTAACTCCGAGAGCCTTCATCGAAGGCGACACTGCAAGGCATATAGTCTTATCGCTGCGCTCGGGATCTGCAACCACAAGATTGGTTGTCATAGGGTCAAAGCCCCTCTCCACACACTCAACGGACGCGTAAAATGATTTAAGATCGATGCACAAATAGTAATTAGTTTCCATATGCGAATTATACCAAACATATTTTCGATTGGCAATACACCTTAGATCATTACAGATGATATATTTGTACCATTGACGCCCGATATGATAAAATATCCAAAAAGCAAGGAGGAAAGTGAAGCATTATTTTACCGCGATATGCCACGGACACACGATATGGCGCGGTGGCTTCATACGAATATAAAATGTCACGTCAGAACTGGAAACCCGGAAATATGCTTTACCCGCTGCCGGCAGTAATGGTCAGCTGCATGCGCCCCGGCGAGAAACCCAATATAATAACCGTTGCATGGGCAGGTACGATCTGCTCCGACCCTGCAATGGTCTCGATATCGATCAGAAAATCCAGATACTCCCACGCAATAATATGTGAAACGGGAGAATTTGTGATCAATCTTGTTACCAAGGATCTTACCTTCAAAGCGGATCTGTGCGGTGTAAAATCCGGCAAAGACATCGACAAATTCGCCGAGTGCAGCTTAACACCCATTGATTCCAAGACAGTAAAGGCCCCCGGCATAGCCGAGAGCCCTGTATGCATTGAATGTAAAGTAAAACAGGTTCTTGAGCTCGGATCACACGATATGTTTATCGCCGAGGTCGTCAACGTCTCGGTTGACGAGAAATATATGGACGAAAAAGGCAAGTTCTGCCTTAACGAAACCGACCTGACCGCTTATTCCCACGGAGAATACTTTACACTGGGCAATAAAATCGGCAAGTTCGGCTATTCCGTTAAGAAAAGCTAAGGAGAAACAATATGGACACTATTGGTCTTAAAGTAATATCATACAACTCAATCACGAAGGTTATTAGCATCCTCCGCAAATATACAAACGCTTCTATGTCCGACATTAAATCCGCTATAGAGCAAGGCAATCTCGCTTATGAGCAGAGTTACTTCAATCATTCGGGAGTAAGAAAAGTACGAAAATGCTACGATGAACTTGCGAAAGCCGGTATTACATGTGAAATATATGATGAACTCGACGAAGTTATTTCACGCGAAATTCTGTCTAATCTTATAAATTCACAGAGATATACTGAAATGGAAGTCCGCGCGCAAGTTGACGCTGAAGTCGGCGACGCAGAGGATGACGATATTTAACATCACAGCTTATCAAGTAAACCACTAAAACTTCCCACACCCAAATGGTGTGCTGAGCCTTGAAAATTCAATATTTC
>CAKZZH010000031.1 GCA_937885345.1 uncultured Lachnospiraceae bacterium | reverse complement strand
CACTGCGCCTGCGTTTCTTCTGATAGTTCTGCTTGTTCAGCTCTCTGTTAAGCCTGCGCCTTTCCTGCATCAGCTTGTTTTCTCCCTGCTGATACTCTTCTTTTGCTTTATTGATCTTTCCTTGTTGCTCCATAGATTTTCTCCTTCCTGTGAAAACACTGTCGATTGGGATAGCTGCCAAAGGCAGCGCAAGGGGCGTTAGCCCTTGACGGTGCGAAGCACCGAAAGCGTATCATTGCTCCTGCGATGTACGCTTAAGCTCCCGGCATGGGCGCGGTTCATATTCACCCGATCGGGTGAATATAGAAGTGCGCTATTGTCTTCGTCAATAGATGGGCTCCGCCCGTTCGCCGTTCATACTTTTACTATGCTTTTGGTACATATTCGACATCCTCCTTTCACATTTTCGTGATTCCATTTTCGCAATACTCATTTCGTACTGCGCGTATTTTGATGATAATACGCATTTCGTAATTTGTCAATACGATGTCTGTTTATTTTTTTGTCGATTACGGATTGCGTATTGTGCTGCGTCATGATATACTTATATCGAAAGGTAGGTAATGATCATGGGATATGGACAGAATCTTAAGAATATACTTGATGAAAAGGGAATGACCGTAAAAGAACTCGCAAAAAAAGCCGGCATTGCACCGACTACTCTTTACTCTATTATTCAAAGGGATACTGCGATCAGGTTTGATACCGCCCTTAAAATTTCAAACATCCTCAATATCCCTATCAACTCGATCTGCAAGGATAATCCGTATGCACCGGGAGAAGCTCTTCCAAAACTCCCAAAGGATAAAGAACGAATGATGATAGGGCTTCAAAAGAAAGCTTATTTTTCCGATCGCACATTGAAGATCATTGAAAAGTTTGATTACACGGATCTTCCCAAAGTAGATCAGCTCATTGCAGATTTCTTTGTCTTAAATGATACCACACGAAGCGATCTGTTTGAATACATTAAAATCATGAAAAAAAGTCACTCAGATCCTGAACGCACGAAAATTCTGGGCAAAATCAAGTGATATCATAATCTCTTATCTCCCATCAGGGTATGAATAATATTCTTCCCCTGTATCCAGACATATGGCAGCAAGTCTGCCTTCGGGCATATACGCACCACAGTCAATGGCTATGTGATTATTCTTCCTGTAAATATATCCAGGGTTAGGATTATTGTAAATATATTGCGTAGGTGTATGACCGGTAATAACATATTTATCCGCATAATAGCAGATACCATAGTCCGCCCTGTCCCAGACAAGTTCCTTAAGAGAATAATCCTCAATATCTTTTCCCGGATCAAAGCCTCCAAGTCCGGCGTGTACCAGCAGATAGTCCTTTCCGGCAACTTCTATCTCCTCATAGGCCAAAAAATCCCTCAGATATTCAATCACTTCTTTTTGATCTTCGAGGCTCAGCTCCTTAAACTCATCCATTGTAGTTTTACCACCATTATGCTCCACCCATACCAGAAATCCGTCCAACATTTCAGGATCCAGTTTCTTAATGTTTTCTGTCGTAATCTCCTGCATCAGAAATTTCAGGCTTTCTAAAGCCATAAGTTCGTGGTTTCCAACGAGACAGATCACATTCGGCATCACCATAAGTTTTCTCAGTGTTTTTATAGGATGCGGACCTCTATCCAAAACGTCGCCAAGAACATAAAGTGTATCCGAATCCTGCAGGGATATCTTCTCAAGCAAATCCATCAACATATCATATTCACCATGAATGTCAGAAATCACGTATGTTGCCATAGCGGCACCTCCCTATTCGACTTCATTCAAAATATCATGCTCGATCCCTGAAATAGCATCCTCTGCTGTCAATTCTCCCTTAAGCACCCCAAAGATAAACGGAGCAAGTTTGTCAAGCAACTCAGGCTGATATGCCGTAATATAATCATCTGTTTCTGATTCCGCCGTCCTCCAAAACCTGTAATTCAGCATAGTCGTAATAGATAAATCATATCCATTGTCCTCCGTCAGATACATACGTGGTGTATAAAGTATCTGGGGATCGTACCATCTGTTGCCTCCATCGTTTAATTCCATAAAGACTCTCGCATTGATAAAATTTAATAGTCTGAGCAGATCCTGTCTGCATTCACTCTTCCTGCATATTTCGGCTCCCATTTGATTATAGTACACCCGGGTTTCTGCGGCTTTATCAAAAAACCATATGCACCCTTCCATAAAACCTCCCGGTGCATTCTTACACATGAATACGAATGTAAATCTTGTAACTCCAAGATCAATGTCTTTTTTATAAGGAACGGAGAAACTCCTTAAATACTTTTCCATCCAGTATGCCGCACGTTTCGAGTCATTACCAAATCTTTTCTTCGAATAAGAATGGGTAAGTTCTACCGGAAAATGATTTACAGGTAATCTTTCTACAGTCAGATCAGTGCCCTTGCCGGAGTTTCTCTCTTCATACTCTGCATCCTTAAGCTCATCTGCTTTCGGAATCCTGATATGTTTCTTTTCAAGCAACTCCTCCTCTGACAGAATTTTCTTAAGCAGCGTATTAACTTTTATTTCTACTGCCACCTTCTGCTTTCTCCCGTTTGCTATATTTTCAAGAGAAAGTACCACCCATTCGTTCTTACTGTAGGGGAGCTGGATGCCCATATTATCCGGTCCTTCATAAACCATACTGTCATCACCGATGGCAGTCCCGGCAAGATAAAATAACTCCTCCCTATCTTGAGGAACCTCACACCTGTCATAAAATACATAATGCTCATCCAGACCCTCAAGCAGTTTATACAGCTCCCAAATTTCATTGCTTGTGATTTCCTTTGGTCTACTATCATCATTAATCCTCATGACCTGTTACCTCCGTTTCCATAGCTTTCATACGGGTCTCCAACAGATTTATCATGTATGTTAATGCCTCTCTTATTTCAGTTTCTTTTCTCAGGCTTTTCCCTTTTCCTGGATGAAGATCCTTTATAAGCGGGATCACATGATTCTGGTCAATGATTCCGTCACAGAATCCGGTCTCCAAGCGTTCACGCTTTACCCATTTTACAGGGTCAAGGGACTGTTGATCGAAATATTTCCCAAACCACTCCTCATCAAATAAATGATAAAGCATAGGTGGTACTTCATCATATAATCTGACCCTTCCTATTCCGGCTACCTCACAATTGTATCTTGCCCTGTTCATCGCTCTGTCTGGAAGGAGGATATAATTACATCTAAGCTCCGCAAGTTCAAGGAATCTGTCAAGGAGCTGCACCAATTCGTGCTTTGGTGGGAGGTAAGCATCCCTGTCATCTGCAAGGAGCTTCAGATAATGATTGGGATCATCATCCGTTGCAAATTTGTAGAATTTAATATCATACTCTCTGTTAAGGCAATTCGCAACCCAGCTGATCGGTGTCCAGGCACTCATCAGAGTATCTGCCCGAAGGTCACCGCCAAAATAAAGGCAGTCAAGATCATTTTTTCGTCTCCAAACATCAAACCTCTCCTTACATTCTTCTGTAGCCTCCCACCTTGGTTTTGTCTCTCTGCCTTTCATCCAGTAAAGGCAGAAATTTCTAAGGTGGTTATCACTGTAATCATTTCCAAGATACGCTTTCATCATGTTTCTCATAACTGTTTTCTCCTTTTCTTTAAGTTTATGTTGATCTGCAACTAAAAAAGGACTGCACCATCGCAATCCGTCTTCAAAAATTATTATGGATTTCAACATCTTCAAAATATTGAAGTTGTTTAAAATGCATCTTTTCTGTAACAGGTAAGCGACCACGAAAATCCAAAATCATACCACAGTCCATAGCGGTCGAATATATTGTCAAATTCCGTTATTATGTCTCCGGCAATCTCCGGAATAGATATGATCCCTGTTTCATTCAAGGACTCTGTGATGAACTCCTTCTTTGCATCTAAAACCATTTGCTCCCAGACGGGGGTTATATCCTCTACACTCAAAGATTCTGATATTTCAATATCTGTAAGGTACTCTTCATAGGTTCCGTATCTTTGGTATGCCGGAGTGAGATTTTCTTCTCCGGTTTCATATACTTCTCCATTTACAAACTCCTGATATTCTTCCCATGTGTCGAAAACAAGCGGGTCCCATGCCGTATAGTCAGGGTTGTCAAATCTATCCTCTAGAATCTGCGTCAGTAACTCTTCCGGAGAGGCCAGCTCATATTTCTCATAAATATAATCCCCAAGGATTTCCGTATGAGCAAAAATGTAATCCCATGCAGCAGGAGAAATATCCGATTTCTTTATACCTTCATAAGTATCATGACGAAGCAGCATATAAAGCGGTCCCTCATATACCATATCAAGGATATGCTCCGGATTTGAAAAGTTCTTCCATACAGGGTGAATATTCCCGTAACAGTCTGTTTCATCCGTAATACCGATTGTATAATCTTCCGGATTCTCACAAACAGTTATCTTAACATTTGGCAAACCACAATATACACCTTCATTATTACAGGCTGGAAAATACGCTTTGCCATCCGCCAGAATAGTCACATCCTGCCACAGCCCCCATTTCTGAAGAAATTCGATCAGCTCAATCACAATCTTTTCCATGTTGCACCTCCGATCATTTTTACTAATGCAATAAAAAAGAACTGCCTGCTATAGACAATTCTTTTCACTAATAATATGGAATTCCCGGAGTTCAAAATATTGAAGATAGCGATTTTCACAAAAGATCTTTCTTCAACAATTGCAATCTTGTATCTTCAGAACTAATGTGGAGAATTCCGGTTCCTCCGTAGCTTATCCAGTCATCAATATTGGATCTAAGATCATCGATCAGGATGGAGTCTTTACCTGTGCAGAAATTCTTCTTTTCATCGCGAAATACGATATTTACCTTAAGCATGGGCGATAAAATACTATGAGCCCATGCTATCTTGTCATCACCGGCAGTTAAAATGCCTCTCTTCGGCTTGGGAATACCTGTGAGGATCTCACATTTATCTCCGTATCTTTCATATAATTCCTTAAAAAGTTCTACTGCCCCCGGCATCGGATCCAGTTTGTCATAAAAATGTGGTACATCTCGGATCCTTTCCCACATCAGGTTATCTTCTTCCTTAGAGCGATGCTCACCCTGCATGAGAGGCTTTAAGCCACACAGCTTCGTCACACCACCATCAAAGTCTGCAAGAACTCCATCCATATCAAAGTAAATCTTTTCTATCATAGGGTACCTCCTCGTATAATGCGTTTTCGGTTACACCTATATTATGGCGTTCTTATTCCTCAAGATTTTGAGACTCATCTAAAACACTTTATGAATTTTATCCATTCCTTTATATCCTTGTCGTTTATTTCCGGACTTATGTCACCAATAATTTTTTTGACGTGCTTCTCATAATAATTCTTTTTAGTTTCTGAAAAAGGTCTCCCATTTCTCCAATAACATGAATGTGTAGTCCATGCAAATTTCCGCTCAAATATCTGATCATTTGATTGGTTGTTTATCAGGACAAAAACGAAATCTTTATATTGTTCTGAGAGAAACGGATATAAGTATTCCTGCGTATTTCCAGAATTATATTTAAAGTCGCAGGATTCACCAAATTGATTAATATATTCTTTTTCACCATCTCTTTTTAATCGTAAATTTAATTGTTTAATGTCATATGTAATTTCAGTTTTTATATCTGCACTTTTACCGACATTAAGGCAAATATACCTTCCTTTATCATCTTTTCTTTTCCCAAACAGTGCCCATACTCCTTTGGATTTATCAAATTGATCCAATTTATTTACGCTTTCTCCATATATTATCATTCCAACATTATTTCCCATAAGTTTCACCCATTTTAGATATAGTCTTCCTTATATTATTTCTTATCTCCTCATCCAAAATCTCCACCTTGCGCCCATACTGCATCGCCCAGTGTACTATCATTGTCGGGGATGTCCGTACTTTCACAATATCATACTGTACTTTCTGTCCCTTATCATCCGTTCCGGTGACTTCATCCACCTTTTCATAATGATCCCCGAACCAGTCGTGGATGATGGTATAGTCCGTATTTCTTATCCTAATCCTGATATCCCGCGGTTCATCGTAAGCCATATTTAGATGCTCTGACATATATTTTTCCGGATCCCAGGTCACATTAAATATCGGAAGACCCGCGAAATCCGTGATCTCGACAGGAACGACTCTGCCTCCTTCGTCCAGTATCAGTTCCATATCCGACATCAGATCCACTCGGTAATGCCACACACGACTATCACCTTTCTTAAGTCCGATACAATAGTAATTGTCGTGATAAACCACCAGATGGTACGGACTCAGTTGATGCACATATTCATCCGTCGGTACCAGTTCGTGTTCAGCATTGTAGCGATTAAACTTAAATCGCACCTGTCCCAGATTATTCACCGCATATTGGAGTGTCTTCAGATTATCCGCAAACCCGGCTTTTTCATTAGTTGTTCTCCCTGTAAATCTCCCATGCACCGCTTTAGGGCTGAACTTAAGGCTTTTTCCATCCCAGTATGGAGTCGTGTAATATTTACCGGCAGTATCAATGATCTTGCCTATCAGTCTCTCCTTCTCCTCCAAGGACAGCATGTCCGAAAAACTTACAAGCTGCATCAGCCAGTCTGTTTCCTCATAGGTAAAAGGATGTACATAAGAAAGACCATTCAGAACCGGAGCCGATCCAGACTCCACCTTCTGCGAACTGCTCCTATTCTTTTTAATGCTTTTATTCAGCTTATCTTCCGTATAGCCGTCATATTTGATCCTGTAATCGCCGTCATTATCATCGCTGTACTTCCCGGGATTAAGTTCCAGCAGGATCTCGGCGATCATTTTATTGAATGTATTATCTGATTCAACAGAAGTACTGTTACTATATTTTCCAATGCGATACAGACGAAGCAGACGCTTTAAGTCTTCCTTTGATACACAATGCTTCTCATCCGTAATCTGCTTTAATATTTCCAGTATCTGAAGGGTGCTTCTTTCATTGCTATATCCTCCAAGATCTGATATTCCGCTTTCGGAAAACAACTGTGCCAGTGCTTCTTTATTAGCTTTTTCATCTTTAAGAAGCCCTGCTATCTCTGACATTCTACTGAGACTTCCATCTCCGGATGTGTCTGTTTCAGCCTCATCACTATATTTTCCCCGCATGAGAGCATAAGATAGCACATTCTCCGGTATTCCCACGTCTTCATCTATTGAAATACGCGAGATAATACTGCTTTCAGTCTCGACCGATTCCCTCTTTTCAGGTCTCGGTCTCTCTGTAAGTCCCAACGGATTCAGTTGAAGATCCAGTTCCTTTGATATCTCTCCGTTTATGTAATATGTCGCATATGTCAGAAGTTTCCCATTTTCAGGGTTAAAGTTTTTTATGGCAGATACAAAACCCTGCCATCCGGCTATATATAAATCTTCTTCCAGTTCCATACGAAAGGTATCTGACATATCAAATTTTCTTAATCTCTTCCAGCAGCACTCATGAATATAGCGGTCAAAATTGCGACAAATATCACCCCATGCATCGTTATTGCCGGCCTTGATATCACTTATAAGAACATCAATTTCCTGATCCGTTAAATAATTCATTTTAATTCCTCCTCATATTCATATCATCTTAAAATGCCTCATGGCATCTTCTATCGCCTTTACTTTCTCCCCCGGACATCCCGGTTGCTTACTGTCAGGTGACTTCGGTTTGTTGTAATTCTCACGCTCGATGATCCCATGCTTCTGCTTAACCTGCGCGATATTCAGATTTGTCACACGATATCCATACTTTTCTTTTATCCAGTCCCGGATTGCGTTATATGTAGCGCCCTTCTTGAACCCGTCCGTGTCCATATCCTCCAGACTGAACTCCACACGGATCTTTTTGCTCTTGACAGTCTCCGCTCCGCTCCGGTCTGTCCAAAGCCGATGTCCACCGGACATCGTGGACCCCTTGGAAAGACAGACAACCGTCTCGACATGCCCACTATGGCAGAATTGGTCGACGCCTTGAATCTTCTGCAGCTCGTAACCGCCGGTGAGGAGTAGTTTTAGGTCGCGGGCAAGGGTGGCTGAATCACAGCTTACATAGACGATACGGGAAGGGGCCATAGTAAGGATGGTTGAGATGAGGCGCTCATCGCAGCCCTTGCGAGGAGGGTCGACGACGACAACATCAGCTGTGATGCCGTTTTTCTCGTATAACATAGGAGCAATTTCTTCCGCTGCACCGACATAGAAAGATGCGTTGTTGATATTGTTGAGCGCGGCATTTTGCTTCGCATCTTCAATTGCCTGAGGAACGATTTCGACACCGTAGACATGTCCTGCTTTCTGCGCAAGGAACAGAGATATCGTGCCTATTCCGCAGTACAGATCAAATACAGTCTCACCGCCGTGAAGGTCCGCATAATCAAGCGCAATATCGTAGAGTTTCTTCGTCTGAACCGGATTAACCTGGTAAAATGATAAAGGCGAAATTCTGAATTTTACATCACCGATATAATCTTCGATATAGTCATTTCCGTAAATCGTCCTGCATTTACCACCGAGGATCACATTTGTTTTCTCGGTATTGTAATTAAGAATAATCGAAGTAATACGGTAATCTCGAAGATCCAGAGCCAGAAGTGATTTGATCAGTTCATCCTCACCGGGTATCGAATTACCGTTTATAACAGGGCATACCATCAGTTCACCCGTAGCAAAACCCGCTCTTATCAAGATATGTCTCACAAGTCCCGAATGGCTCGCTTCGTCATATGGTTCGATATCGAACCGTTCCATATGGGACTTGATCGCATCCAATATAAAGCGGTTTGCTTCCAAACCGATCAGGCAGTCCTCACACGGAATGATATCATGCGTTCTGCCTGCATAAAACCCCGAAACAATGCATCCATTCTTATCCCTTCCTATCGGGAACTGTGCTTTATTGCGGTATCTGTATGGCTCATCCATTCCTATAACATCGGGCATTTTAATATGGGTGAAATCGCCGGCGTTCGAAGTATTCGAATCATCAGAAACGCTCGAGGCATCCGGCTCCTTTTCCAGATCAATTCCTCCAAGCCTCTTCAGATTATTTATGATAATGGATTTCTTATATTCCAGCTGAGCCTTGTAATCCATAGCCATCAGGCTGCAACCGCCGCATGCGCGTGATACCATGCATGGCGGATCAACTCTTGACGGTGAAGGAACGAGGATCTTCATCAGTCTTCCATAGCCGTAGTTCTTCTTGATTTTGATAACCTTCGCAATGATCCTGTCACCCGGAAGCGCATCTTTCACAAAAAGAGCGTAGCCATTAATCCTGCCTACGCCCTCTCCTGTTATCGTCATATCATCTATAAAGATTTCGTATTCACTGTTTTTAAGGATCTCGCATTCAATGTTTTTATGAATCTTATGTTCGTTATTTTGGGTCTTTTCCATACCGGTCACCACTCTTGATCATTTTTGAAGCGGCCGGCATTCTCAGTTATTTACGTCCCATTCGCCGGTTCTTCTTATCGCCGCATCAAGCCCCTTCGGTCTTGCCTTCTCATCTTCCTCGTTCATCGAATCAAGTCCCTCAATGCACATTTCCATCTTCGCATCAAGATCGTCCGCGAAGGTGAGCGCCAACGCCTCAGCAATTCCGGGCTTCTTGGGAGAACCAAATTCTTCCTTGCCGTGATGCGCGATTATACAGTGCTCAAGTTCAAGTTTCAGATCATTCGGAAAGCCTTGTATTTTACCGATGGAGGTATTGATCATATTGTAGCCGATAACGATATGACCGAGCAGATCGCCGGCCTTAGTGTAGTCATTATCAGGAAAAGGCGAGAGCTCGTATATTTTGCCGATGTCGTGAAAGAGGGCTGCGGTAAGCAGAAGGCTCTTGTCGAGCCATGGATATCTGTCTGCGATCCAGTCACAATTGCTCACAACGCCGAGCGTGTGTTCAAGAAGGCCGCCGACAAATCCGTGATGCATCGCCTTGGCTGCCGAATGTTCCTTGAACTTTGCGATAAAAGCGGTATCCTCGCGGAAATACATATCGATAAGTTTGCGAAGATAGGGATTCGTGACCTTGTCGGTAACGGCAAGAAGCTGCGTATACATCTCCTCAATGTCCCTCTTGGAGGTCGGCATAAAATCATGAGGATCGTAAGTACCCGGCTCCGCAACGCTGATATTGCTGATAACAAGCTGCAAACCACCGTTAAAAATCTGCACGCTTCCCGTCGCCTCAACGAAATCCTTGACATCAAATTCCCTGATCCCGGGCGATGTAACATCCCAGACTTTTGCGGAAATGCTTCCCGTTTTATCGGTAAGATTAAGATTAAAATAATCCTTGCCGGCCTTGGTCACTCCGGTCGATTTATACTGACAGTAAAATATACCTCTTATATTCTGTTTATCTTTAAAATCCGCTATAGCCATTTATATCTCCTTACAATTGCAACGTTACGTTTTAACATATTTCCGTCAATTGTAATATTGCATTTTATCGTATTTCCGTAATATCGCCGGTCTCGGCGGTGAGCTTAATACCGTAAACAATATCTCTGTATCCGGTCCTGCCCTGTCTCTTTATGGTTACATCAACCGACATTCCCGGAGAAAGCGACGAAAGAACCTCCATATAGGATTCCACATCTTCGACCTTGATGCCGCCGATCGATGTAATTATATCACCAAGTTGTATACCCGCGGTATAGGCAGGTGAATTCTGTTCAACATTGGTTACATAGAGGCCCGCAGGCAGTTCTGAGGTACCGATTCCGGAATTGGTTGACGCGATTCCCTTAATTCCAAGGTACGGTCTCACAATTCCGTTTGACATATTCTCGATAAGGCCGCGAAGCTCGGATATTCCGTATGCTCTTACAAAGCTCGTTGTATTACCGGAATAATTATAGGTTATAAGTCCGACAATATTACAATTACTGTCCACAAGAATGCCGCTTGGCGTGCTGCCCACAAGTATATCACTGCTTATGATCTTATAACTGCAGTCGGTGTCAGAGACAATATTTGATGTATCGGTGATCACGCCATAACCGAAGGAGTTACCGAAACCATACAAATCTCCGACCGCAACTATCGCATCTCCCTTTACGAGATTGAAACTGCTGCCGAGGGTGGCTACATTAACCCCCGCAAAATTCACGATCGGAGTCATTATAACCGCAAGCCCGGTTGTCGCATCGCCGCCAACATATTCAGCGGCACATGTTATTCCGTTATTGAATTTAACCTGTATACTCTGTGCATCCTCAACTGCCGAAAGTTTGGTCACAATATAGCAGTTGTTGTCATTTATAACAACAATGAATCCGTAAGATTCCGTATAATTCTGATAAGTTGAATTGAAAACATTTGCATCGTTACTTGACGTCACCGTAACGGAATAGGTCATGGATCTGTTGACTATGGCCTTAAGAACGTCGAGATCCGCACTCAGATCGTTAAGTCTTGCCTCGGTGTCAGCATCCCAAAGTGTGCTTTCGGACTCACCCGTCATATCGCTTGCAGGAGGCTCGGTAACGCTCTCTGTCTCTGATTGCATAGGTGATTCGGAAGGTAAAGTGATCTCCTCGGGAGTCGTCGTCTCGGATGTCGTAGGATCGGTTTCCGGCGGTGTCGTCACAACCGGAACGGTATTGTCTATAACAACAGGCGATCTTGTGGTTGTTTCATCCTGCTCGAAAACATTCCTGCCCACTTTGATCGTAAGCAACATAATAAGTCCGGCGATAAGGCCGAACACAACTGCGCAAATTGCCACAACCGCGATCTTTGTAAGCATTTTACGAATCTTTTTCCTGTTATCGGGAACTATATGCTCCGTATAGAGACTGTACTGTTCTTCACTATTCGTGCTATCCGCATTATCACCGGTGTATGTTTTACTGCCGGTATCCCCGAAATCACTGTTTTTCTGAGTATTATCGATATCTTCGGTAGTCTTCTCGTCCTCTGACATACTTACCCCCGCCAAATTAAATATCCGGCCTCACCAAAAAGGTCATACCCTACCGGTTTCTGGACGCGTATCGCCCCTGCCGCAAGTCGTAGAAAATATTTTACACAAGAAATATGAACAATCTATGAATTATTGATGTTTCTCTCAAAGTAATGTAAAATACATATGTTATGAACAAACGAACACTTAGGACACTTGAATATAATAAAATACTCGGTTTTCTCTCGGAATATGCGGGCAGTGAGGCCGGAAAGCGCCTGTGTCTCTCTGCAAAGCCGATGACAAATAAGGATGATATCGAGGTTGCGCTTCTGGAAACATCCGATGCGTCGGCCAGGATCATAAGGAGCGGCAGGCTTTCTTTCGGAGGGATCAGCGATATCCGCGCTATGTGCAAAAGTCTGGAAGTAGGAAGCACTCTCGGAATCGGAGAGCTTCTTTGCATAAGATCGAACCTCAGCTGCGTTGCAGATGCGATAAAATACAACGGCGAGACGCAGGACTCTCTGACAGGACGCTTTGCAGCGCTCAGGGATGTTCCCGACCTAAGGCGCGAGATCGACAGATGCATCATCAGCGAGGAGGAGATTGCCGACGACGCCAGCCCTGCTCTCAAAGAGATCAGGCGCCACATCCGTAATGCCGGCGATAAAATACGGGCCGAACTCGGAAGCCTCCTTAACGGTTCCCTGAGAACTTACCTTCAGGACGCAGTGATAACCTCACGCGCAGGAAGATACTGTATTCCGGTTAAGGCCGAGTACAAATCGCAGGTTCCGGGCATGGTTCACGACCAGTCCAAAGGCGGATCAACATATTTTATAGAACCGATGAGCGTTGTTAAGCTGAATAACGAGCTTCGTGAACAGGAGATCGCCGAAACCGAAGAGATCGGTAAAATTCTGGCAAATCTTTCTGATATGGCGGGACTTCACACGCAGGAGCTTGTAACCGATTATGAGCTTCTTTCCGCACTTGACTTTATCTTTGCCAAAGGTGCATATGCCCTTTCCTACAAGGGCGTAAAGCCTTATATGAATGCCGAAGGTATCATCGATATCCGCAAAGGGCGCCACCCGCTGATCGACCCGAAAAGCGTCGTCGCAACAGATATCAAACTTGGCGGTGACTACAACCAGCTGATAATAACGGGCCCGAATACCGGCGGTAAAACAGTAACTCTCAAGACCATCGGTCTGTTTACACTGATGGCGCAGACAGGACTCTTCGTTCCTGCTTATGAAGGGACAAGGATGGCTGTTTTCAAGGATGTTTTTGCAGACATAGGTGATGAGCAGAGTATCGAGCAGTCGCTCTCCACTTTCTCATCGCATATGAAAAATATAGTATATATACTTTCCAGAGCAAACAGCGAATGCCTGGTTCTGTTTGATGAGCTATGCGCAGGAACCGATCCCACCGAAGGTGCCGCTCTTGCAACCTCAATACTCACAACACTTCTTGACCGCGATGTGACAACAGCTGCAACTACGCATTACAGCGAGCTCAAGATATATGCGCTTTCCACTCAGGGAGTTATGAATGCAGGCTGCGAATTTGATATTGAAACGCTCGCACCCACATACAGACTGCTGATCGGAATCCCCGGCAAAAGTAATGCTTTCGCGATATCCGGTAAACTCGGCCTCTCTGAGGACATCATTACTGCCGCCTCCGGGCTCATTGGCGATAACAGTAGGGCCTTCGAGGATGTTATAGCGGACCTTGAGAAGAGCCGTAAAATAATCGAAGAAGAACGCTACGAAATCGAAAACTACAAGTCCGAGATCGAAGAACTGAGACAGCGCCTGCGCGATAAAAACGAGAAGGCAGGACAGCAGATTGATGATATAATTGAAGAAGCAAGGGCCGAGGCAAAGGAGATCCTCGAGGAAGCCAAAGAAACCGCCGCAGGCGCCATTCGCAATATCAACCGCGCCGGAATGGGCAGAGACATTGCCGCAATGGAGAAGGAGCGGAGAAGACTCAACGATGAAATCGGAAAGCTTGCTCCCAAGAAGTCCAAATCTTCCGGCTCCCAATACCACAAAGCGACCGATTTTCACATAGGCGACCGCGTGCATGTTATAAGCATGGGCACTGACGGAACGGTCCACACGCTCCCGGATTCCAAAGGAATGCTGACCGTTACCATAGGAATTCTGAGCAGCAAGGTCAAGATGACGGATCTTGTGATCCTCAAGGACGAATCCTCAACCGACTCCATCAAGGACAAGTCCTCAAACATCGGTAAGATCCGTTCCTCCAAGGTTCAAAGCATTTCCGCGGAGATCAACCTTATCGGAATGACGAGGGACGAAGCACTTATAGAGCTTGATAAATATCTCGATGATGCCAATCTGTCCAGAATCTCACAGGTTCGCGTGGTTCACGGCAAGGGCTCGGGAATACTCAGAAACGCAGTGCACGAATATTTAAGGTCGCAAAAGCATGTCAAGTCTTTCCGCCTCGGTGAATACGGCGAAGGCGACGCAGGCGTAACGATCGTGGAATTTAAATAAGCGCGCGGCGCCGAAGCGGCGACAGATCAGGAAGCGCCCGGTCGGCGCCGCGATAAGCGCGACCTGCAGCACTATTAGGAGGTTTATATGGCAGAGAAACAGAAAGTTTTGATCGTTGATGATGATGAAAATATTGCAGAACTCATATCGCTCTATCTTACCAAGGAGTGCTATGAGACCCTTATTGTAGGAGATGGAGAGAGTGCTCTGTCACAATTTGTCACATTTGCTCCGAACATTATCCTTCTTGATCTTATGCTTCCCGGCATCGACGGATACCAGGTCTGCAGAGAGATACGCAAGAACTCCAATGTGCCGATAATTATGCTCTCGGCCAAAGGTGAGATTTTTGATAAAGTGCTCGGTCTCGAACTCGGTGCTGACGATTACATGATCAAACCCTTTGATTCCAAGGAGCTTGTTGCACGTGTAAAGGCGGTTCTCAGACGTTATCAGGAGCCTCAGCCCGTTGCCAAACCTGTGCCCGCACAAGCACCGCAGTGCGTTGAATACCCGGATTTAACGGTGAATCTCAGTAACTACTCAGTAACATATATGGGACATAATGTCGATATGCCTCCGAAAGAACTTGAACTGCTGTATTTTATAGCAAAGTCACCGGGGCAGGTATTTACAAGAGAGCAGCTCCTCGATCATATCTGGGGATATGAATACATCGGCGATACAAGGACCGTTGACGTTCACATTAAACGTATTCGTGAAAAGATCCACGACCACAAGAAATGGAGCATCTCCACAGTCTGGGGCATCGGTTACAAATTCGAACTCAAATGATCACGAGGCAGCAAACATGAACAATAAACTGATCGTCAAATTCATAATCGGTTTCGTAATCATAATTCTCGGTGGATTCCTTTTTACTTCCATCTTTGTTTCGAGCCTTACCCGTAACAGGATCCTTCAACAGGAAGCCGAAAAAATGTATCAGGAAGCAACATATCTTGCCGAAGGCTACGGTAAAGAATACTACCTGGGCAATGAAGATGATAGTTCGCTATCGAACCAAATGAACATCATCAGCAATTACACCGGATGTAAAGTTATGCTTATCAGCCGTAACGGCGATATAGTAGCAGGAACCGAGAATATTTCCAATTACGGAGTTGCGGCTTTCGATCCGACAGACACCGGAAACAAATACTATATGATCAACCGATTCTATAATATTTTTGATGAAGATCATCTTATTGTTATGTATCCGATCACTTACAATTATGCGGTCAGCGGCTATGTGATACTCGCAAAAAGCATCTCCGTAATTGCCTCCGAGCTTTACGGGATCTTCAACTATAACTATGTTACCCTTATTGCGGCAGTGCTCCTTATGGGAATATTCGTATTTATCTTTATTCGTAATGTTTCCAAACCGATCGAAGTAATAACCGAAAGCACAGGCCGTCTCGCAAAGGGCGATTTCTCCGAGAAGATCAATATGCACCGCAACGATGAGATCGGGCGTCTCGCTGCATCCCTTGATTACATGGCTTCCGAAATCGGTTCGCTAACGGATTATCAGCGTAAATTCATCGCGAATGTTTCTCACGATTTCCGTTCGCCTCTAACCTCCATCAAAGGCTACCTTGAAGCAATGATGGACGGTACCATCCCGTCCGAAATGCAGGAAAAATATTTTAATATAGTTATCAACGAGACCGAGCGTCTTACCAAACTTACCAATAATATGCTGACCATCAGCAATGTAAACGACAAAGGTCTTCCGCTCGATCTCACAGATTTCGATATCATTCAGATCATCAAGCAGACCATCAACACTTTCGAAGGAACCTGCTCCAAGAAGAAGATCATGTTCAAACTCGTCTTCTGCGATTCCTCCGTTACGGTCCGCGCCGACAAGGGTAAAATCCAGCAGGTCATCTACAACCTCGTTGATAACGCCATCAAATTCAGCAACAACGACTCAAGCATCATCATTTCCGTCAGTGAGCGTAACGATAAAATACTCACCTCCATCAAAGACTTCGGTATCGGAATTCCCAAAGACAGCATACCCAAGATCTGGGACCGTTTCTACAAATCCGACCTTTCGAGAGGCAAGGACAAGAGGGGCACCGGTCTTGGCCTGTCCATCGTTAAAGATATCATAAACGCACATGGCGAATACATCGATGTGATCAGTACCGAGGGCGTCGGAACCGAATTTATCTTTGCCCTTCCTGCCGTGAATCAGTAGAGCGTCGCAGCGCTTCCTGCAAACATTACCAGGAACACGACCATATCGACCATCAGCTTTGCGCCGCCGACAACCTGCGGAGCAAGAAAGAGTGAGTACAGACCTGCGATAAAATTGTCATTGGCGTGGCGCTCCGCTTTATCAACCATCATATTGGTTCGCTTGATAATATCACTAATCTGCTTCTTTGCGTCCGCACCCGCGCCTGAAGATATCGCATAGAACATTTTCATCGAAGCCGTAATATCCGGCATATCAAACCCCTTCATAAAATTATGGTACGGCCTTGCAGAGTCGGGATCGTCCGTAAGCGCATTACAGAGCGTCGTAAGCTCCGGTTTAAGCACGACAGGTGCACAGAAAATACTCTTGTAAAGAGCGACCTGTATACTGTTTGACTGCGCGAGCATTGCCATCGACATAAGCCACGACGGGAACTGGATCCGTATTTCTTCTTTCAATATCCTGACATGACTTCTGTAACTTATCATCGGCCGGAAAAATACAAGTGCAGCAAGCACAAATGCGGCGATACTTACAAAAGTATTCTTCAGTATAAACGTCACAGCGATCGCAATTATCAGGATAGGAAGAGATGTCTTAAGGCTTTTCTTCAGGATCTTAGTTTTGTCATGACTCATAAAATCTTCATAATATCTGATGATCTGTCTCTCACTTCTTGAAGCCGAATTGCCGATCATACTTACAGACAGCCTTCTGTCCATGATCGAATACAGCATTATCTCTGCGACATACACAATAACCGAAGTGATCCTCACCAGCACATTCTCGATTATCCCGACCTCGGCAGGAAGCATCTTCTCCATAAGAATACAAAGCGCAAAGGAGATAATGATCGCACCGATTATCGATGTTCTCCACTTATTCCTGTCCTTACGGAAGCCCTCCGTTCTCTCTTTCCAGGCCGCGTTGTCATCTATCAGGAGATTTATCGTTTCGTCGATATCTCCGCCGATCTTCTCCGACTCAAGAAAGAATCCGTGAACTGTAGTTATTTTATTGCAGGAATATTTCGCATCAAAGTATTTGATCGCAGCCTCATTTCCTTCAGCCAGAATGTTCTCACTGAGTTCTTCAAGATCCGCGTATATCGGAGATGTCTCAAAAAGCGGCATAATGTCCTGCAGTGATTTGTATATTTTTCTGTTGTTCTTGAACGAGTAGAGCATCTGCTCGATATACTGCGAAACATCGGAAAATAAGATTTTATCGTACTTACGCTTATATGCGTTGTGCACAAGACCGGGAATAAAAAGCACTGTTGCCGCGATCATAAGAATCGAAAAGGCAATATCAAGATTGAGTGCTATAGCTACAAGCGCCGTAACAACAGCGTAAATCGCCATCGTTACGATCAGATTCTTCAAGGTGTATCGGTAGCCCAGCCCGTTAATATCGTTTATTATCCGCTTATAATTAAAGCTCCTCAAAAGCCTGAGCATATTACTGTTTTGCTTCTTCAAATCTGCCTCCTATCCGACATCACAGGCGCCCTTACCCTTTCTGAGCGAGATGTACGATGTCTTATTTTTCCTGTTTGCATAACTCTTAAAATCAAATCCCTGGTCATAGAGCCTTCTGTTTACTTCATCAGAGTCGAAAGGATTGACGACTCCCGATTTCTTAAAATGTCTCGCTATAGCACACGGGATATCCTCTCTGCTGAATTTACCGTCCTCAAGGATCATCGTTGTTTCGTGAACTCCGTCCTCGTTGGTAAAAAAAGCGACCTGGTCCACAACCCTCATCAATCTGCCGTTTTCATCAGGTCTAAGAGACACAAGTATCCCGACATCGACGAACGAGAAAATCGTACTTTCCATTCGCGCCGGATCAGAGGAGTCATCAAACATATTGATCATTCTCTCGGGGATTTTACGCACATCATCGGTATGCAAAGTTGTTATACCGTTTACTCCTGTCGTAAAAGACTGGATGAGATGCTTTATCTCCCTGCCTCTTGTCTCGGCAATCATTATCCACATCGGGTTCTGCTTAAGAGAAGCAATTATACCATCGGAATAATCGAAGTCCTTATTGATCTTCATCTCGATAACATCGGAGTCGGGATGAAGCGATTTATAATGCCACTCAAGAACATCTTCGATCGTGATAACCCGCTCGTTAACAGGAATGTAACCGGATACGAACTTAGCCAGTTCGGTCTTGCCGGCTCTGGGTTCGCCGCAGATTATTATATTAAAATGTGCCTTTATGCAGTTCGCAAGAAGCGACAGAATTTCCTTGCTGCAGTAACCGCTTTCAACGGCATACTTCTCATTTATACGCTCCACCTTGGGTGTTTTCCGCACACAAAAAGAAGTGCCGGTCTGAGCGATCGAGCGGTGAACAACGGATATTCTAAGGTCATCTGTCTCCACCTCAAGCACAGGATTCATCTGATTAAATTCCTTCGACTCCGAGTTGGCAATACCGTGAACAAGCCTTTGAACAAAGGAATCCTCAAGTGTCATATCGGATTTCCAATGCCTGTTCGTAATGTCGGTCATCCATATATCGCTGCCGTTATAGTCGATATCCGTTATCGTCTGGTCCTCAACATATTTCCTGAGAGGCCCGAAGATACCCACATCAAATCCTCTTCCGTGCCTTGTCTCCATAATCGCTCCGTCTGCCTTTGCGCTGCCCTGCATTATGGCATCATCATAATTCCAAACATCGCTCATCTGTATCTCCTTCTTTCTTTTTATTTATGTGCTGCCTGTCAGTTACCGGTTGCAGCGCCGCCGCTCGCGTCGCTTCCGGAGCCGCTCGCATCGCTTCCCGCATTATCATCAACCGCGCTCTGCATCTGATTTGAAAAACTTGTAAAGGTCGATTCAAACGCACTCTTCATAGTCGGTTTAAGAAATACCACGATACCGATAAGTGACAGTATCGCAATTGCCGTAAGTATAGTGTTTCCCCACTCCTGTAAAAATTCTTTCATATTTTTTCTCCTTTCGTTGTTAAGACTTATCGGATATAACCGTAGCGCCTCAGCCCATCGCGGAGCGCACACAGCTGTGTGCCGGGCTTGGGCGGCATCATTTTGCATAAAATGTAATATCCGATGAAACAGTTATCGTATCGCCGGCTGTGTAGATTTTGCCGGCAGCATCCTCCCACACTCCCTCTTTTCCGGGGCTTTTGACAATAGCGATCATCTCCCCGTCGGTGACGTGGTACACTTTGTAAATGAAATCCCGGAGAACAAGCTCCGGATTAGATTCGTCCACATACATATATGTGACCAAATGATCAGACTCGCGCTCGTCGCGCTCAATGATAACGGTCTTCGTGACCGCATTAGATGAAACAGATCCGTTAGGATTCGTATATTGCTCCGTTACGCTTACCGAGAGAATTCCCTTCTCATAGTCGGCCTCAACAAAGTTAAGGATAAGCGTAGCGTCATTGTCATAACAGGCAACCAGCCTGTTCATAAAATCCGCGGCAAAAGTCTCCTCGTCTCCGATCGCCATGCTGTACCCGCTTTGATTCATTATCGCGGACAGAGATCTCTCCATCGCAGCATTCAGCAAACTGTCGGATTCGCTTTGCCTCGACATGTGTCCGCAGATTGTAAGAACCATCATCGAAAATGAAAATGCGATCATCGCAGACACAAAACCATATATAACTGACTTCACATATTAACCTCCTTATTTAATGCGATATGTTAACCTCCTTATTTAGTACGATATCGAACGATTTCACAATGTTCATTCCATCAGCAGTTACTTTAACGGTTATTTCGTATACGCCCTCTTCTCTGAAGCAATAGGCCTCGTACTCTTCGATCCTTGCGTCTGCAGGAGCGCTGTCCACCTTCAACCCGTCTATTAAATACTCCGGTTCCACCCTCTGCATATCCGCACGATTAATGACTCTGATCATTCTCACACGCACGTCCTTTGCTTCGGTTTCCACGCTAAGAAGATCTGATGCTTTATAGTACACCTCTTCGCTTCCGACAACCGCTCTGCCGGTATAATTAATTCTTATATCGTTCGTAATAAAAAGCGAATGCGAGAAATCGTTAATATCGGATATTTTATAATTATTGTCCGCGCTCACGACTATATCCCTCAGCGCATTCTCTTTCCCGGCGGTCACGCCGGTATACACGATCAGACCTGCCATAATAAAACAGGCGACTATTACTGCGATCACGGTCCGCCCGTAAGTCTCTGTAATCTCATACATATTTTTCTCCTTTGCTTATATTGCTCCTTCGAGGAGCCCGATCAGAATGCTTCCGGCAACCCCGTTTTTAAACATAAAGCAGCCGACCGCAACGACCATGATCCCGCCGATTATCGAGATCATCATCGCGCCATACTCTTTTATCACGCTTTTCATACTGCACCTCCTTTCGCATAATCTGTAAGGCGTTGTCATTTTGCATTGTCACTTCACGGCGCTGATAGAAGTGATACCGATCACTACGCCGACTACAACAACGATTCCAAGTACGATATATATGATCGACTCGGCGTACTCCTCCAGAACCTCCTTCATACAATCACCCCCTTTACTGATTTATCTCGCATACGCCTTCGCGTAATGCTCCTTCGAGACCGCATTCATGAATGGAATCGAATATGTATATTTGAGATTAAGTGCAACAAGATCCGTAATACCGTCAAGGTCCAAATCAGTTTTGTCATAAAACAGTTCGTATCCAAACCTTTTTGCTTCTTCGTATAACTTATCCATCACGGCATCCGAGAAATCGGATGCCTCCACAATGCTTGCTGCGTCCGCAACAAAATCCTCGGCATTAGACGCAGAGATCGCAGCAGTCGTAATTCCAAGTCCGACAAACGCCTGCACAAAAATAAAAAATATTCCGATAAACACTTTAACTATTTGTTCCATTTTTCCTCCTTTTCACAGCCCCACTCTCGCACAAGTTTCATCCAGTCCGCCGTAAAAACCGTCACGCTTCCCGCCCCCTCATCCGAGAGGTTCGTTATTTTATGGCCTTTTGCCAGATAGGAATCAGCCAGAAGCGCTTTGATCGAATCCGCATACGCCCTGCCTCTTGCAGCTGCAATCTCGAGATATGCGCTTTCTCCGTCGTTATAAATCTGCGTTGCCAGACATTGCTCGTGTGTGAATTCGTATTTGGCTTTGTAGACCGAGTTCCTGATATTCTCAAAAGTAGTGCTAAGCACGATATTATATTCCTCATTTTCCAGCCATACGGAAGTTGGGCGAAGCGCTCCGAGCATCTTGTAATTATCCCAATCGGCGTACTTTGATGCATTATAAAATCTCTCGTCTATAAATCTTGTTCGTCTTATGTTAGCGTAAGCCGCCGACAGCTTGGGATGATTGAGGCGGATATCTCCATCAATGTCCTCGTTTGAACCGGCAGGCTGAAACCACACCGTTATGGCCCTGACAGTCTCATTTCCAAAAGTATCCGTCGACGCAATGTAGACCTGCGTGGAAGCCGGTTTCGTAAAAAACGACATCTCCTGTAAGAAAATATCTATATCACGTACGCGAACTGCCATATCTCCGATCAGCAGATCGGGATCGTCAGACGGATATACCGCACTTTTCGTTTGCATGGATTCGCCGGTGCAAAGCGCAGCATCATCGATGATCTTAACCCATATCAGATCCGCAGATTCGGGAACACCGTCCTCGATATCGAATATATTTATTCTGTTTACGATCCAGTCAGCAATAAGGTTCTCTGAATTCTCATCACCTGCTATTGCATTAAGATCCGTTTCCGTCATCACAAGTTCGCCCGCCTCGATAACAGGCGCATAATCCCAAACGGCATATACAAGAATCCTATTAGAATCGCTGCCTGCACTCGAACCGTCATCTACAAGTTCATTCACACTCACCGGATTATCATAGGTGATCTTTCCGCCTGTTTTGATCACTCCGATCTGTTGTAAAACAGCATCTTCATCCTCTGTTGCAGAAACCGTTGCATCCTTCGACCAGGCTTTAACATGTGCTACTTCAAATCCCAAAGCGTCCTTTTTCACAACTGTTTTCGACGCCTTTGAGGTGATCAGGATTACGCTGCTGTCATATATTGCAAGTTGCATTTCTTCGCCGCACACGCTTCTTACACTTCCCTCACATACACTGCCGCGCTTTAAAAAGTCCCTCGCATCATCTTCATTAATGTCGTATACGATAAGAAATTTGTCAGCCATCCAGTGTGCATACAAAGTCACATCCGAATCATAATGCCACCTGCCTTCCGATTGATATTTCCCTGAATGAGTGCATATTTTACCGGATGAGCTATATACCTCGATCGCATCCGTGTCATATGAATTGCCTGCAAACGCAGTGGTTTGGCTGCCGGCGGGTGCATAATCGGGAACGACGTAAGGAAGATTTGATATACCTGATTCGGTAAGATCATATTCGATCTTATATAGTTCGCTATCGAACCATCCCAGAAAAGTCCATCCGTAAACGGACGGGTAAGATAAGACAAAGGGAGAATATATCACATTAGTTGAAGGCGCAAGCTTCGAGGTGATCGATGGATCATTGATATAATCAACATTTACCGGCTCATCATTGTAAGTCACATATGTGCAGGGCAGTGAAGGCAATCGTGCGCTCATCCCGATCTGCGCACCGGTCGATCCAATCGTTCCTATCGTTCCAACCGAACCGGTCGATGCATCCGTCACAACATTTCCGCCCACCGGCTCGTTGTTGTCATACGTGATCGTGTACACATTTGCAATCCAGTTTGCAAAATATGTCTGCTCTCTTTGAATCGTCACAGATTCATAACCGCTCACAAGGCCCGTTCCGCCTATCTCGCACCAGGTCGTAGAAGTATTTGATTTGTTGGGATCGTGAGGCCCATGATACCCGGCTCGTTCGGCCGCAGGAAAAGAATAGATATATTTCTCCGGAAGGTACAGAACCCTTCTCTGCGCTTTATCCGTCTTAGATATATACGCCGGGTCCGCATCACTTCCGTTTGCATCCAGGATTATCCGATAGAATGTGAAACCGTCCTCCCCCGTGTATGGCGAAGGGATCGCTTTGCCTACGTTTCCTGCCCCGTCGACCGGAAATACATAGAGTGTAAAATTCTCACCGGCAGCTATTTCAAGCACGGCGCCCGAAGTTGTGCTTACAGAGATCTTACGCGAAGATACATCTTCCTCTTCGAAAGCCGGGCTTATAATTACTTTTTCATTAAGCCTGTACCCGTTTTCCGAGTCCTTACTTACAGGAATATAAGTGTTTTTGACATATTCTTCATCTGTTCCGATATAATATCCCGCAATATCCGAACCGCTTTTATATTCGCCGACTGCGGTATCGTAGAGCATCAGATTCATCACGACCGCTTCATCGGAGATTCCCGTTTGATCGCATTTGCCGGTCGGAACAATTGCATCGTCCCAAATCGCATACCACTTTTGGGCAAAATCGGCCGCGCTGACCATAATCTCCCTATTGCCCGTATTTGCCAAGGGCGAGAGCGAGAATCCCTTCAAGGTGCATCCCTTTCTTGCAGGCAAAGGAAATCTCATTTTGATTTCTGCCCCATACATACTCGCGGGCTGTCCGGTGTAAGAAATACTCGTTGCACTGACTGATTCATAAATCGGATTGATGCTTATCGGCACAATATCATCAGGCTTTGATGTGTAATCATCGGTAAGAGATGCAATAATACCGAAGTTGCAGTCAAGCTCGATCTGCTTGAAGGTCATCGCTATCGTTGTGATCGATTCACTCCTTGATTCCACCGTAAAATAATAAGTTCCGGGCTCCGTCACTGTCTTACTTATCCGTGCAGTCTTGGCATTTTCGGGCAAAGCAGATCGCTCATTGTCAGTGTATTTAACGCTCTTACCCCAATAGTAACCGGCAATTCCCGAGTTGGTGTCCGTCATACTGAGCACGACGTTTTTACCGGCGGACACCGTTTCCGGCGCATCAACAACGATGGAGGCCGAAGGATAAGGCGCCAGTGAAGTTGCCGTTAAGCTCACCGCTGACGCAGGCATCGTAAAAGTATATGCCACGCTGTCGGAAGAAGATACACCGCTTCCTGCCCAATTCTTAAAACGATATCCTGCGCTCAGCACTGCACTTACCGTTACGCTCTGCCCCCATCTGTATGAACCTGCACCGCTGACGGTTGAAATACCGGTATCTTTTCCAAGCGTAAGTACATATGTCACTCTCGGTATATCGAGGTTTGTTGTCTGAGCACCTGCAACGGTGTAACTAACCGATTTACCGCTTGTATCATACTGTGCTGTATTTAACCCGATATCTGATGCGTTATAAGAAAATGTACTTCCGTAACTTACGCTCTGAGTCTTGGCAACAGTATATGTGCTTGGATATGAGCCGTCAGCGTTCTGAAGGCGGTAACTGACAGTCTGTGTATATGAATTGGCAGTCCAATGCGCATATAAGGTAATTGGGGCCGTAGGTGTATATGTCGCTCCGGCGTTGCCGATAAGTGTTCCTCCGCTTGCAGCCGTATACCAACCTGCAAAAGTATATCCAGTCCTGGTGGGTGTAGGAAGCGTAATACTGCCGTTTGTCCAGTGAGCATACAGTATGCCTGTCCCG